>NZ_CP006992.1:4800380-5117915 GCF_001542815.1 Methylobacterium sp. AMS5
ACGCGTCGAACAGCAGGATGCCGATGAGGAGGCCGAAGCCGAGCCAGGCGTGCGGACCGCCGAGCCAGAGCCCGTAGGCGGAGGTCGCCAGCAGCACGGGTGACAGCAGGTACTTGGCGTAGTCGAGCATGAGCCTCCTCCTGAGCCGGAGCGCCTCCGGGAACCGCCGTGGCGGCCTCCGGGGACTCTCGATTGCCCCAAGAGTGGCAAGGGCCGGCGGGGCGCGCCCCAACCCAAAGTCTGGGTCAGATGCGAATGGGATGGGTGCGCCCGTCCGCCTCGCTGGCTTGGGGCTCCGTCCCGACCCGACCTTTCGGCGGGGCCGCCTCGCGCGGCGGCGGCGCATGCTCGGCCCGCAACGAAAAACCCGGGGGAGACGATTCCATGGAGGCACTCGCCGCCGTCCTCGACGCGCCGCAGGAGCGGTTCCGCCTGCGCAGCGTCGACATCGCGAGACCGGGGCCCGGTCAGGTGCTGGTGCGGGTGAAGGCCGCCGGCATCTGCCACACGGACCTGATCTTCGCCTCCGGCGCGATGGGCAGCCCGTTTCCGCTCATCCTCGGCCACGAGGGCGCGGGCCTCGTCGAGGCGGTCGGCCCCGGCGTCGCCCACGTCGCGCCGGGCGACAAGGTGTTGCTCACCTTCGATTCCTGCGGCGGCTGCCCGACCTGCCGCAGCGCCAGCCCGGCCTATTGCCACAGCTTCATGGCCCTCAACTTCGCCTGCATCGATGCCGAGGGCGGCTCGCCCGCACAGGATCCCGGGGGCGGCCGGGTGGCCGCCCGCTTCTTCGGCCAGTCCTCCTTCGCCAGCCTGTGCATCGGCAGCGCCCGCAACGTGGTGAAGCTGCCAGCCGACGCCGATCTCGGCGTGCTCGCCCCCCTCGGCTGCGGGGTGCAGACGGGCGTCGGCGGCGTGCTGCGCTCGCTCGGGGCGCGAGCCGGCTCGACGCTCGTCGTCATGGGCGGCGGCGCGGTCGGCCTCAGCGCGATCCTCGGCGGTGGAATCGCGGAATGCGCATCGATCATCCTGATCGAGCCACGCCCGGAGCGGCGGGCGCTCGGCCTCGAACTCGGCGCAACCCACGCCATCGACCCGGCGGCGGAGGATGCCGCCGTGGCGGTGCGCGCGATCCTGCCGGCGGGCGCCGACTACGTGTTCGACACCAGCGGCAACGTCGCGGCGCTCGAATCGGCCTTCGCGATGCTGGGCCCGCGCGGCACGCTCGGCATGGTCGGCGTGCCCAGCGCCCTCGACGCCACCCTGCGCCTTCCGATCGTCCCGGCGATCTCCGCCGGCTTCACGGTCAAGGGCATCATCGAGGGCGACAGCGACCCGCAGAGCTTCCTGCCGGAACTGGTCGCGCTCCACGCCGCCGGGCGCCTGCCGGTCGAGCGCTTCGTGCGCTTCTATCCCTTCTCCGAGATCAACGAGGCCATCGCCGACGCCCATGCGGGCCACTGCGTCAAGGCGGTGCTGCGGATCGACTGACACCGCCGCGGCGCGAACGGAACGAACGACAATCAATCAAGCCAAGCGGGAGGATCACGATGCTGGACTTCACGGCCATGACGATCGACGGGCGCGATGCCGAGGCGCCCGGCCGCATCTCGGTGCGCAACCCGGCCAACGGCGCGGTCTTCGCCGAGGTGCCCGATGCGGGAGCGGTCGAACTCGACGCGGCGGTCGCGGCCGCGACCCGTGCCTTCCCGGCCTGGGCCGCGACACCCTGGGCCGAGCGCCAGGCACTGGTCGCCCGAATCGGCGAGGCGATCGCGGGCGAGGCCGACGCGCTGGCCCGGCTCCTCACCCGCGAGCAGGGCAAGCCGCTCGCCCAGGCGCAGTTCGAGGTGACGGCCGCCGCCCAGTGGTGCGGCGCGATCGCCTCGATGGAACTGCTCGTCGCGGTGGTGGAGGACACGGCCGAGCACCGCGTCGAGACGCACCGGGTACCGATCGGCGTGGTGGGCGCAATCTCGCCCTGGAACTTCCCGGTGCTGCTCTCGATCTGGAAGATCGCGCCCGCGATCCTCGCCGGCAACACCCTCGTGCTGAAGCCCTCGCCCTTCACGCCGCTCTGCGTGCTGCGGGTCGGCGCATTGCTGCGCGAGATCCTGCCGCCGGGCGTCGTCAACATCGTGACCGGTGGCGACGAACTCGGGCCGCTCATGACGGCGCATCCGGGCTTCGGCAAGATCAGCTTCACGGGTTCCACCGCGACCGGGCGGCGGGTGATGGAGAGCGCCGCCGCAACCCTGAAGCGGCTGACGCTCGAACTCGGCGGCAATGATCCTGCCATCGTCTTCCCCGACGTGGACGTGCAGGCCACCGCGGAGCAGATCTTCTGGTCGGCCTTCACCAACAGCGGCCAGATCTGCGTGGCGACCAAGCGTGTCTACGTCCACGCGGACGTCTACGACGCGTTCCTCGCGGCCCTGCGCGCCATCGCCGAGGCGGTGCCGATGGGCGACGGGGCGCAACAGGGGATCGCACTGGGGCCGGTGCAGAACCAGAACCAGTACGAGCGGGTGCAGACGCTGCTGGCCGAGTGCCGCGCCTCCGGTGCCACGGTGATCGAGGCGGGCCGTGCCCCCGAGGGCCCGGGTTACTTCATCCCCGTGACGCTGATCGACGATCCCGACGAATCGAGCCGCATCGTGCAGGAGGAGCAGTTCGGCCCGGTCCTGCCACTGATCCGCTTCACCGACGAGGACGACGTGGTCGCCCGCGCCAACGCGAGCGAGTACGGCCTTGCCGCCACGATCTGGACCTGCGACGAGGCCCGCGCCCTGCGGCTGGCCGGGCGGATCGAGGCCGGCAGCGTCTGGATCAACGAGGCTCTGGCACTCTCGCCCTTCGCGGCCTTCGGCGGCCACAAGCAATCGGGCGTCGGCCAGGAGAACGGCATCGGCGGGCTCGAAGAGTTCACCAATCCTAAGACCGTCACGATCCGCCGCCCCGCCGCCCAGGCCGCCGCGGCCTGAGCTCCCGCGGGACGCGGCCGCTTCTTCCGCGCATCGGACGGCCTCCGCGACCGATGGGTTGCGGAGGCCGTCGCCGTTTCCGGGGATCGCCGCCCGGCCGGTCTACTCCGATCAGCCGGCTAGCCGCTTCGAAAAGAAGCCGTGCCGTTCCAGCGGGACGGCACGGCTCAAGGTGGTCCGGGTCAGGGACGGGAGGAGCGGCGCAACGCTATCCGCGCGTGAACGGGTCGTCGGCGAGGCGGGCAAGGGCCGCGCGGTACTCGGCCGTCAGGCGCTCGCACAGCGCGGCGGCGGCGGGTACGTCGTCGAACCCCGCCACGCCCTGGCCGGCCGACCAGACATTCCTCCAGGCCTTCGCCTCGTTCTCCATGTCGAGGGCGCCGTGGGGAACGAGGTTGTCCGGGTCGAGCCCGGCTGCGCTGATCGAAGGCCGCAGGAAGTTCGCCGCCACGCCCGAGATCGCCGGGGTGTAGAGGATGTCGGCGCTGCCGGAAGCGGCGGTCATCCGCTTCTGGGCCTCGCTGACGAGGGATTCCCGTGTCGCCAGGAAGCGGGTGCCGAGATAGGCGAGATCCGCCCCCATCGCGCGGGCGGCGGCGATGTCGGCCCCGGTCGAGATCGCGCCCGAGAGCGCGATCATCCCGGAGAAGAACGAGCGGATTTCGGCCACCAGCGCGAAGGGCGAGAGGGTGCCGGCATGGCCGCCCGCCCCGGCGCAGACGGCGACGATGCCGTCGACACCGGCGGCGGCGGCCTTCTCGGCGTGACGCCGCCCGATCACGTCATGGAACACGAGGCCACCGTAGGAATGGACGGCGTCCACCACGTCGCGCACCGCGCCGAGCGAGGTGATGACGAGCGGCACCCGCCGGCGCACCACCGCGTCGAGATCGGCCGCGAGCCGCGGGTTCGAGCGGTGGACGATGAGGTTCACGCCGTAGGGCGCTGCGTCCGGCCGGTCGGCGAGGCGCGCCTCGATCGCGTCGAGCCATGCGACGAACCCCTCCGTGCTGCGCTGGTTCAGCGCCGGGAAGGTGCCGACGACGCCTGAGCGGCAGACCTCGACCACGAGGTCGGGGCCGGAGGTCAGGAACATCGGCGCGGCAATGGCCGGCAGGCGCAGGCCCCGGAACAGAAGGGGGATCGCCAAGGTGTCGCTCTCCTTGCCCGAAGGTTCCGGGTCGCTCGTCAGAACCGGTAGGTGATGCCGGTATGCAGGATGACGGGATCAAGGTCGATCTTGCCCGTCACGCGCGCACCGCCGAGCCCAGGGATCGCCGGATTCAGGAAGCCCTTCAGCGTCGTGCCGACGAAGATTTTGTTGTATGAGAAGAACAGGCCGAGCTTTTTCGTGAGCATGTAGTCGAAGCCGACGCGCAGCACCGGGCCGATGGCGTTGTTGACCTTGAGGCGCTGAATGTCGCCATCGGTCGTGTCGAAGATCAGCGTGTAGTTCACGCCGACGCCGACGAAGGGCTGGAAGGCCCCGAAAGTGCGGAAGTGGTAGTTAAGCGCCGCCACGGCCGGGCCGTACTGGACCCGTCCCGCCGTCAGCCCGGCGATGGCGCCGGTGCCGCTGATCGTGGTGGTCGGCGGATAGCCGATGATGCCGATGGCGGAGATGTTCGGCGTGAAGAAGTAGCCGACGCCGAGCGCGAAGGTCTCGCCGTCCCCGACCCGGGCGCGGGCGCCGGGGATCACGGTGCCGAAGGCCGAGACCCGTGCGCGCTCGTAGAAGTTGACGCTGGCCAGACCCGCCTGGACGTACCACGTGTCCTGGCTGGCGACCGCGAAACTCGGACCGGCCGGCTGCGGCGCGAGATCCGCAGCGTAGGCCTGCCCCCCTGCCGCGATGGCTCCGAGCGCCAGGACTGCGCCCGCGACGGCTTTCCCCAAAGACATGTCCAGCCCCCCTGTCCGACCTCTGTGGTTGCAGGGAGGATGAGCGGGGATCGGGATTGGCGAGGCCATACCAAAGTTGTGCTCGCGGCGAGCGCACCGGCATGTTGTGCCAGGGCCACACCCCACGGCGCGAAGAGCCGTCACGCCCCGGCCGAAGGGATGGGGCCGATCCGTGCCGCGGCGGCGTACAAGTCGCGGCCAGGAGGAGCCGGCCGATGATCCTGACGGACGAGCAGACGATGATCCGCGACGCGGTGCGCGCGTTCGTCAGCGCGGAGATTCGGCCGCGGACGCAGATGTTCGAGCGCGACGGCGGCTATCCGGCGGAGGTGTTCGAGGCGGTCGCGGCGCTCGGCCTGATGGGCATGACGGCCCCCGAGGCGTTCGGCGGGGCCGGCGCCGATTACGTATCCTACGCTCTTGCACTCATGGAACTCGCGGCGGGCGACGGTGCACTGTCCACCATCGTCAGCATCCAGAACAGTCTGATCGTCAACAGTATGCTCGCCGAGGGCAGCGCGGCACAGAAGGCGCGCTGGCTGCCCGATCTCGTCGCCGGCCGAACCCTCGGCGCCTTCGCCCTGACCGAGACCGATGCCGGCTCCGACGCGGCGGCGATCCGAACCCGGGCCCGGCGCATCGAGGGCGGTTGGCGGCTCGACGGACGCAAGCAGTTCATCACCTCCGGCCGCATCGCCGGCCTCGCGCTCGTCGTCGCGGTCACCGATCCCGAGGCGGGCCGAAAGGGCATGACCGCCTTCCTCGTGCCCACCGACACGCCGGGCTACGGCGTCGAGCGGGTCGAACACAAGCTGGGGCAGGGCGCCTCGGACACCTGCGCGCTGGTGTTCGAGGGGCTCGATCTGCCGGAGGACGCTGTGCTGGGCCGGATCGGCGGCGGCTACCGCACGGCGCTCGCCAACCTGGAGGTCGGGCGCATCGGCATCGCCGCACAATGCGTCGGCATGGCTCAAGCGGCGTTCGACATCGCCATCACCTACGCCAAGGAGCGCTGCAGCTTCGGCAAGCCCATCGTCGAGCATCAAGCGGTCGGCTTCCGCCTCGCGGATCTCGCCGCCCGGCTGGAGGCGTCGCGCCAGCTCGTGCTGCACGCCGCCGCCCTCAAGGAGGCCGGCCGCCCCTGCCTGCGCGAGGCCTCGATGGCCAAGCTCGTGGCCAGCGAGATGGCGGAGGCCGTCTGCTCCGGAGCGATCCAGACGCTCGGCGGCTACGGCTACCTGGAAGAGTACGGCGTGGCCAAGATCTACCGCGATGTCCGGGTGTGCCAGATCTACGAGGGCACCTCCGACATCCAGCGGCTCGTCATCGCGAGGACCCTGTGATGCGCACCCACACCCGTTCCGACACCGTCATCCTCGGCTACGCCCGCACCCCGATGGGCGGCCTGATGGGAAGCCTGCGCGGGCTCACGGCACCGCAACTCGGCGCCGCCGCGATCCGCGCCGCGCTCGACCGATCCGGGGCCGTCGAGGTGGACCGGGTGCTGATGGGCTGCGTGCTGCTCGGCGGTCTCGGCCAGGCGCCGGCCCGGCAGGCGGCGCTCGCCGCGGGACTGCCGGAGGCGGTCCCCTGCACCGCGGTGAGCAAGGTCTGCGGCTCCGGCATGGAGGCCCTGATCCTCGGCCACGCCCTGCTGCAGGCTGGGCTCGCGCGCCGCGTGGTGGCGGGCGGCATGGAGAGCATGAGCAACGCACCCCACCTCCTGCCGGATCTGCGCGGCGGTGCCCGGCTCGGCCACCGCGGCGCGGTCGACAGCCTGTTCCACGACGGTCTGGAGGACGCCTACGAGCCGGGGCGGCTCATGGGCAGCTTCGGCGACCGGATCGCGGCCGAGTACGGCTTCACCCGCGCCGAGCAGGACGCCTTCGCGTTGGAAAGCCTGCGCCGGGCGCTGGCCGCGCAGGCGGAGCACGCCTTCGCACGCGAACTCGTCGGCGTCCCCTCCGGCTCGGCGCAGGTCGAGCAGGACGAGCAGCCCGGAAAGGCCAAGCCCGAGAAGATCCCGACCCTGCGGCCGGCCTTCTCGCCGGACGGGACCGTGACGGCGGCCAATGCCAGCTCGATTTCCGACGGAGCCGCCGCCCTCGTCCTGGCCGATGCGGCCGACGCGGAAGCCGCGGGGCTGGCGCCTCTGGCCCGCCTCGTCGGCACGGCGTCCCATGCTGGGCCGCCCGCACGCTTCGCCTGCGCGCCCGTCCCCGCCATCCGAGCCCTGCTGGAGCAGGTGGGGTGGGGTGTCGGTGAGGTCGATTTGTTCGAGATCAACGAGGCCTTCGCGCTGGTGCCGATGATCGCGATGCGGGAGCTCGGCATCCCGCACGCGCGCCTCAACGTCCACGGCGGCGCCTGCGCGCTCGGCCATCCGCTCGGGGCCAGCGGCGCCCGCATCGTCGCGACGCTCCTCGGTGCCCTGAAGGCCCGCGGGTTGAGGCGCGGCGTCGCCAGCCTCTGCATCGGCGGCGGCGAAGCGACGGCTCTCGCCCTGGAGATCACTTGAAGGAAGCGGCATCGTCTGGAGCAACAGGAATCGCGGACACATTTCCGTCGGACGAGGGGCGATGCAATGAAGGTGTTTGGTTGCCCTTCCATGTCTGTTCCGACCCGCCGAGCAGTCATTCCATCGGAAAGCACCGAGAGTCCGCAATGGGTCACGAGGGGCCCATCAACTGAGCCGTACTGAACGGCCGCCTGCTTCTTTGCCAATCTTTGATGACGGACCACGATTGGCCAGGAGGTGCAGCAATCGACAGCTAGCCTCGCGATTTTCCCCTTCGGATCATGTATCTGTCGATGCCGATTTGATGTTTCGTTAAAAGCGGCTGGAGCTTCCGGGATTTTGGACCGTGATCATGCCTATGTAGCAGGGGCTTCCCGAGCTGAATTATCAGTATATCAAAGCACAACCACCGCCGATGAATTATCATTGGCGGTGGTTGTGCTGTATATCACGCGCTGCGGCGACGCAGCTCTGAGATCCTTGCGTTCAGTACGGCGCGCAGCTCTTGCACCTCGGTATAGGCGGCTTCCACCTTCTCGAAGGAGGCCAGCCCATCACGGCGGATCTCTTGGGTCAGCGATTCGATGCGCCTGACCGCGGCCAGGAAGCTCGGGGTCTGGGGGGAATGGTTCATGGTATCAGCGTCCTTGAGTGATGTTAGTGAGTGGTTGAAGTGAAGGGTGTGACCCGGACGGGTACGGCGCCGTCCGGGAATTGCAGCAGCAGCGGCAGGCCCGCTGAGAGATCCTGGGCGCTGGTGAAGATGCAGCCCGTCTCGGTCGCGATCACCAGCACCAGGGCCTCGCTTAGGAGGGCGTCGTCCTCGGTGTCACCGGGAGGATCCACCTCGACGGGATCGGCATCCGGTTCTTTCCGCGTGATCCCGCCGACTGCCGCGCTCAATCCCAGCAGTAGGCTCTGCTCGACGGCCCGATCGAGCTGTCGCAGTCGTGCTTCGGCCGCGGTGACGAGATCTTGCAGCGCCATGTCGAAGGCGGTCGTGGCTCGTGCCAGGGCGATGCGGCTAGCCGCCCCGAGATCCTCCTCGATCGCAGCCTCAAAAGCGGCGAGCGCGCGCTCGGCCCGGAGCCCGGTGCGCTCGACGAGGTGGCGCACCAGCATCGCCGCCGCCGTCGGAGTCGGCTCGGAGCGCGCCGCCACTGCATCGAGGGCGGTGCGCGGCGTGCCGGCATGGCCGAGGCCGACGATCAGGTTCGGCACCCGATCTGCTGTCGCAGCATGCGCGATCGCGTAGCTGTTGAGCGGACGGAATGCTTCGATCGGCCCACCGCCGCGGCAGACCAAGGTCGCCGACAGTCCATACTCGGCATGCAGGCTCCTGACGCGGGTAAACGCTTCGACCAACGTGCGCTCGGCCCCGGCACCCTCGAAGTTGGCCCACACCCGGTGGAGGCGGAGGAGACCTGCCGCTTCGAGCGACTGCAGCACGTGCTCGACGTCGCGCCGCGCCTCGCCATGCTCTGAGACGACGAGCGCAACATGATGGAGATCCTCCGGCTCGACCCAGTTGTCCGGCCCGAAGCGGCCCCGCTCGAGCCTCAGCCGCTGCAGCGTGCACTCGCGCTCAATGTCTGCTTCGAGCGGGATCTGCCCGAGCGAGAGCAGGGCCATGAGCTTGGCTTGAACGCCGGCTCCGCGGCCGAACCGCTGACGCAGGCCGGTGCGTAACTGAACCGCGATGGTACGGTTGACGAGGTCGGCCGGATCGAAGTCAACGCCATGCTCCGCTCGGATTAGGACGAGCTCGGGGGCATCGAGACGGACCTTCAGGCGCGGTGGATCGTAGCTCAGGCTCGCCTGCGCTTCGCCGAGCAAGAGGAGATAGCTGTCGGGACCGGCGGCCTCGACCGTGAGGACGCAGGCCCGCACGCTGTGTTCGCCGCGCAGCCGCTGGCGCAGCCAGCCGATCACGTCGCGCAGTTCGTGCACGTCGGCGGAGAGTGAGTCGGGTTCGAGCGCGCTGCCGCGGTCGTGACGGGCGCGCAGTGGCGCGTCGCCGCCGGAATGAGGCTGGTGTGGCGGCGTGTCCCTCCAGGCGGGGAATCGGTGATGTCGCATCGTGTCCGTTCGTGTGTCGTCGTGTGATGGCGGGGTCGAGCGGTCCGGCGGCTTGTCGTGCAGGCCGCCGGCCTCTGGATGAGAGGGCGTCAGTCGAAGAGCGCTCCCTCCTCAGCCGGGCGGTCCTCGACCGCTGGTGCCGCTTCGAGTTCACGTGCGATCGCCTCAAGGCGGGGCCGGTTGGCCTCACGCAGCTCGCGGTGCAGGATCTCGATCAGCAGCGCGGCGAGTTCGGGTGCGGTGTCGAAGCTGCGGAAAGCGAGCCCGTCGAGCAGCGTCACCGGCCGCGTCCGTCGCGTCAGGATCGGCACCGGGAATGTGCACAGCCGCTCTGCCAGGCCTGCGTCCGACAGGGAGCGGAAGGCGAAGCCGGTGCCCGGTTCGACGATCACCGCGTCGAGCGTGCCCCAGTCATACTGGTCCTGAGCGGCGTCGAAAGCGCGATGCAGGGCCGCTACCGAACCCGGCTCCTCGAACGAGAGCGGGTGGCGGATCAGCGCGATCATCCCGAGTTCGTGCCAACGGGCGAGACCGTCCGCGATCGCGTGCGGCGCGCCATCGTCCGGCTCGATCAGGAATACGCGGCGCAGCCGGCGCGGCATCGGCAGCTCGTGCTGCCTGTCCCACAGGCCGTTGGCGTCGAGCGCCTCCCGCACCCGCGCGTCGCGCTCGGCCCAAGCCCTCAGCATCAGGCCGCGATCCAGGCCGATGATCCGCCCGGTCAAGCCGAGCAGCGGATCGACGGTAAGCGTTAGCAGAACCGTATGATCGCCGACGAGATCTTCCTCGTGCAGCATGATGCCCGAGGCCTGCTCGATCTGGTCCGTGAAGTCAGCGGACATGAAAACGGTGAGCCGACCGCTGCGCGTTGGGTCGAGCGCCTGGAGGTCGAACAACCAGCCGTCTCGGTGCCGCCGGGGTCGGCTCGCCGTAGCCCGCACCCAGAGGCCGGTGGGCTCGAGCGGGCAAGCGGCCGCGTCCGCACCGGCGGGCATGTCGTGATGTGTCATTTCAGGTACCCGTCATCAGAGGAGAAGCCGAAGGCGCCTCGCCGACGCGAAGCGGACGCTGTCCCAGCGCCGCCCTGCCTCACCCGTCTTTTCCGGGATTTTCAGCGAAGGTGCCTTCGCCCTTTCCCCATCGATCCTTGTTCTCTCAGCACCCGAGCAACGGCTTGGGTGCGCACGTCTTTTCCCGTCTTTCGTGATATCCAACGCAGGCGCGTACGTGCTGTCGGGGGGCCTGTGTCCAAGGCATCGCGGTGCCGAGCGACGAAGACTGTTGCGTTCCGCCTCCAGCCGGCGCTGCCTTCGGGTGGAGCGCGTCCGCAACCTCCTTGAGCGCTCATCTCAGCGCTCCCCTGGGCCGTCCGGATCACCACGGCCGTTCCTCGTTCTACCGCGTGTCGTACCCGATTTGGCTTCACTTCTCGGCGGCAGAGGCACCGGTCCAGCGAACGACGGCACCGCCTATGCGAGTCCCTACTCGGTGTCGGGCGATAAGCGGGGGGGGGGGGCATCACACCATCAGATCTCTAATCCGGAGCCTACTTTCGCACCCCGACGCCGCCTTGCCTGTTTGCGCCGAAGGCCCGCTTCTTCCGGCTCGACCGTTGTCGCGATCGGTTGGGTTTTGTGTTCTACGGCTTGGCTGACCCCTCCGCTCATGGGCTCCTTCGAGATCGCCGTGAGAAGGGCGCGGGTCGTCCGGACCTGTAGATCCAGCCATTCGGTGAGTGAGTGCCCCCAACCGTCGAGGCGCTCCATGTCCCGCCGTCGGCCGAATTGCCGGGCGATAGGTCCCGGTCTCATCATGACATTGCGATCTGGGTCGGAGAGACCCCGCAGGAAATCCAATGTCCGGGCACGTTGCCGCTCGAGCAGTTCGCCGATCTCCTCCGCCCATTGCTCCAGACGCCGTAGAACCCGTCCTCGAGCGAAGCCTCCCAGTTCCAGTCCTTCGATAGCCTTGCGGGAAACCCCGCCTTCGTCCCGGCGGGAGAGCGTATCCGCCATCACGGCCGTGTCGGCGAGTTGACGGGCAATCGGCTCTGCGATCATCTCAGCCCAGTCCGTCAGCGCCGCAACCTCCCGGCCGCGCACGAAACCACGCTTCAGGCTGACCCGCGTGAGGCCGCGCCGTGCGCACGCTTCAAGGGGTGCCAGCGCCAGAGGCAACGTCCGCCGAGCGTCGGCGGCGACTTCTCGCGCCCGTGAGACCAGGGCCGTCGCCGTCACGACCGTAGGCTCTCGCGAGAGGTTGGCTGCCACACGGTCCCAGATCTCGTCGTCCGTCACGGGGCGACGGGCACCGATCGGGCGTTGGCCTGCGATCGCCACCCGCTCCGCAGTCTCACCGCAGATCAGGTAGCTCCGCGCCCGGTGCCGGCTGGCCGCGGTATAGCCGCGGAAGGCGTCGACTGATGCCGAGCCGTTTGGCATCACGAAGAGGCTCTCCTCGCTCGTCACGCCTTGGATGCTGTCGATCGTCAGGACGTCGCCGTATCCCAGCCGGTAGCGAGGCTCGGCGGGATCGCCGTCGGGATGGAGCAGCGTCGTCCAAGCCACCAGCCCCGATCGGCCGCCGACGTCGCGCAGGCGTATGCCCTCTGGCTCGATCGTCTCGATCTCCAGCACGCTGCCGTTGACCCCGATCTCGAAGGTCTGCCCGCTGGAACTCCGGGCCGGCGTGCGTGCGAACAGCCGAACCCGGTCGCCCACAGCCAGGGTGACCTCGAACTTGCGTCCGACGTTGTCGGTCGCCTGGACGAGATGATCCGGGCCGATGAGTTCGCCCGCCTTCCTCCTGCGGGCGCGGATCGCACCCGCCAGCATCAGCGCATCGGCGTTGGTCGGGGCGCTCACCGATAGGCTGTAGGTCGGATCGTCGACGTGCTCGGCATGTCGCTCGGTCCACAGGTCGGCGACCACCTCCGCAACGGCGGCAGGCGAGCCGGGCACGAGCCGCGCAGTTCCGTCGCGTCGCTTGCGCGACAACGCTTCTGCCGCCCGCCCCTGCCGGAACATGCCAGTCGTCTCACGCTCGTCCTGCGCTCTCTGACGGACCGTCGTCAGGATCTCGGGGATCGCTTCCTGACCCAGCGCCTCCCGAAGCAGCTCGATGACCGGGCCGGCCGCCACGGAGGAGCACTGGCGCGGATCCCCCACCGCCAGGATCCGGAACCTCCCGTTGGCGGTGCGTAATCGCATCAGCCGGAGCAGGTCGCGAGTGCCGACCTGCCCGAGTTCGTCGATGACGACGACCGTGTCCGGCCCAAGGGCGATCTTGCCCCGCTCGCCATCCTGCAGGAGCTTGGCCAAGGCGAGACAGCGTTCCGTCGGGATGCCGGTTTCGGTCAACGCGCGCGTCTGCTTCCATCCAAGCGACGTCCCGAACACATGGGCGCCTGCGGCGGTGTAGGCGTAGACCAGGGGCTGCAGCAGAGTCGTCTTGCCGCTGCCCGCAACGCCGATCACCGCGGTGAAGGCCGCACCGCTCCCAAGCCTGTCCATTGCTTCGCGCTGCGTGCGGCCATGCTCCGTCCCGGAAAAGTCCCGGCCCGATCGGGACACCGCTGTGGTGATCGCCTTTGCGCTGAGTGCCCCGCGCTGCTCCGCGGCTGCCTCGCGGACGAGATCGATCAACTCGCCTTCCCGCTCGACGTGCAGTCCGGTGGTGTAAGACCGGGCCGCGCGCTGCCAGCCTGTCCCGTCTATGTCGGCGCCAGGAGCCCCGGGAAGGAGCGTGACGGTTCGGCCCTCCTGGCGGATGCCGCGGGTGTGGAGGAGCTCGAGGACGCATTCGACCTCGTCCGCCCGCTCGATCCCGGCGGCGATCAACGAGCGGGCCGCAGCCAACCGCACCTGGCTCTCCGGCAGGACTGCCGTGTTCTCCAGCTTCGGCTCCAGCAAGTCGAGGGCGACCGCATAAGCTCGCTCCAAGCGATGCGCTCGGGTCGGTCTCGGCCGCGAAGGCTCGGTACCGAGCACGCTGAGATGTTCGTAGCCCAGGCCGGCCGCTTCGGCCTGCCAGCTCGAACGGTCGCCGAGGTCGTCCCGCTTGGCCCCGCGCGGATCGCCCTGGACAGCTTGTTTCAGCAGTGCGATGCGAGAGCGCTCCTCGAGTTCATCCCAATCGAGCCCCAGCTTCCCAGCTTGAGCGTAGGCAGCCGCCGTGCCGACCGCCGTGCGTTTGGCGAACGCAGCGCGGACATCATCCGGGATCGCAGTGATCCGGGCACAGCCGTGCTGCGGATCGAGCGCGGCCGCGATGCCAGCGCGCCGCAGGTTCCGCGCGAGGTTGGCCTGGAAGATCGCCCCAAGCTCGTGCACCCGTCCCTTCAGCCGTTGTAGATCGAGGCCGCCGATTCGACCATCCGCGGTCCGGACAATGTTGAGAACAGGACAATGGATATGGAGCTGGGCGTCACCGGCGGCGCCAGGGGTCGGCCGGCTGGTCCAATGATCGAAGGCGATCCACGCGATCGCGCCGGCCTCGGAGCCCCCGGCTCCGGCCTTTCCCCGGCGTGCCCGGCCGATCTGAGGAGCGACCGCATCGGCCATCGTCGCATGGACGGCCTCCTCAAGGGCGAGCGCGATCACGGCCGCTTCTTCGGGAGTGGGAGCGAGGGCCCAGGCGATCGACACGGATTTGTCGGCGCTCCAGCACAAGTCGATGAACGTGACGCGCTCACCGGCCTGGACTTGCTTGCCCCGAATTGGCCGGCCGTCGGCGCGGTGGCCGGCGAGCAGGTTCGCCACAGTGCGGAGGTCGAGCGGGTTGGCCGGATCCAAGCCGAGCAGCTGCGCGAGGCGGGGATCGAGATCGGCGCGCAACCGCGGTGCCGGACGGCCGGCATCCGGTCCGGCGTCGATATCGCGCGCCCAACCATAATAGGCTGCGACTTCCTTGAGGTCGGGAGGAAGCGTCACCTGCATGTAGTGCCGCGCCATCGCCAGCGCGGGCGTGGTGACCCGTCCGGTCAGATAAGTGAGCACGCGCGATCCTAGGGCTTCCCGGGCGGTACTCCACCGACCTGACAGCAGATCACGCTTAGCAGATCGCCGTTGAGCTTCAGTAGTTGGGTGATCTGATTGAGATTCCGATTCAGCGGACTGAACTCGCTGCTTTCGCCCGGAGCCGCTGCGGCCTTGAGCACCTGCTCCAGCATCTTGGTGTGATCTTCAGCGATCTGAACGAGGGCGTCCATCGTCCGGGATATCGCGAAGAGCTGGTCGCCGAGGCGTTCGAGGGTCCAGGGAGCTGCAGCGCCAGGGTTGAGTTGCGTCATCTTGCCGGACATCGTGATCGTATCCTTCGCATCTGCACCAAGGGGTGCCTTGGTCTGTTGGGGATTTTCAGGGGTCGCAATTGGCGGATCGGTGGCGGGTCGCGCGCCGATCCGGGACGGATCGGCCGTGCCTCATCGGCAGGTCCGAGGTTCGGGAATGTCCTTTCGGTGGTGGATTCGCTGCGGGTCCACGCTCCGGACCCGGGGGCCGCGGTCCAGCGGGTCGGATCCGGGGCAGCGGGCAGCTGAGCGACGTGCGTCCGCCGGGGGAGCGCGGAGGACGCCGTGTCAGGTGCCGGGCGGTGTCTGGGCCGGAGGAACAGTCAGCTGCATGTCGCAGTATCGGCGATCGCGCTGGTAGCCATACTGCGCGAGATCCCGGCACCGCGCGATGAGGGGACGTGGGTCGTTGAGCGGGATGAGATCGCTCCACATCCGGGCCGAGAGCGCGTCGAGACCGAACGTCCGTTGCAGACGCTCCGCGGCCGTGTAGGGGGTACCGAAGGTCTCCCGCGCGCCGAGGTCGTAGCCGCCGACGGCCCCGACGAGCAGGCTCGCCACCACGAGACCCGCCAGCAGGCTACCGTTGCGCATGACGGCCGCGTTCAGGTCGAGGCGCGTGGCCCGCTCGATCCGATCGGCACGGTCCTCGAAGGTCCGGTCGAAAGCGGCCAGCTTCGCGAGAGTGCCCGCGACCGCCGCCTCGGCCACCGCAATCTGTTCGGCGGCCTCCTCAACCTCACCTGAGGCCTTTCCAATCTGCGTCGCGACCTGACGGGTTTGACCCACGAGGGTCGCGAGCTCCTCTCGCCCCTGGCGCTGGGCAGCGGTCTGCTCGGCCCGTGCCCGATCCGTGACCAGACCGAGGGCGCACAAGGAGACGACGACTTTGTGGTAGGGGTCATGCGTGGAGAGGCCGGTCGCTTGGTAGCTCGTGAACAGGCTGTTGATGTGCGTTTCGAGCTGCGTGGCCTTGCCATCCGCCAGCGGGGAGCCGGCGGACGCAGGGGCCTTGTCGGGTGGGATGCGGTCCGCCATGGCATCAGGCCTCCAGATCCTGCAGCAAGCTCTCGACAGGCGCGAAGCGCAGCCAATCGGCGATCGGCGCGAAGCTCTCAGGCAACCGCATCAACCACTCAGCCGTGATCTGCGTATCGAGCCCGCCGAGACGCTGGCCTGCCGCGTTGGCCCGGCCGAGCGCGGCGTCCCGGAAGGTCAGGCCGAGATCGTCGATTCGCGTCGCGGGAGCCAGCCGCGGCAGCCGGACGAGCCGGGCACCACGGTCGAGCGCCTCCACGACTGGTTTCGCCGTGACGTAAAGGTCGAAGTCCGACATCTCGCGACCACGTGGCACCAATCCTTCGTTCCAGCACAGTACGATGCGGGCATCCTCAAGATTGGGCTGGCTCAGGAAGGTTGCGATCTGAGAGAGGTCTCCGCGCTCTGGACCGAGTAGACAGAACAGCGTCAGCCGCTTGCCCCGTCGTTTGAGCAGTCGTGCGAGATTGAGCTCGCGCAGCAAGGTCGTAATAGTCGGATTGCCGGCGCCGAAATCGAGCAGGGTGGAGGCGTTGCCGGCAAGCAGTCGCTCGATCTCGGCCCGCGTATGATCGTAGACAGTCTGCGGATCGGCATCCGCCACCGGAACGGTGTCGGCATGCGTATCCTTCAGACCCGAGTTCGTGGGGTCGGCATCGGTGGCGCGCAGGGGCAGGTTCGCAGCCCGGGCGCATTCGATGAGTAGCTTGCTCATCAAGGACTTGCCCGACTTTCCCCGGCCGATGGTGACGAGCAGGGTCTGGATCGCCGCATCGCTGTCGCGACCGCTTAAGGTCCGGTCCGCCGGCTCGACCTGTGGAACCGCAACGGTCTCCCCGTGAGCATCCGGATGGATGACCTCCTTCGTGAGAGGGGCAGGGATCTTAGCGACGATGTTATTCTTGCTCATGACGGGATGCTTTCTGCAAAGTTATTGAGTTGAGCTGGGCTGGCGAGGTCGACGGATGTGGGCATCGGGGGGCGCCCGGCGCGCTGCTCGGCTCGCAGGCGAGCGATCTGCTCGGCGGCGCTCCCTTGCGCTGCGGCAGGTTGGGCTCGGGGCTGGACGGTGGCGGGCGTGCGAATCCGGTCGACCGGCGAGGCGGGTTCAGGCCGGAGCTCGGCTTCCCGCCAAGGCAGCGTGACGACACCGCGAGCGACCTCGTTGGCCTCAAGTCGAGGCGATGGAGCCGCCGTCAGCATCCGCTGACGGACCCGTGCCCAGGTCTTGGAGAGTGTCGCGTCCGTGAGCCGTCCGCCGTGACTGTTGGTCAGGCCGCAGCGTCGTACGACTTCGGAGAGTTCGCGCAGATTGAGGCGGCCGCTTGGATATGCCGCGTGAAGCGCCGCGAAGTTTTCCTCCATCCAGAGTTCGACGCAGCGGTTCTCGACACGAACCTCGGCAACCGCCTGTTCGAAGCGGGGTGGGCGTGCCATGCCCGCCTCACGACGTCGTTCGCCGTTCGGCATGAGCGCGCGGCGGTCCTTCCGTACGCGCAGGGTCGAGATGAAAATTTTTGATTGAGGATCGCATCGTGGCGCACCTGTCCCTGAGGAGAGAGGTGGAACCGGTTCAGCCAGCCACGAAGGGCCCCGGTTCCTAAGCGCCTGAAGAGCAATCCCTCAGCGACCGGTCTGCACCGGCCGAGCTGCTCATCCGCATACGTCCACGAACCGGACTGTCGGATGCCGGAGGCAAGGGACGGGTCGGATCGGTGATCCGGGATGAGATGTCCCGAACAACCGTTCCGCCGCGCCAGCACAGGCCAACCCGGAGGATACATGCTGCATCAGCAGCATCGAGCTCTCGAACTGCTGGTCTCAGAAGGAGCAGCAGCCCACAGTCCCAGCCTGTTCGTTGCCGAGACCGTGCCTGGATTGCACGAAGTACGACGCGCATCAATCCGTTCTCGGCCGCCAGGATCGAGCTGCGGAGGCTTGTCCACAGCCGAGATTGGGGGCAGCACCTGCCGCGGATGGTGTCGTTTTGGGATTTGGATCGAAGCTCGCCAAAGAGGCTGAACGCGGTCCATGACCGCTCCCGGCTCCGTTTCGAGTTCGGCCCCTGGGATGTCGGCGTTGCGCTCGTTCTGTTTTAGATGGACTGACCAAGTCGTGCGTTGCCGCGCAAATCCGTGATCACCGTCCGTAGCCAGGGCATGTGCGAAGAGTGATCCTCCCCTGGTTTCGCGGACACCTCTGATACGCTCCTTGCGGGTGGGGAAGATGTTTGATGGCGAAGACGAGACGCGAGTTCATCCACGAGTTCAAACGCGAGGCGGTGGCCCTGCTGGAAAGCAGCGGTCGGCCGCAGATGCAGATCGCGGCCGAGCTCGGGATCCAACCCTCGACGCTGAGACAGTGGCGCTCGGCGGTGATGTTTAGCTCCTCACCACCGCGGGCAGCAAGGTCGCCGGGAGCCGCGCCTGCGAGCCCGGTGGCGTCCCCCTCCGACCAGGCCGCTGAGATCGCCCATCTGCTGCGTGAACTCGACCGGACGCGCATGGAGCGCGACGTCCTACAAAAAGCGATCGGCATCTTCGCGCAGATGCCCAAGTGACGTTCGCCTTCATCGAGCAGCATGCGAGCATCTGGCCAGTGCATCTCATGTGCCGCGTGCTCGAAGTCTCCCCCAGCGGCTACTACGGCTGGCGGTCACGCCCCGAGAACACCCGGTCGGTGTCGAACCGTCAGCTCCTCGACGACGTCCGGCGCCTCCATGCCGAGCATCATAAGCGCTATGGCTCGCCTCGGGTGCATGCGACCCTGCGCGCGGAGGGCCGAACGGTCAGTCGTGGGCGAGTGGAGCGCCTGATGCGCCAGCATGGCATCCGTGTCCTGGCAGGGCGTCGGTTCCGACCCTGCACCACCGACAGCCGCCACAACCTGCCGATCGCACCCAATCTGCTGAAGCAGCTCTTCTCGGCCGCTCCGTTCTCACCACGGCCCAACACGGTTTGGTTGACTAAATAGAAGATCGCTATCTGAGCGGGTGCAGCGCCACGAATATGCTCGCCCTGGTTTCATTCGCCAAGGTCCGCAACGTCGGTGGTCACTGATATCACCTACCGGCCCACCGGTGAGGGCTGGCTTTATCTGGCCGCCGTCCTCAATCTCGCCACCCGCAGAATCGTCGGCTAGTCCATGCGCGACCATATGAGGACCGAGCGGACGCAGGCCGCCCTGATGATGGCCGCCCAACGGCAACGACCGCGGGCCGGCCTCATCTGCCACTCGGATCGCGGCAGCCAATATGCGGCTGAAGCCTACCGAAAGTAGCTTGCCGACATGAAGGCGACCCCCTCCATGAGCCGCACGGGCTGCTGTCAAGACAACGCCCCGATGGAGAGCTTCTTCCACCCCCTCAAGGTCGAACTCGTTCACCAACGACAATGGGCGACCCGGGACGAGGCCCGACGCGACCTGTTCGCCGACATTGAGGGCTACGACAATCGGAAGCGCATCCACTCGGCTCTGGTTACATCACACCCGAGCAAGCCGAACGGAATGCAGGTCCCCCCCCCTGTCCGCGAAATCGGGGGAGAATCGTCTCCTCTCATTCGTCTTCAGCATGTGCTCGATCGCGTTCGTGACCAGCCGGACATTCGTCTCCAGTTGCTGTTGATCGGGGCTACCACATGCGAGCGGCGATCTCGCGTTCCTCGGCCCCAAGCACGTCGGCGTAGATGGCAGTGGTGGACAGGCTGGCATGGCCGAGCCAACGCTGCAACAGGGTGAGCGGCACGCCCGAGCGCAGGGCGTGGACGCCGAAGGCATGGCGCAGGCCTTTGGGCGAGGCGGCCGATGCGCTCACGCCCGCTTCCCGCATCACCGTTTTGATACGCTGCCAGGCAGTGCTGCGCTTGAACGGCCACAGCCGCCGCTCGGACGCTTCGAGGTCGTGCACGAAGTCGAGGATGGCCATGACGCCTTCGGGCACGGGCACGTCGCGTACGATACCGGTTCGGCGCTTCTTCAGGCAGTGCAAGCTGACGATGCCGCCGGCTTGATCGAGGTCGGCATGGGTGAGGGCCAGCGCCTCGGAGATGCGGCATCCGGTATAGGCTAGGATCAGGCAGAGGGTGAGGGTCTCGGGTGGCTGACGGGATGCGGTCGCGATGAAGCGGGCCCGTTCGTCGGGGGTGAGATACTTGCGCCGACTCATGAGCGGTGTGGAGCGACATACCGGCGCGGCCGGGGAGGCGGGCTCGTTCCGAGATCCCTGGGCGGCCGGCGGGGCTCTGGGAAACATCCCGGCCGGGAAGCCGGCCACGGGCCCGGGACGGACGGCCTGACGAGCCGGAAGGAGCTGATGTGCGGGTCATGGCTGCGCGCCCCTGCACCTGATCGAGCCGGTGCTTGTGTGACCAGAATTGCCAATTTTGTTCGGCGCCGCCCTCGGAGGCGCCTGATGCGCTCTATGGCGGGATGCAACGGCCGCGCTCGTACCGCAGCCCACCAGGCCTACGCAAGCAAAAAACGCGTTAAAAATCAAAGTATAACAGAATTGGAAATTCTGTTCGACGTCATGATGCTTGTGTAGCGCCGGTCAGGGGCCGCGTAAAGATCAATGTGTGCCATCGCACGCGATTCTATGCTTTCGGCGACTGTCTCTGATCGCTGCGCCGGCCGCGCTCGCCGAGCCGCGCGTGATATCCAACGCAGTGCTAAGGCGTTGGTGAGCATGCGGTATTCGACGCGAGAAGATATCCAACGCACCTGCTAGTGCGGTCTCCTCTCATGCAAAGCTGCTTCCCCGCGTTGGATATCACCGCGAGATGGATGGTGATGTCCAACGCGGGCGACCGACATCGCACGACGCTGTCGTGGGATGACCGCTCCGGGGCCGCAACTGAGGTCGGTTTCGACGAGCCTCCGTTGGAGCGGCTGGCGCCGCGATGAGGCGAGAGCCGACCCCTGAAAGCTTCGCCGTGTGCGTCGCCCTCGTCTTGGTCACCTACCTGTTCGCCATGATGGTTGGTGGCTGGCTCGGCTGATCCCTGTCGTACCCCTCAACCTGCAGATCCCAGCTCATGTCCGAGAGCCGCCGCTCCTCTTCGCACCCTAGTCGGTTCCGGCAGCGGCTGCGTCGCGCTGCCGACCTGCTCCTGCCGAGCGAGCGCCTATCGGACCTCGCTGCCTGGGCCGTGTTGATGCTGCTGGCTGCCTTGTTGCTGCTGTTGGCCGTGCGAGAGATCCGCAATGGCGCGCTCACCGGCTGCCCAGGATACGATGGCGTCACGCACAAGCGGGAGGCTGAAGCGTTCTGTGAAGAGCCCTGAAGGTAACCAGCACCATTCTAAGAACTCGGAGATATTTGCCCTGCTTGCTGAACTAGGTCGAACATGCTCCCCTCGCCCCAGCAACGGCTTCGAAGCTCGTTGGAGGCAGTAGCGAGTGAAGTGAGCTGCTGACCCTTTGCAGACCTAGTGGCGGGCTGAATAAGGCGTCTGCTCCGAGCGGTGAAGCGGACCTTTTCAGGGCGGTCACGACATCAGCATGTTGTGGCCCATTTGCATGCGCTGCCAACGCAACTTTCGAGATCCACCAGATTCCGGTTCCCCCAAGCTGCGGCCGCCAGGACCAGAAAACGTACCTCGTCTCGGTACGACCGTACCCGGAAACGGTACGGTCGTACCCATTCGCACGGCGCACGCGGTCGCGCCCGACCGAGCACAAAGCGTAACAAGTGGCGCAACGCGTTACGCGACCTCCTCTAGGTCTACCGTTCAACTCGGGGACGTCGCCCCCTGGCCGAGGCGCCGGCCGCCCCCGGGATGCACTGACCTCCGAGTGGAGCGGCCCTCGCGCCCCGACGCCCTCGCCGCCTCGGGGAGTGTGCCGTCGGGGTCGCGGTTCGTCGGGACGTACCCGATCCGTCCCGCGCCTGGCCGAAGCTTCACGGCACCACCGCCAACGCGGCGCGTTGTCGGGGGCGCCGCGAAGGGGGGCACGCCTGGACATGGGGATACGAAGTTGGTCTCGCGCGACCGCCGCCAAGGGATGGGGCGGCGCGTGGCGATGGGCGCGCCGCTACGATTGGCGCCTCTGGACCCTGTTCCTGGCCATCCTGATCTGCCTCGCGCTGACCGGGTTGGTCTACTACGTGGTCGGCGTGCCGCCGCCGAACGACCATTGGGGCTCCGTGTTCGCGTCCTGGGTCGGCGGGGTGGCGCTGTTCCTGGTGGTCGGCGTGGCGTCGGCCATCACCCAGGTCGCCAGGCCCGAGCTGGAATCGTTCGACACGCGCGCGCGCATCCTCTTTCGCAAGCAGAGCGGGCGGCACATCGACTACATCGTCGGGCGGGTGCAGCAGCTCCTCGAACATTACGCCGACACCACGCACCGGAAGGTGTCCATCAACGAGTTCCATGACGGGGAAGGCAAGTTCCTGGTCGCCGTCCAGACCGCCGTGTCGGTCCGAAGCTACATCGACGACGTGCGCTCGACCTACGGGTCGACGATCCAGTTCCGGAAGGTCACGGCACCGCCGCCCGGCCGAAGCAACCGCCTGGTCTTCGTCAGGGCGGACGGGAAGTCGCTCGGCGCGGGGACCGATTTCACCGACGCCATCGAGAGGCCGTTTGAGACGACCATCGAGGCCGGCTGTCCCTGCCTCGTGGAGAGCCGGGTCGAACTGTGGGTCGCCCACGGCACGGAACCCAACACCTACAGGCCGGCCCGCTACTCGCAGCAGGTGGTCCTTGAGATCGAGAACAACCTGCATGACGGGCGAGGCATCGTCGTCACCTTCCACGACGCTGACGACCGCACCCACGAGGTCCGGATACCTTCCGGCGAAAGCCGCGTCGTGATAGAGGCGACGGACGCCCCGCCCCTCGAGCAGGTGTTCGACTTCAGGCTGTCGCACGCTTGACTCGTGCCGGGGGCAGCCATAGATTCTGGTACGGAAGAGGGTTGAGCCATGACGCGTCCCGACGAAATCGGCATCTGACGAGGGCTTCAGCCCGAATCGACGGCATGCCCCCCGGCGAAGCGTTCGGACGGGCGGCAAGGCTTCCAAGCAAGGCGCGGTATGGACCGCGCCTTTTCCTTTTCAGGGCCATCGTCGCAAGGCACGTCGCACCGTCCCGTAAATGGCCGCGCCTCGACCCATGTCCACGTCGAGCGGCGGGCGGCGGCTCACCGCGCGCGACCTACGGCAAGGAACCGCATGACCGGTTTGTTCACGCTCGAATTGGTGCAGGCCGTCAGCGACTGGCAGCGCGGACCGACCGAGAGGACCAAGATCGCCCGCGGCGAGCGCCTCAAGGCGCTGATGTTGACGTTGCCTGCCTATTTCCGGGAGTGCAACCAACTCTGCTTTCGGCAGGAGTGCCATCAGAAGGACAGGACCTTCCAGGTCCTGATCCAGAACAGTCTCCCGGAGACGATTGCCTCTTGGACGACGAGCTTGGACGTAGCCAAGGGCTTCAAGGGCGGCGTCGTCTACGGAAACGATGACCGCTCGATCATCCTGAGCATCACGCCACCCAACGGGGCTGTCGTGGCCAACCTGGACCGGCTCTACCAGGAGCGGGAATTCCAGCAAGCGCTGGAAAAGTACGGCAGCCAGATCGACTATTTCCAGAACGGCGCCGGCAAATACGGCAACACGCAAAAGGAGGTCGTGCTCGAACTCGGCTCTTTGAGTTCGACGCACATATACAGCTACGGAGGCTACTCCAGCACGTTGGATGACCTTGTGGGTGCGTTCGTGTTGGAACGAGGGCGGGAACCGGACGATGCGGAGAGATCTCATCTGTCCGGTCTTGCAGGCCAGCCATGGTGGCTGTCCGAGGAGGCGACTTGGCGAATGCTACAGCGCGCCGTCTCCAGCTTCGAGGCCAAGATCGACGAACTGCTGGGCCGGCAAAGGAAGGGCGCACCATAGGCGAGCTTTCCGCACGTGGCGGGCCGTTTCCCTACCGTGTGCCTGACGCCTCGCGAGGCGGGCCGCCCGGAACCGGGAGGCCGTGACAAGCCACAGCGGCTCGTCGGGTCCGGTCGCCGGTTGAGTTCCCCTCCTCGCCGTCCGCACGAGGGGTGTCGCCGGCCAGGACCGGCGTCCGGCCGCTAGGCCGCCTCCTCGTCGCTCAGCGTCTTGCTGCCGGGCCAACGGTCGGTCGCAGCAAAGCGCCCGTCGTCGAGCTCCGTGAGCGGCCGGCCCTTGTCGATGCGGACGTTCAGTTTCTCCTTGAGCTTGGCCGGCCGGATGGTCTTGCCATCGCCGGCCTTGCCGTACCGACGGGTGGCCTCGACCCATCCGGACGGGAGCTTGTCCAAGATGTCCTCGACGGAGAGCGGGCCGGCCTCCAGCAGCAGGTCGTGGACCTCCGCCACGAACAGCTTTCAGAACCGGGCTCCAGACAGCATCGGCGGCACGGGGTCGGCCGGCGCCGGCCGTGCATGCGGCGGCTCCGGCGCGGGCTGCGGCGGCGCGGGTGGGCGACGCGGAGGCTGCGCTCGCCCTCGTTCGGCAGGGCGCCGAGGCGTCGGGGCAACCACGAGACTAACCTCCGGCCTCTGCGCCCCTCTCGGTCCCGGCGTCGGAAGGCGGAAGGGATGAGCTATGCTCGCGTCCGGCTTGAGGAGCCCCGACGACGAGGTCAAGCGCACCTGGACGGACCTGCAACGAGCGTGCCCCACGGTCGAGGCGGCGTATCCAAGTCATTGACAGGTCAGCAGTCGCCGACCTGGCCGGCGGTGCGTGGCGGGCGCTTCCATCCACAGATGGATTTGGAACAAAAGGGGTCCAGGCGCACTATTGTGAAGTTGGCCGAAGGGGGAGGCCCGAGCGGTGCCAGTCAGCGTGCAGTACCGGTGTCTGAATTGCGGGCATCGCTTCGAGACCCAGGCGCTGACCGAGGAGGAAGCCCGCGAGGCCCGGCGCCGCAACCGGAGGCTCAGCGCCATCCACTGCCCGCTCTGCAACCGCACCGACATCCGGAGGGATTGGTAGCCATGGCGGCGCGGCGGATGGGCGGCATGTCCGCGAAGGCGCCGCGCACAGGCGCCACGCCGGAGCCCCCCGCGCCCGTCAGGGTGTTCATCTCCTACAGCCATCGTGACGAGGCGGCACGCGGGCGCCTGGACGTCCACATGGCGCAGTTGAAGCGAGAGGGGGTCTCTGTCTTCTTCGACGGAGATATGATCGCGGGAACCGAGCTCGACCCGCGGATAAGGCGGGAGCTCAGGCTGGCGGGCATCTTCGTCGCGCTCGCAAGCCCCGCCTACCTCCACTCTCGCTACTGCTTCGAGATCGAGTACGGCTACGCACTTCGCAAGGCGAGGCGCGGCAAGGTCCATTTGGTGGTGGCTCTCGTCGAGGAGTGCCAGTGGCGGCACACGCGCATGGCCCGGTACAAGCTGCTGCCGAAGGACGGAAAGCCGGTCAGCAAGTGGCGCCCCTACGGCGAGGCGTTCGAGGACATCGTGAACGGGCTGCGCGGGGTCGTGAAGGCCGTCAGGGCGGAGCAGTTACCCCCGCCCGCCAAGCCTGAACGCAAGCCCAAGGCTGCCCCTGCCCCTGCCCCGAACAGGGCGGCCGCTGCGTCGCCGAAGGCGAAGCGGGTGCCTTCAAGCTCGGCCAAGGGGACGGCTAAGGGCGCAGCAGCGGCGACCCGCTCCGCCAAGCCGAAGGCGCCGGCGCGGAAGCCCGCGGCCAGGACCCGGCGTGGCCGGCCGGTGGGCCAACCTGCCTGACGCTCGCCCGGGGGCCAGACAACAAGCGTCCAGGCTTCAGGAACATACGACGAACATTGACGTTCAAGCACCAATGCCCCCGCCGGCACGGTCCGGCGATGGGGTCAGGGGGCTCCATGGCAACGGTCTTCTTCTCCTACTCGCACGCCGACGAGGACCTGCGGAACAAGCTTGAGGAGCATCTCGCCCTGCTGAAGCGCCAGGGCTTTGTCGAGGCATGGCACGACCGCCGCCTGAAGGCCGGCGACGAGGTCGATCCGGGCATCTCCGAGGCGCTCGAACGCGCCGACGTCATCCTCCTGCTGGTGTCTTCCGCCTTCCTGGCCTCGAACTACTGCTACGAGCGGGAGATGGATCGGGCCCTGGAGCGCCACGCGGAGGGCTCGGCGCGGGTGATCCCCGTCATCCTGCGGCACTGCGATTGGATGTCCTCGCCCTTTGGCAAGCTGCTCGCGGCGCCGCGCGACGGGAAGCCCGTGACCGCCTGGCCCGACATCGACGAGGCGATGGTCGACGTGGTGAGGAAGATCCGCGACGCCCTGCCCAAGGCCGACGCCCCGCGCCAGGCCTCGGCCGGCGCATCGGCGCGCGCTCCCGCGGCGCCGGCGCGCGACCTGCCGCGTTCGAGCAACCTGCGCCTGCCGAAGCGCTTCACCGAGGCCGACCGCGACCGGTTCCTGGACGAGGCTTTCGAGTACCTCGCCCGCTTCTTTGAGGGCTCGCTTGAGGAACTCCAAGCGCGCAACGAGGGAATCGAGACGACCTTCCGGCGGATCGACGCGAACCGTTTCAGCGCCGTCATCTACCGCGCCGGCAAGGCCGTCTCGCGCGGCTCGGTCGTGCGCGGCGGCATGTTCGGCCACGGGATCTCCTGGGCCGCCTCCGACCGCGCGGACACGAACAGCTGCAACGACTACCTCCTCGCCGAGGTCGACGACCAGGTGCTGCATTTCAAGCCCGGCGCCATGGGGAGCTACGGCGGCAACGACAAGCGCAAGCTCACCCAGGAAGGCGCCGCCGAGTACCTCTGGGACCAGATGATGCAGCCGCTCCAGCGGAGTTAAGGCGCGCCGACCGGTACGGGCCTAAGATCCAAGGGAGACCCGATGCACCAGCAGACGTCATTCGGCCACGACGCCCTGGGCCGCTTCCTCGAAGACCGGCTCCGGAGGGCAGAGGAATGGGCGCTGGACGAGCTTACCGGCGAGGGCGCCGACATCGACGCACTCGTGGCGGAGGCCAGGCGGAAATTCGGGGTCGCGGTCCCCGAGATCCTGCACGACGCGCTCTGGGTCGAGTTCAAGCCCGTCGGCAACGGCCGGAACGTCCGCCACTCGGAACCAGACCGCGTGCTGGTTCACGTGCCGCTCTCCGGCACGGCCGAGCTCATCGGCCGCGATGAGCGGCATGACAGTCCCCGGGTTAGCGGCGATGAGCTCGTCGTCGTGGAAACCCGGCAACTCACCTACTTCCCCGAGCGGGCGCTCAACGCGGACGGGGCCCGTGCCGAGGGAGAGGCGCTCAAGGCCCGTGCCCTGCAAGCCGCCGAGGCACGGATCGCGCAGCTCGCCGCAGGCGCCGGCGATATCGCGCGCTACAACGCGGCCCTTGAGACGGCCTTGAGGCAGCAGCGCGCGAAGGTCGAGAACGCGCGCCGCTACAGAGCCGAGTTGGAGGCCGGCATCGCGCTGCCGACCTCCCGCCCGGGGGGCGGCGAAGCCGGCCGGTAAGCCGACATCCCCTCCCCCGGGCTCTGCGGCAACGGTGCCGGTTAGCCTCTCCCGCGGCCATACCTCAGGCAGCGGGCGCGGTTACGCCTCGTTGAAGCTTGGAGCGGGCTCCCTCACCTTGGCGAGTTCGAGCGCCTTCAACGGACGGCGTTCGAGTTCGAAGGTGTTCACGCACCGGTCCGTCGGCCGGGCCTCGGCTCCGAGCAGCCTCCCAACCGCCCCGGGGTCCGTCCGCCACAAGGGATGGACGACGACGAGCCTCGCGGCCGCCTCCCCGGCGCCCTCGACGATGCACGGCAGCCCGATGCGGCCGGCGGGCTCGACGCGGAGGGAGCCCGGACGCATCGCGGCGACCGACGCGGCCAGGTTCCGGGCACGCCCGAGCCAGTCCGAGAGCTCCGGCTCGTCGAAGTTCCCGTCTGCGCCGCAGGCGTAGCCGGTCGTCACCAAGGCCCTCAGGTACGCGATGCCCATGCGCCAATCGAGGAGGCTGTGGGCCCGCCGGTTCCCGTACTGCTGGACGCAGCGGTAGCAGGACGTGTGGCAGTTCGACCTGTGCGTCGGCTCCAGGAGGACGTTCATCGGCCACGCCTCCGCAGCCCCCAGGATCTCGCCGATCATGTGGAGGATCTCGGGCCTGCCGTCCGCCCGTGGCTCGCCGAGCCGGCGGCACAGGCCCGAGCCGTTGATCAGGGCGTCGGCGACCTGGATGAGGGGCTGCGTGCCCCGCAGGCGCGGCTCCAGGGGCTCGAACTCGTCGGGCGAGACGTCGAGCGCGAGCGCGGCCTTCTGGACGAGGATGTGCGTGGCGCTCACGGCGGCGGCGCGTGCCGCCGTGCTCGACATGCGCCCCTGCTTGGCGACCATGTCGAGGTTGAGCCGCCTGTCGAACGAGAGGAGCTCCAGGTAGAGCGCGTCGGTCTCCTTGCGCGCGACCAGGCCGAAGGTTTCCTCGACCGGAACCCCGTCGCGCCACCGCCCCCGCTCCTCCTCGCTAGCAAGCTCCGTGTCGACCGCCTGGCAAACGAGGTTCGTGGCGCGCAGCGCGGGCTGTCCCTTGAGGACCCAAGTGTCGCTCATCTCCTGCACCGCGAACCGGGTCGGCTCGCCGTCCTCGCCCGCCGCGCCGTCGTTCAGGTGCATGACCGTGACGCCGGCCCCGCTCCAGACCTTCACGTTGCCGCAGTCGTGGCCTTCGCCGTGGCGCAGGACCGTTGCCACGGTGCGGGTCGACATGATGCCGACGTCGTCCGGCTTGTTTGCCTCCGGCCTGAAGTCGGTCCGGAAGGCCGCAGGCGTCACGTACCAGGCGAACTCGTCCGGGTGGACGTCCGCACGGCAGTCGTCGCAGGCTACGCGTTCGTCCGGCCGCTGCGGCCTGTAGGCCGCGGAGCCGCAGGAGGCGCAGCGGGCGACGTAGGCTCGGTCGCTGACCCAGGGGTTCAACGGCGCCTTGACGTCGATGCGGTTGGCGTTCTCGCGCTCGGGCTCCGGAAGGGTGCCCGTGAAGCCGATGACCCTGTGCTTGAGCTTGTCCTTCGTCAGCAGGGCGCCCGGGGCGTACTCGAAGACCGCAAGCTCGACGTCGCGGTCCATCGTCGACCAGTCCCAATCGTCCTGGCCGTTGGTCTTCGTGCCGGTCTCGACAAGGCCGGTGTAGAGCTGCCTCACCCGGGTCGGCATGCCGTACATCGGCAGCAGCCCGCGTTCGGCTAGGAACTGGGCGAGGCCGGCGCGCCCGGCGGGCCGCGCGTCCCGCAACTCCAGGATCTCGCCTACCAGGGTGTCCGGGACCGCCCAGCCGAGAAGTTCGGAGCGGTGCTCCCCGGACAGGACGGACGCCTCGACGAAACGCCTCATGGAAGCCTCGGTCGCGGCGAGCGCCCCGCGGAGCCGCTCGGGCCAGGGCGAATCCTCCGCGTAGAACGCATCGGTCGGCACGAATTCGCCGTGGATGTCCGGCGGGACGAGGCCGTCGCCCGGGTAGGGCTGGCCGGCGCTGGCACACGCGTCGCGCAGGCGTGCGAACGCGGCCCTCAACCAGACCTTCCGGAGCAGGCGCCGCGGGATGGGGAGGTGGTCGGCGGCCAGGAACGGCGGCGGCGGAGCGTCGCCCGTGATCGCGCGCGGGTGCCGGAAGTAATACTCGTCGTGGCTCCGCCCCCGGCAGAAGGTCGTCACGAACGAGAACGCCTGCCCGCGGCGACCGGCGCGCCCGACCCGTTGCTGGTAGTTGAAGCGCTGCGGCGGCATGTTGGCTTGCAGCACGGTCTGCAGCGAGCCGATGTCGATGCCGACCTCCATGGTCGTGGTGACGGAGAGGAGGTCGATCTCCTTGTCCGCCTTCAGCAGCGCGTCCGGCTCCTCGCCCTCGGCTCCCACGAAGATCCCCTTGAACCGGCGCAGGCGTTCCGAGAAGTCGTCGGTCTGGCCGGTTAGCTCCTCGCACTTGATCCCGAAGCGGCGGACGTTCTCCTCCCTGCCGCGGACGATGCGCCGCCCGAGGAAATTCGCGTTCCACAACTCCTCCACGGTGCCGGACGCCTCGCGCGGCAGCTCCTTCCTGCAGCGGGTGCAGACGCCGTAGCCCAGCCTGAGGTGGACCCGCTCGCAGGACCCGCAGCGCCAGTAGCGGTCGCCGGCGTCCGACATGCGCAGGAACAGCTTGCCGACCCGGATCACTCCGCCGCCGTGTCCCTCGCGTTCGAGGTCCACAAGGACCTGCGAGAACCGAGCGGGCGCGTCCTCCCCGAACACGGCCCGGGCGTAGCGGCTGACCTTGTTCCGCTGGGGGACGTTCTCCAGCCGATGCCACTCCTTGTTCCGCTCCCAGGAGAAATATTGGTTCTCCTCGACCCGGTAGGCACCCGCGAAGACACGGAGCCAGGCATCCAGGCGGTCCACCTCCTCCCCGTCCGCGGCCGAGACCGAGGGATAGCCCAGGCCCGTCTCCTCCAGTGCGAAGAACGTGTTCGAGAAGATCACGTCGTCGACGAGTTCGGACTGGGCCTTGAGGACGGCGGTGCCGAGTTCCCGCTTCTCGATGGTCGTGAGGTTCGAGGCGAAGTCGGCCTTCCCGCCGCGGAGGCTGAACGCCTTGTACCAGGGCTGCCCCTTGAAGGTCTTGCGCCCGACCTCGTCGAAGGGATGGATGCCGAGGCGCACCAGCTCGGACATCACGTAGGAAATGTTGCCGCCGCTGCCGTCCTCGTCATCCCGGTACTGCAGCAGGCGGTCGACGCGCACCTTCCTCGTCGCGAGGTTCACGCCGCTATCGCTCTCGGCCTTATCCCACTCGGCATAGAGCTTGCGGAGCTCCTTCCGCCGGCCGGAGACGATCATCTCCTCCTCGATCCTCTCCTTCTCCTCCTCGCTCACGTAGGACTTACCGGCGGCCTCGATCATGCGGAGGGCTGAGTCGACGAAAACCTCGCGGCGCAGGTCGCGCAGGTGCAGGCGCTCGATCTCAAGCGCTTGGTTCGCCGCGTCCTGCCGGCTGTCCGAGAAGATGATGCTCTTGGGCTCTGCGCCGTCCTCGGTCCTGATGGCGTGCAGGAACTCGAAGAGTTCGGTCGAAACGAGCTGCGAAGCCTGCACGAAGCCGGTCCGGAACGCGCGGACCGGCGAGCGGGTGCGGATGGTCGAGGGCCTGTTCGAGTAGTCGGTGCCGCAGCGGGGGCAGGAGAACGGCTGCGCAGTCTTGCGCCCGCCCGGCCCGGCCGCCGCATCGGCCTGGAAGTAGACGTGGCCGCGGACCAGGCCCGGGCGCTCCTCGGCCTCGTAGGCCGACAGGACCCCGGTCACGGCGTCGAGCGTCGCGGTTTGCCACTCGTCCCATCCACCCTCCGGCAGGACCGGTCGGGCCGTCGAGGGCCAGAACACCGCGAACTGGTCGAAGGTCATGCGGTCGTAGAGCTCGGGGGCCCCGCGGTCGGGCGCGCTTTCTAGGTCGGACGAGGTCGGCAGCAGCTCGAACTGCCGCTCGTCCGCCGTGGCCTGCCCGCGCTGCCCCCCGAGGAAGAGGTCGCCGCAAGCCTCGCAGTAGAGCATCTCGAAGAGGCGCCGACCCTGTGCGCCACCTGCCCCGGGAGGACCGTGCGTGACGCCCCGCACGATGGTCAGGTCGGTGAACCGCGTCTTGCCATCATCCGAGGCCACGGGCGCCCCGAACAGCCCTTCGACGTTGCGGATGAAGGTGTGCACCCGGAAGGACGGCGTGCCCGTCGGCGCCTTCGCGCCCCAGGCGCCGCCGTCCGGCAGGGCGCGCGCTAGCATCAGGCCGCGCACCGCCTCGCGGTCCGCCGCGCCGAACACCTCCTTGCCGATGTCGGAGAGCGGCGTCGCTCGGGCTTGCCCCGTCCCCGAGCAACCCCTCACGAGCAGCGCGGCGGCCCGGGCGGACACGGCGCCGGCGGCTTCCGCCGTTGCCGCCGACGGCAGGCCGAGGCTTTCGGCGAGCGCCCGCACCGCGGACGCGTTCGCGTCGGTCTCGCCGTAGGAGGCGACCAGGCGGCTGTCTTCGGCTGCGGTCGCGAGGAGGGCCCTGAAAGGGGCGGGGTCGACCTTCCCGGCCGGCGCGTCGACCTTCTCGGGGTCGCCGGGCACGACGCACGTGCTCCAGAACGCCGCGTCCGTGCGGCCCTCGGCCCCCGGCCCCGCATAGGTGCCGAACGGGGCGAATAGGTCCCGCAGGTACCGGCGGCTCTGCTCGCCGGCGTGGTCCTCCATCGGCAGTGACGCGCTCGACGCCAGGATGCGGAGCTTGTGCCGGTGCCTCGGGTCGTCGAGCCCGAGCCGGGTGAGGAGCGACTTGACGAGGAAGGCGACTTCGGTGCCCGCCGAGCCCCGCACCAGGTGGAGCTCGTCGAAGACAAGGTAGAAGTACGCGTTTTCGTCGCCCTCGATCCAGGCCCTCGTCTTGTCGAAGACGGCGTCCTCGACCTCCCGGGACAGCATCGCGCCGAGCATGGAGGCGTTCGTGACCAGGATGTCAGGCGGGCATGCCTGCATGTCCCAGCGCGACACCATCTCGCCGCCGTCCAGCGACGGGAAGATGTACTTGGTCTCCTCGAAGGATTTGCCCCCTGACTTGGACCGCGTCCGCGCGTCGTGGGCCCGGGCGTCCCTTTGGTCCTCCTCCATCCGCGACATGGCCAGCCGCAGCTTCGCGCCGCGCCGCGTGCGCCTGTTCCTCTCCACCTCGTCGTCGGCCAGGCGGGGATGGGTCTCGTGCCCGGTCACGGGGGTGTCGCCCGTGTAGTTGCCGAAGAAGATCCTGTTCCCATCGAAACGCTCGTCCATGACGGCGCGCGCGGCGTCGGAATCGAGCGCTTTCCTCAGCCGGACCATCTGGTCGGCGACGAGGGCGTTCATCGGATAGAGGATCAGGGCGCGGACGGCCGCAGGCCGGTCGGCGGCCTCTCCGGTCCGCTGCGACTTGCGCCTGTTGAACCTCTGGCCCTTCCGCCACCACGTGTTCCCGAGATAGCCGTCCTCCGGACTCGACCATTTCACTGCCTCGGAGGCCAGACTCGCGAGGATCGGGAGCATGAAGCTCTCGGTCTTCCCGGACCCAGTTCCCGACGTGACGATGCTTGGATGGCCGGGGCGGATGCCGCGCTCCAGCATCCGCACCTGGTGGGTGTAGGGCGGGTACGGCGATTTCCGCTTGAGCGCGCCTTCGGCCTCTGCCCCGTCGAACAGCCCGCTCAGGGCGAGCTCGACGAATGCGCGCTGCCCTTCCGGGCTCAGGGGCGCGAGGATCTCGGTCCCGAGGAGTTGCTCAAGCGTGCGTTCGTTGGCCGCGTAGCGGAGGACCGGCTCGACGAGCGGTTCCGTGGCTAGCACGTCCGGGGTCAGCAGGAGCTCGCGCCTTTCCCGCGCCACCGCAGGGTCGGCGATGCGGAAGGAGGTGTCCACGTAGGACACGAAGAAGTCGTGCATGCGGGCGAAGCCGCCGACGGGATCCAGCATGGCTCAGGCTCTGGCGGCGAGGTGAAGCTTCTGCGCGGCGGCGTGCGGGACGGCTTCCTCCGGCCCGAACAGGATGGTCTTGAGCGCCGCAGCCATGCGCGGTCCGTCCTCCGCGCCCCCGGCGGAGGACGCGGCGGCGTGGATGCGCGACAGCCTCATGGCCGCCGGAAGGTCCAGTCCGGCCGCGTGCTTGCGGAGGAACTTGGCAGCTTCCCCCGGATCGGGCTCACAGCTCCCCTTGGCAAAGGCGGCGGGCGCCGCCGCTAGCTCCGCGAAGACCAGCGGGGCGACCGCCGCCGCGCCGTCGGCGAAGATGCCCTCGACGGCCACCATGGGGCCTTCCGCCGCCACCGCGGCGGCCTCCTCGGACTTCGGGTCCGCTACCGTGACGAGCGGGATGAGGGCGGCGGGAAGCCGGCCCTGCCGCGCCGCATCGGCAAGTTGCGGGTACCAGAAGCGCGCGCCCGAATGCTCGGCGCGCTCCACGACGCCGAGGGCCGCGCATCCCTCGGCGGCGCTCGCCAGGGCGGCCGCCAGCGGCGTCGGGATACCGGAACCGGCCCGGGCCCACAGGTCGTCGAACGTGATCAGCGTCGGGTCTGCGTAGAGCCTCGCCACCCGGCCGGCGGCCATCAGGCGCCCGGCCGCCTCCACGAAGCCGCCGGTATCCGGTCCGTGCAGGACGGGCACCTCGCCGGCCTCGACGAGGACCGCGACGCGCAGGAAGGTTTCCATGCCCGCCTGCGACAGCAGGCCCGCTTCCTCCGCGAGGCCGGCAAGGTCCCGCAGCCCGAGCCGGCGCTCGTTTCCGCTCCCGGGGGGCCACGGCGCCAGGACCGCGGTCACTGCCGCCGGCTTGCGCAGCGCGGCAGCACCCTCGCCGGCCTTGACCAGGCGCTCCACGATTTCGAGCTTGTTCCGCTCCTCGTCGGCGAGCGCCGCGACAGAGGCGGCGAGGCCCTGCCTACGCCCTTCGAGCTCCTCCACCTCGCCAGCCAGCGAGGCGCAACGGGCGTCCATCCCGGCGGCAGCAGCCTCCGCTTCCCGCAGCCGCTCAGCGGTTGCGGCTTCGACCGCCTCCATGCCCCTGCGGCGCGCTTCCGCGAGATCCTCGTCCCGCTTGGCGGCCTCGGCGGCGCAGCGGGCTTCCAGCGCCGCTATCTCCTCGGCCTCCAAGCCCGCGATGAGCGCCCGGACCTGTTCGTGCGCCGCGGCGCGCTCGGCGGCCATCTCGCGCTCGATCTCGGTCCGAACTGCGCTCTCCAGGGCCGGGCGGGTGGCCTCGGCGGCGTCCGCAGCGGCTTGGTCGATCAGTTCCTTGAGGCTCGGGTCTGACATCAGCCCGGCCCTGAACAGGTTCAGGAGCTCGCGTTCGCCGGCGAGCCGACAGGACAGCGTGCCGGCCCGCTCGATTTCGGCCAGCGTCCCTGCATCGGCGCCGACAAGGGTCGACACGCGGCCCGTGAGAACGTCGGTATGCTGGCTCAGCGCCCATGCGAGCAGCGCGGCGATGTCCGGTCCGCGCCGTTCCGGACCGAGCGCAGCCGCAACCATCCGGATGTACTCGTCGTCCCGGGACCAGTTCACCGTGCCCGGCAGCTGCTCCGCCCTCTGGTGGTCGCAGAGCCTGGGCGCAGCATGCTCGGCGCCGAGGTCGATCACGAGATCCGGGGTGAGGCGCCAGAGCGTCAAGGAGGCGAGGTCAGGACCGGAGGCCCGGAAGCGCCCGTCCTCTCCTTGCTGCAGCTTCACCCGCACGAACGCCTCGGGCGACACCTGCACTGACCAATCGCCTGCCGGGCCGGCCTCCAGCCCTGCCTCCACGACAAGCCGGCGGCGCCCTTCCGGCGAGACTTCGCCGCCGGCCGCAAGGAAGGGGGTGAGCCGGCGCGGGGCGGCGGCGCGGAAGCTCGCGGACGACCCGTGCCTGTCGTTCGGGACCGAGCCGAACGCGACCCAGTCGCCCTCCCTGATCGAGTTGGCGACGATGCCGCGCACCTCGATCTGACCGTGCTTGGGGAACAGCGCCCTGACGTCGGCCAGGGCCGACCAAGCCCCGTCCTCAGACCGCTCCGCCACGGGGGTGACCAACGCGCTCGCGTCGCGGCCCCGCCCGCTGCGACCGACGTACTCCCGGTCACGAACCTTCATTGAGAAACCTTCCCCACCCCGGCCCGCCGGCCGACAAGGTCCTCAGCGCGCCGCCCGTCCAGGCGGCGCGAATCCGGCCGGACGAATGCCTCACCGAGGCTACCCGATCGGCGTCATGCCCGACAGCTGCGCGGGCCGCGCCCGCCACCGCCCCGGGCAGCAAGCGGGCGGCCCGCGCCGCATCCTCGGGCGTTACGCGGTACCTCGGCCGCCCGTCGGCCAAGCCCGCGTTCGCGAGCGTCGACAGCCGCAGCTGGGCCGCGATGGCGTCCGGAAGGAACGCGCCGCGGACCTGGGCTTCCAGGTAGCCGCCGGCGACCGTGAACAACGGTCGCCGCGCCAGGCAATGGGCGAGGACGAGGGCTGCATCCCGGGAGTGGAGGCGGCGCTCCCGTCCCTCGGCGAGAACCTGGTAGACGTCGTGGTCGCGGCTTGCGGCCTGCGTCCAACGCGTCAGGCTGACTGCCCCGTCGCCTCGGCGCCCGTCGGCCACGAACTTCGCCGCCTCCCAATCCCAGCGCGAGGCCGGTTCCTTCCCGAGCAGCGTGTGGTCGGTTTCCCGGAAGGCGATCGGCCGTTCGTCCGGGCAGATGGAGGCCTGCTCGATCCGCCAGCCCATCCGCGCGGCGAGGGCCTGCAGGTCGCCGCCCACGCATCCCGTCAGGGGCGGCGCGAGGTCGGACGGCCCCTGCACCCGGAAAGGGACAGCCCCGACCGAGGCGGCGGCTTTGCGGAAGACGTCAGCCTCAGCCTCGCAGACGGCGCCCTGCACAACCGCTCCGTTTCCCCACGGCATGAGGGCTGGGGGCTGGAGCGTCCAGGCCCTTCCACGCCAACGGTGCCTGAGGCGGGGTTGGACGACGGTCGCATCCCTGAGCACGCGCAGCATGGCCCAGGGATCCGCGGCTTCGCCGAAAGCCTCGCCCACGATGGCGACCAAGTCCCCCTCGTCCCACCCGCGCCGCCCGCCGGCATAGACCGCCTCGACGAGGTCCGACATAGCGCCTTGCGCTTGACTCCAGCCCGCTTCGGCCGGGAGTTGCCCGGGGAAGCGTGCTTGCGCCGAGCCCCCGGCCCAGTCGAGGAGGATCTCGCCGGCTTCGTCGCCGGCCAAGGCATCCCGGTGCAGCTGCGCGTTCGGCGCGAAGGCGACTTGGCGGCAGGACCGCTGCCGGCCGCCCGGCGGCTCCAGGAACCAGGTGCCGCTGACCGGTCCGTCGGCCTGCAGGCGTTCGGGGTCGCGGCCCTGGCAATCCAGGCTCACGGTGCCGGCGGCGCCCGGGCCCGCTCGCACCAGCAGCTCCGACCCACCCGCATCGACGTACGGCATGAAGGCCGGCCGGCCGAGCCAGAGGCCGCCGGTGCGGACCCCGCCAGAGACCGAGATGGCAGCCAGCCTCTCCGAGGACGGGGCTGCCGTGAAAGAAGCCACCATCTCCTCGGCCAGGGCTACCCGGACCGGCTCGGCGGTGAACAGCCAGTCGCCGCTCTCGACGAACCGCTGACTACCCCTCTGCAGCCGCCGGTGCGCAGCGCGCGGCAGTCCCAACCGGACGCGCGGCCCGGCGCGCTCGAAACCCTCCGTCGATTTCCACCGCCCGAAGCCGGTCTGCCGGAAGACAAGGTAAGCCGGCGAGAACGCTGCCGGGCCGCCGGCCGCCGTCAGGTCGGAGACGGCCTCTGAAAGCGTCCGCGGCCCGGGCGAGAGCTTCGTCCCGTCCTCAAGTGCGGCAGAGAAGACGGGCTGGGCCTCCTCGTCGAACCCGCAGGAGACAAAGGCAGGTGATGACGCCTCGGCCCGCCCCCCAGTGGAACATGATCGGACCAAGCGCCAGAAGCGGTGGTCTTCCAGGAGACGTTCGCCCGCGGCGAAGGCATCCTTGAAATCCTCGAACGCATCCGCCATGCCGGCCGAGCGGCGCCCGCGGTCGATCACCGGCGCGAACTCCGCGAGCAGCCTGCGCGGCTCGCCGGCGGCGGCTGGCTTGTCGTGGAGGAACGACGCCATGAGCGTCGCGTCCGTCTTCGTGGGGAACGCAAATTTCAAGCTGATGCCGATGTGCGACCACTTCACGGGCACCTCGGGGAACACGAGCTCCCGGAAGCGCGCGTCAATCAACCGGCGCCGTGCCAGCCACCGCTGGAGGCTGGCCCACATCCCGGCCACGCCCGGCATGTTCATGAACGAGCGTTCGCTGCCCAAGAACCGGCGCAGCTTATGCCGGAAGTCGCCGTTGCGCTCCTCGCCGTTGCCGCGCAGGCTCGCCACGTAGAGGGTCAGGACGAGGTAGGCGAAGCACCCCGGCAACCCCTGTGCGTCCATGTTCGGGTGCAGGCCCTGGCGGAGGGCGTTCGGCAGCCCGCCGGCCTGAACCACGTGGCGCGTGAACGATGCCATCGCCAGCTCGCGGGCATCGGGGCCGCTGAGGCCGGCCGCCTCGGCGATGGTACCGTCGGAGACCTCGAAAGAGCGGATCGGCGAGGCATCCCCGCCGGACCCGACCATGAGGAAATGATGGGTGAGAGCGCGCTCCCACTCCATGAATCCTGTGGGTGGGCCGCTTTCTGGCCTCACGCTTGTTCCCCCGCTTACACGGCCAGGATAGCACCTTCGGGTTGCGCCGCCAGACCTCAGCGATGCGTTTTCGACGTTAAGCAACTAGGCGGTGCCATGCTTGGCCGTTCGCTAAAATCCGTGCACTCCTGGACGGGTTTCCCGGATTCGGCGGGCAAGGCAGGGTGGGATGCCTAAGGCGGTTTCTCTGTTCACTGGTTGCGGCGGTAGCGACGCGGGCCTGTTGGCCGCCGGCTTCGACGTTGTCATGGCGAATGACGTCATGGGCTATGCCCGCGACGTCTACCTCGCGAACATGCCCGCGACGGATTACGTGCTGGGCAGCATCACGGACGTCCGCAAGTTCCCGAAGGTGGACCTGCTCGCCGGCTGCTACCCGTGCCAAGGCTTCAGCGTCGGCGGCGTCCGCGAGGCCGACCGGAAGATCAACTATCTCTACCGGGAGTTCGACCGGGCCCTGCGGGACATCAAGCCTAAGGCATTCATCGTCGAGAACGTCTCGGGGATGCGGAACTCCAACAACCAGCACCTGGCCGTCAACCAGCTCACGCGTTTCCGGATGGCCGGGTACAGGGTCGCATGGTCGGTTCTCGACGCGCGTGCCTACGGCGTTGCCCAGGAACGCACTAGGATGTTCTTCGTCGGTATCCGCTCGGACCTTGGCCTCAGGTACGAGTTCCCCGAGCCGACGCACAGCCTTCCGGGCGAGGATGTGCCCGGACTGCCGCCCTGCCCGACTATACGGGACCGGATCGGGGATTTGCCTCTCTGGCCGGACGGCGAGTACGACGACCAGCCCTTCCACTGGTACTACCTGTCCAGGGACCGCTGGCGCGACTGGGAGCAGGTGAGCCGGACCATCGTGGCCAACAGCAGGCACACGCCCCTCCACCCGGTGAGCCCCCGCCTCAAGCGCATCGGCACAGACGAATGGCGTTTCGTAGAGGACGGCCCGGCCCGGCGCCTATCCTACCGTGAGGCCGCGCGCCTGCAGGGGTTCGCTGACATGACGTTCCCGGAAACTGGAGGCACGCGCCTCCGTTACCGCGTCATCGGCAACGCAGTGCCGCCGCCGCTCTTCAAGGCCGTGGCATCGGCTATCCCGGACATCTGGTGAGTGCACCGGGGAAGCATTGGGAAGGGGTCGCGGAAGCCGTTCGCACCTCGATGCGGGGCAACAAGTCCAAGGACACCAAGCCGGAGCTATTGGTCCGGCAGCTCCTGCGCCGCGCGGGCTACGGCTACCGGCTGCACAGGAAGGACCTTCCGGGCAAGCCGGACATCGCGTTTGTAGGCAGGCGGAAGGCGATCTTCGTGCACGGCTGCTTCTGGCACCAGCACGAAGGGTGCAGGAGGGCCAGCAAGCCGAAGAGCAGGCTGGACTACTGGCGGCCGAAGCTGGAGCGCAATCAGGTCAGGGACGAAGCCAACCGCGAGACGCTGACGGAACGAGGGTGGGCGGTGCTGGTCGTCTGGGAGTGCGAGACCAAGCACCCCGCCGCGCTTGCCGAGAAGCTGCGGGCGTTTCTCGAAGGAGAACAAGGCGCGTGACCTTGCCCCCTGTTTGCCCCCGTTCATAACCAGAGTCCGTTCTGGTTCTGGTCCTGCTTGGACCGGGTTGCAAATGCATTCGGGGTGAGCCCGCCGAGGCTCGTGTGAAGGCGGCAGGTGTTATAGTCGACCCGCCACGCCTCGATGATGGTCCGGGCCGCCGGCAGGCTCCGGAACAGATGCTCGTTCAGGCACTCGTCGCGCAAGCGCCCATTGAGGCTTTCGACAAAACCGTTCTGTTGCGGCTTGCCAGGGGCGATGTCGTGCCATTCGACCGCACGCTCCTCCTGCCAGCGCAGGATTGCGTGCGAGGTCAGTTCGGTGCCGTTGTCCGAGACGATCATCAGCGGCTTGCCGCGGCCGGCGATGATCCGGTCGAGTTCACGTGCGACGCGCTGGCCGGACAGCGACGTGTCGACCTGGTCTGCCCCCTGAAAAGTGGTCCTCCCTGAAGTAGGCTTTCGAGCCTTTGGAGGATGCCAGGAATGCCGCAAAAGAAGCACAAGCCTGAAGAGATCGTTGCCAAGCTGAGGCAGGTCGACGTGCTGCTGTCGCAGGGTCATCCGGTGGCGGAAGCGATCCGCACAATCAGTGTGACGCCGTTCACCTACTATCGATGGCGCAAGGAGTTCGGCGGGCTGAAGTCCGACCAGATGAAGCGTCAGAAGGACTTGGAGAAGGAGAATGAGCGCCTGCGTAAGGCAGTCTCGGACCTGACGCTCGAGAAGCTGATCCTGAAGGAAGCCGCCTCGGGAAACTGGTGAGCCCCGCCCGCCGTCGCCAATGCATCGACCACACCGTGATGAAGTTCGGCGTGTCGGAGCGGTTGGCGTGCCGGGTTTTGGGGCAGCATCGGTCCACGCAGCGCAAGGTGCCGAAGGGGCGGGCTGACGACGCGTCGCTGACGGTCGACATCGTCGAGTTCGCCACCCAATTTGGCCGCTATGGCTACAGGCGGATCACGGCGCTGCTGCAAGAGGCGGGCTGGCTGGTCAACCTGAAGCGCGTCGAGCGGATCTGGCGTCAGGAAGGCCTCAAGGTGCCGGCCCGGCAACCAAAGCGAGGCCGGCTTTGGCTGAACGACGGTTCGTGCATCCGGCTGCGACCGGAATATCCCAACCACGTCTGGTCCTATGATTTTGTCGAAGATCGCACCCACAACGGTCGGAAGTTCCGAATGCTGAATGTGATCGACGAGTTCACCCGGGAATGCATTGCGATCCGGATCGACCGGAAGCTCAAGTCCACCGACGTCATCGACGTCCTGTCCGACCTCTTCATCCTGCGCGGTGTGCCGGGTCACGTTCGGTCGGACAACGGTCCTGAGTTCGTCGCTAAAGCGGTGCGCGAATGGATCACGGCGGTCGGAGCGAAGACAGCGTTCATCGAGCCCGGCAGCCCATGGGAGAACGGCTACTGCGAGAGCTTCAACTCGAAGCTTCGCGACGAGCTTCTGAACGGCGAGCTGTTCTACAGCCTCGCCGAGGCCCGCATCGTCATCGAGAGTTGGCGCCGGCACTACAACACCCGGCGCCCGCACTCCTCGCTCGGCTACCGCCCTCCAGCGCCCAACGCCGTGCTGTGGCCGGCTGCGCCACCCCAACCCGCTTCGCCGGCCACCTCAAACGTCGCCGAAAAGCCCACCATGCATTAGAGCGTGTTATGCACCTGTCATAAGCTTTTCAGCTTGTCTGAGCATAAGGCAGACGAAGGCCACCATGTGCAGGCCAGCCAACGTACTGGCGTAGCGCTCGTAATCCTTGACCAGCCGCCGACAGCGCGTGGCCCAGGCAAACGAGCGCTCTACCACCCATCGGCGCGGCAGCAGGACGAAGCCGCGCTTGGCCTCGGGCGCCTTCACCACCTCCAACTCGATGCCGTGGGCACGCGCGGCGGCTGCGGGCTTGGGGCCGGAATAGCCCTGATCGACAAAGCCCAGATCGACGCTGTCGCTCGTCTCCGCCTGGACCTCGGCCGCCAGCCGGCCGACCTCGGCCCGGTCGTCGGTACTGGCGGGCGTCACGTGCAGCGCCACGACGTGGCCGGGCGTGTCCACCGCCAGATGCACCTTCGCCCCGCGCTTGCGCTTGGCTCCGTCGTAGCCCGCCCGCTCGCCGCTCTCGGGCGAGGAGCGTAGCGTCCGGCTGTCGAGGATCACCGCGGACGGCTCAGGCTCCCGCTCCGCCGCCATCCGCAGCACCGCCCGCAGGTCGCTGGCCATGTCCGCGAAGCTGTCGGCGGAAAGCCAACGCTGCGTCTGCTGATAGACCGCGGCCCACGGCGGCAGATCGTGCGGCATGAACCGCCACGGTGCCCCCGTCTTCACGATGTAGCGCAGCCCGTTGAACACCTCGCGCAGGTCGTGGTCGCGCTGGGCCGAGTCCTCCCGCAGGAGCGCGAGATAGGGCGCCACCAGAGCCCATTCTTCATCGGACACGTCAGACGGATAGGCGGGGCGATCGGTCGGCATCACCCTCAACGCAACGCCCACCAATCAGTTCATAACACGCTCTAGATTTGAACTGGGCCACCGAATGGGGGCAGGCCAGACCACCAGCGCCAAGCACTCCCGCGTGCAGTCGTCGACCACGACGAGGATGCGGAAGCGCCGCCCGTCGTCGAGCGTGTCGGAGACGAAGTCGAGGCTCCAGCGCTGGTTCGGCTCCTGCGGCGCGGCGGCCGGTGCCCGCGTGCCAAGGGCACGTTTGCGCCCACCGCGCCTGCGCACCGAGAGCCGCTCTTCCCGATAGAGGCGGAACAGCTTCTTGTGGTTCAGCGTGAGGCCCTCCCGCCGCAGCAGGATGAGCAGGCGCCGGTAGCCGAACCGGCGGCGCTCGCCGGCCAGGCCGCGCAGGCGTACCCGCACGGCCGCATCGTCACCTCGCGTCGAGGCGTAGCGGTAGGTCTTCGGCTCCAGGCCGATCAGCCCGCAGGCGCGACGCTGCGAGTAGCCCTTCTCCTCGATGGCCCAGCTCACGGCCGTTCTCCGTGCGCCGGGCGTCAGAAGTTTTTTCTCAAACCCTCACGCAGCGTGGCCACGTCGAGCATCGCTTCGGCCAGGAGTTTCTTGAGCTTGCGGTTCTCCTCGTCGAGCGTCTTCAGGCGGCGCGCGTCCGAGACCTCCATGCAGCCGTAGCGAGAGCGCCACGTGTAGAACGTCGCGTCGCTGATGCCGTGGCGGCGGCAGATCTCAGCGACCGGCAGCCCGGCCTGCTGCTCCTTCAGGATGCCGATGATCTGCTCTTCGCTGAACCGGCTCTTCTTCATCGTCCGTCTCCTGATCGACGGACCTTAGCTTCAGAATGAGGGCAGGCCAGAGGGCAAGATCAACATGCTTCAGAGCGACCTGAGTGAGCAAGAGGGCGATGCCTTGCAGCCGCCTGTGGATGGCCAGAGGGCGCCCTTGGCAATGAGCGCAGGATCGTATCCACTGCGTGTGCGCAAGAAGGTAAAGCGCATGCAATTGCAATGATTTAGTAGATGTCTTTTGCTGAGGTCGTTCTGGGTGAGAATCCTGGCGCCCCAGCCAAGCCTCCCCTAAGCCTTTCAATATCAACGGCTTGTGTGCCGGGCATCTTTTTCCCGCAGACAGGCGTAACCGTCAGCGGCTTGCCACGGCCGGACATGGTGCGGCGGCTAGCAACGGGCGCTGGATGTTCGGTCCCAGTCCAGAGTGTGCTCGGATCGAGCCTAAACCGGTTAGGCTGTTTCGCGCCTCGCCCGGATGGGCGCTGATCGCGCGCGGGCCACCCAACAGCCCGAGGGACGGCATCGCACCGCTCGAAGGACTCGTCGAAACCGACTGGCTTCCCTTCACCTTCACGATGAACTGGCGCTTCACGCGGCTCGGCACGGTGCGGTTCGCGAAGGGAGAATGCTTCTGCTTCATCGCGCCCGTTCCGCACGAAACGTTCGACGCGATCCGCCCGCGTATCAGAAGCTTCGACGACGACCCCGAGTTGAAGGCCGCGTACGACGAATGGCGCGGTCGCCGCTCGGCTTTCCAGGCCCGCGTCGCTGCGGGCGAACCGGACGCGGTCCGCGCGGGATGGCAGCGCGACTACATCGCCGGGCGCGATCCGGCCGGCAGCGATGGACCGACGTTCCATCGCACCAAGCGGATCTTGCCCGAGCCTGTCCGTTCGGCGCTGGGGGGGGAGCCGATGTCGCTCCACGGAACATCGCGGATTTCATCTTGCGGCTATGCCTGAAAACCGGTCCCCGCGCTGCCGCCGCGTTCGCCGCACCCGTGCCCGGAACATGAGCATCGAGCGCGCGTTCTCTGCGCACTTCCTGAATTATCGCTCGCCAACAAGGCAAATCGATGCGCGACGTCAACAAGTCGAATGGCACTGCTATGCTTGCGACGTGGAAGCGTAGCGGTAGAACCACCCCTGCGATGAGCAACGCTGGACTGGCAAAGTCAGCACCCATCACGACGACAAGCCACGCCCCCCACGGGCAACAAGGCTCGTCGGCCAACCGCGTTGCTCGCACAAGCGATTTCGAGGGCTTCGGATCCTTCTCGAGCTGAGGGCCCGGATACGTGATGTCCGGTTTCGGCCGGTCCTTCCAAGAGGCCCAAGGCGGGGTCGCCGGCGCCGACCTGTAAGCCGCGCGGTTCGTGATGGCGCTGAAACACGCCTGCGGATCGTCCTGCTGTTCCGCCTGCGCGATCGGGATCGGGCTCTCCCGGCGGAAGGGATCGGTGCAGGGGTTGCCGCGATGCTCGAACGGACCCGCTCGGTCGACTCGCCTGGCTGCGCCGTCGCCGTTGGCTGGCCGCACAGCACGCACGACAAAAGGGCCGGCTTCGCGCCGGCCCTCTTTACTTCGTCCCATCGAGGTGGGCGCACGAGCAAAGCCCGCGCGCCCACCTCCGAAAAATCAGTCGTTGATGGCGGCGACGACGCCGGCACCGACGGTGCGTCCGCCCTCGCGGATGGCGAAGCGCAGCTTCTCTTCCATGGCCACCGGCACGATCAGCACCACGTCCATGGTCACGTTGTCGCCCGGCATCACCATCTCGGTGCCCTCGGGCAGCGTGCACACGCCGGTCACGTCCGTCGTGCGGAAGTAGAACTGCGGGCGGTAGTTGGTGAAGAACGGCGTGTGGCGGCCGCCCTCCTCCTTCGTCAGGATGTAGGCCTCGGCCTTGAACTTCGAGTGCGGCTTCACCGAACCCGGCTTGCACACGACCTGGCCGCGCTCCACGTCCTCGCGCTTCGTGCCGCGCAGCAGCACGCCGACGTTGTCGCCCGCCTGGCCCTGGTCGAGCAGCTTGCGGAACATCTCGACGCCGGTCACCGTCGTCGTCGTCGTCGGACGGATGCCGACGATCTCCACCGACTCGCCGACCTTGACGATGCCGCGCTCGACGCGACCCGTCACCACCGTGCCGCGGCCCGAGATCGAGAACACGTCCTCGATCGGCATCAGGAACGGCATGTCGATCGGACGCTCGGGCTGCGGGATGTATTCGTCGACCGTCGCCATCAGCGCCAGGACGGCCTCCTTGCCGATCTTGGGCTCCTTGTCCTCGAGCGCCATCAGGGCCGAGCCCTTGGTGATCGGGATGTCGTCGCCGGGGAAGTCGTACTTGGAGAGCAGCTCGCGCACCTCCAGCTCGACCAGCTCCAGGAGCTCCTCGTCATCGACCATGTCGACCTTGTTGAGGAACACCACCAGCGCCGGCACGCCGACCTGGCGGGCGAGCAGGATGTGCTCGCGGGTCTGCGGCATCGGGCCGTCGGCGGCGGACACGACCAGGATCGCGCCGTCCATCTGGGCGGCACCGGTGATCATGTTCTTCACGTAGTCGGCGTGGCCGGGGCAGTCGACGTGCGCGTAGTGGCGGTTCGTCGTCTCGTACTCGACGTGGGCGGTCGAGATCGTGATGCCGCGCGCCTTCTCTTCCGGCGCCTTGTCGATCTGGTCGTAGGCCGTGAAGGTCGCCCCGCCCGACTCCGCCAGAACCTTCGTGATCGCCGCCGTCAGCGACGTCTTGCCGTGATCCACGTGCCCGATCGTGCCGATGTTGCAGTGCGGCTTGGTACGGGAGAACTTTTCCTTGGCCATCGTGCAATCCTACCGCGGGACCGGCCATGAGCCGGGCGTAAAGGCGCGGACCGATTAGAGGCTTGTGCGACGATGATCAAGCGGCAGGTTTGCCGGGAGAGCGGATCGCGCCGAATGACGGGTCAGGAGGCGGCCTCGCCGACCGGTTCGTAAAGCCGCTGCGCCTCCGGGGCGCCGCCGCGGCGCTCGCCGAGATCGAGCACCCGCACCAGCATGGTCCCGTGGGGGGCGGCGACGGTGAGCACGTCGCCGCAATGGATGGCCTTGGCCGGCGCGTCAGCACGGATACCGTTCACGCGGACATGCCCGTCGCTCACCAGCCGCGCCGCCATCGAGCGGGTCCGCGCGAAGCGCGCGAACCACAGCCATTTGTCGAGGCGCTGGCGCCCCGCGCTCATCCGGCGGTCACGGCTGCCGCAACCGTCACGGCATCGGTGCGCCTTGAGACCGGCAACCGCTCGTCGGGCGGAAGCGTCAGCGCTTGCCCCCGTCCGATTCGAGCTTCGCCTTCAGCGCGGCGAGCGCTGCGAAGGGCGAATCGGGATCGGGCTGGCGCTCGCGGCGCGGCGGGCGCTGCTCCGCATTGGGGCGGCGGTTCTCGTCGCGGCGGTCGGGGCGGTTGCGGCCGCCCTGATGCTCCCGGCGGGAGCCGCCCTCGCCCTGGCCTTCCCGGCGGCTGTCGCCCCTGCCGTCGGCACGGGCCGGACGTCCGCCCTCCGGACGGTCCTCGCGGGGACGGCGCGGGCCGTCGCTACGACGACCCTCTTGGCGACCATCCTGTCTACCCTCTTGCCTTCCGTCCTGGCGCCCGTCCGGCCGTCCCTGGCCACGGCCGGGCCGCGGACCGGTGTGACGCTGCGGACGGTGCAGATGCCAGACCTCGACGGTCTCGGGCGCAGCCGGCTCGGCGGCAGCGGCGTCCGCCTCCGTGGAGGGCTCATCGGCCGGAATCGCCGAATCGGCCGCGTCCACCGCCTCGACCTCTCCGGTCGCCGCAGCCGCCTGCGCGGCGTCGGCGGTCTCGGCCGGCATCGGCGCGGCGGCTTCGGGAGCCGCGTCGGCCGTCTCGGCCTCGCTCGGTGCCGCTTCCTCGATCGGGTCAGCGGCTTCGACCGGTGCGTCGGCCGCCTCTTCCGAGGCGGGCTCGGCCTCGGCGGCGACCGTCTCGGCTTCGCCCCCGGCCTCGGATGTTGCCTCGGCAGGCGCCGTCTCGTCGCTCGGCTCGGCCGTGGCATCGACCTCGGTCGCGTCCTCCGACGTCGCCTGAGCCGTCTCCTCGGCTGGCGTCTCTTCGCCCGATGTCGCCTCGGTCGCCGTCGCCTCGCTGGCGGTTTCTTGGGCCGCCGTCTCCTGCGGCGCGGCCTCGGCGGGGCGCGCGGCGGGCACGGTCGGTGCGGCGGCGACCAGCGGCACGGTGATGGCTGGGCCGGGACGGTTCTGCGCGACGTAGCCGAGGGACTTCAGGATCGAGGCGAAGTCCTCGCCCGAGCAGCCGACCAGCGAGGTCATGTTCACGGTGGCCACGAAGCCGTCGCCGTCCGCGGTGCCGGCCGGCGGCTCGCCCGGGGTCGTGCCGGGGCGGTAGGCGATGGCCGGGCGGATCAGGTCGGCGAGCCGCTCCAGGATATCGACGCGCACCGCCCGCTCGCCACAGACCCGGAAGCCGGCGGCGCGGTAGAGGCCCTTGGCGATGTTCGGATCGACCTTGATCGAGGTGCGGCCGGAACTGGCCAGATGCGCGATCTCGTCGAGGCCGGGCTGGTCGAGGCCGCCGTTCTTCAGCGCCCAGAGCTGGGCGGCGAGGGTGCGCGGGGCCGGCTTCAGCAGCGCGGGCAGGAAGATGTGGTAGGCGCCGAAGCGCACGCCGTGGCGGCGGAGATTCGCCCGCCCGTCCTGATCGAGGGTGCGCATCTCATGCGCCACCTTGGCCCGCTCCAGCACGCCGAGCGCCTCGACCACCTGGTAGCCGATGCCACGGGCGAGACCCGTGAGGTCGGCCGCCGTCTCGATCTCCATCAGCGGCCCGAGCAGGCGCACGACGTGGGCGCGCAGCCATGCGGCCAGCCGCGTCTCGACCTTCTCGCGCGCGGCGCCGGACAGGCTGTCGTCGGCGATGAGGCGGATGCCGGGCTCGAACAGTTTGTCGCCCGGCGTCAGCTTGGCGACGGGATCGCCGGTCCAGCGGATGATGCCGTCGTGCGAGAGCACCAGCGCGGCGTCGGCGGCCGAGGCGAAGCGGTCGGCCCGCGCCTCGATCTCGCCGGCCAGCGCCTTGTCGGCGGCGGAGCGCAGGGTCTTGGCTTCGTGTCCCTCGGCCTGGGGGTCGGGCACGAATTGGAACCCGTGAAGACGGCCCACATGTTGACCCTCGACGGTGACGTCACCGCCGGAGGTGATTTCGGCTTCCAGCATCGTCTTCTCTCTCAAGCGCCGCATCAGGACGCTGGTGCGCCTATCGACGAAGCGGCTCGCGAGGCGCTCGTGCAGGGCGTCGGACAATCTGTCCTCTACCCGACGCGTCTCGCCCTGCCAATGCAGAGGATCGAGCAACCAGTCGGGCCTGTTTGCCACGAAGGTCCAGGTCCTCCCTTGCGCGATGCGCTGGGACAGGGCGTCGATGTCGCCGTCGGTGCGGTCGATCATCGCCACGTGCCGGGCGAACCAGTCGTTGGGGATGCGCCCCGCCATGCCGCGCATCAGGAAGCGGTAGAGCTGGGCCACGAGGTCGGCATGGGTCTGCGGATGGACCTTGCGATAGTCCGGCACGCCGCAGGTGTCCCAGAGCCGGCGCACCGCCGCCGGGCCCTTGGCCATGTCGCGGATGTCGTCCTCACGCATCAGGATTTCGAACGCCTGCTGGTCCTCGCCCATGGGCGCGCGGGTGAGGCCGGATTCGTGCGGATGTTCGTCGAGGCTCGCCTGCAGCCGTTCCAGCGAGGCGAATTCGAGGTCGGGGTTGCGCCATTGCAGCATGCGCACGGGTTCGAAGTCGTGGGTCTCCAGCGCCTCGATCATCTCCGGCTCGAAGGGCGGGCAGCGCCCCGTCGAGCCGAACGTCCCGTCGGCGATATGGCGTCCGGCGCGGCCGGCGATCTGGCCCATCTCGGCCGGGGACAGCTTGCGGAAGCGGGTGCCGTCGTATTTCCAGTTGGCGGCGAACGCCACGTGATCGACATCGAGGTTGAGTCCCATCCCGACCGCGTCGGTGGCGACGAGGTAATCGACGTCGCCCGATTGATACAGTTCGACCTGGGCGTTGCGGGTGCGGGGCGAGAGCGCGCCGAGCACCACCGCCGCGCCGCCGCGCTGGCGCCGGATCAGCTCGGCGATGGCGTAGACCTCCTCGGCCGAGAAGGCGACGATCGCCGTGCGGTGCGGCAGCCGCGAGATCTTTTTTTCGCCCGCGAAGGTCAGGCTTGAGAGACGGGGGCGCGTCGTCGTCTGCACGCCGGGGATCAGCGCCTGCACCAGCGGCAGCATGGTCGAGGAGCCGATCAGCAGCGTCTCCTCGCGGCCCCGCCGGTAGAGCAGGCGATCGGTGAAGACGTGCCCGCGGTCCATGTCGGCGGCGAGTTGGATCTCGTCGATCGCGACGAAGGCGACGTCGAGGTCGCGCGGCATCGCCTCGATGGTGCAGATCCAGTAGCGCGGCCGGTCCGGCTTGATCTTCTCCTCGCCGGTGATGAGGGCGACGTTCTCAGCCCCGACCTTGGCGACCACACGCAGGTAGACTTCGCGGGCCAGGAGCCTGAGGGGTAGGCCGATCATGCCGGTCGGATGCAGAAGCATCCGCTCGATGGCCATGTGCGTCTTGCCCGTGTTGGTCGGGCCGAGCACCGCCGTGACCCCGCGCGCGCGGGCCTCGCGGTGAAGGGTGCGGAGCGTCATGCGGGGGCGGCGATCCCTACGGCGCTGAGGGCCGTCGGCGGAGCGGAGGGCAGCCGGGCGCTGGGCCCTGCATCGGAAGACGGCCGCTAGCGGTACGGGGCGAGCCGCGGCGACCGTCCTTCATATGGGACGCCAGGGCCCTGCCCGCCAGCGGGGGCGCCGACGCCGGGATAGGCGTAGATGTCGATCCGGGGCTGCGGCTGCTGCGGCGTGAGGTCCGTGCAGAGGGTATCGGGCATCGCCGTGAGCGGGCCGCGGCGGGGGGCACGGTGCTCGATCACCTGGGCGGTGGAGAACGCGTCGGGGCCGCAATCCGGCCCGGCCGTGAGGGGGCCGCCGGCCTGGGCGGCACCGGAGGAAAGAACAACCAGCACGATGCCGATGATTCGCCGATCGTTCCTGCGGCGTGGAGCGGCTGCGGACCGGCACATGGTTGAACCTCCCGACCGCATCGAAGCCTGCCCGATCCTTGCTCGATCCCGCCCGCACCCCTCACCTGAGGTGCCGTCGCGCCGGCCTCGAAGGATGAGGGCGTGAGCGGGATCGTTGCGCCGCATCCCGGTCCGAAAGCTTTAGCGCTGCGACAGGCTCGCATCGGCGACGGCGGCCGGTTGCGTCTCGCCGCCGCTGGCGGTCGCGGTGCCGGTCCGCGTCCAGCGGGTCGCCTCGATGATGTTGGTGCCGAGCGTGGTGCGCACGGCGATCCGCAGCGGCACCAGCACCCGGGTGCCCTCGACGGGTGCGAGCCAGACCGACATGTCGCGGTTGTCTTCCATGAACTTCACCCCTGGCCGGTCGGGCCGGTGGCCGGCGATGGCGACGTAGCGGGCGTTGCAGACCAGAACCGGCCCGCTGTAGCCGGGCTTTTCCACCTGCCGGGTCTCGCCGTAGCTCAAGACCACGTTGAAGCGGGTGGCGCCGTCGAAGACGGGAAGCGTGCGGTTACAGTTCTCGGGGTCGGTGAGGTCGGCGCGGGCGCGGGCCGGCATCATCAGGGCGCTCGCGGGATCGATCACGCCGCGCTTGGCCGCGGCGGTGACGGGCACCCGGTCGCCGGTATCGAGCAGCGGCGGGGTCACCTCGGCCTGGGTAACGTTGCCGTTGGCCAGCGCCATGCGCACGGCGATGCCCGAACTACTGGTACGGGTGGCGATCGAGAAGGCGCTCGGCAGCGGTGACGCGGCGATGCTGCCGGAGGACCGGGCCGAGCCCTGGCCGCCGGTGACCGCGCCGACGAGGCCTGTCAGCACCGCCGAGACATCCATGCGGTAGCGCGCGCCCTCGAAGGCCCCGGTGAGCTGGGCGTTGCCGATCGGAATACCGGCGAGGTTGACGCTGTAATCGACGGCGACGCCCGCGGGGGCCGCCTTGGCCCTGTGGGCCCGCGGCGCGGCCTGTGTCCCGGCCGGAAGGGCGAGCGCCCCGGCGAGAAGCAGGAGGTGGGCGCGAAGGATGGGCTTGGCGCGCATGGTCTGGACTCTGGGCGGCTCCACGCTCCCGCGCCGCTCGGGACGAGGCGGCTGGGACGAGGAAGCTTAGCGCCTGCCATGGTTAACAGACCGTTCGGGCAGCGCCAGGGGGCTTTCGGCCGACGGTGCTCTCGGGCGAGCCGACGCACGCCCCACAACAGTCACGGCACCAGCCTGACGGCAAACCGGTCGCTGCATGAACTTTAATGCGATCGTAACGCCTGTGGACGAGCATCTTTTATGGATCGGGCGCGGCGGGTTCGTATGAAGGGCGTCGTTTTAAGGAGTTCCTGGACTTCGTGTCCGGGGCGCTCGGTTCCGAGCTCGCCGACGACATCATCGATGACGCGGATGTCCCGAACGGCGGCGCTTACACGGCGGTCGGGACCTATCCGTATAGCGAGATGCAGGCCCTGGTGACCGCCCTGTCGCGCCGCACCGGCAGTTCCGTGCCGGACCTGCTGACGCTGTTCGGCCGGCATCTCTGCTTACGGTTCGTGGTGCGCTATCCCGAGTTCTTTACGGTGCAGGCATCGCTGTTCGATTTCCTGGAAAGCGTCGACGCTTACATCCACCGCGAGGTTCACAAGCTGTACCCCGACGCCGAACTGCCGGTGTTCCGCCTCACCCGCCACGGCTTGGATGCGATCGATCTCGACTACGAGAGCTGCCGCCCTCTCGAAGCGCTGGCCGAGGGCATGATCCAGGGCGCGGCCGACCACTTCCGGCAGCCCGTCGCCGTCGCCAAGCTGAGGGTCGAGGACCCGGCCGGCCCCTTCGTGCGCTTCTCCATCAAGCACGCGGCCTGATGCCGTGATGCCGGGATCGAGCGAAGGCCCGCCGGTCACGGCAAGCCCTGAAATCGACGAGCGCATCCGGCGCCTGGAGCGGCGCGTCGCCCGCGAGCGGAGTGCCCGCGCCGAGGCCGAGGCCCTCCTCGAAGCCAAGTCTCGCGAACTCTACGACCTCAACCAGCAACTCTTCCGCTTCGCGGCGGACCTGGAACTGCGGGTGGACGAACGCACGCGCGAACTGGCCCTGGCGCGCGAGCGCGCCGTGGCGCTGGCCGAGCGCGACCAGCTCACGGGTCTGGCCAACCGCACCCGCTTCGTCCGCGTCCTCGGCGCCGCCGTCGGCCGGGCCGGTCGCGGGACAGGCAGCGAGCGCTTCGCCCTGCTCCTGCTCGACCTCGACCGTTTCAAGGAGATCAACGACAGTCTGGGCCACGAGGCGGGAGACGTGTTCCTGCAGCATGTCGCCCGCCGCCTGAGCGGGGCCGTCGGCGAGGGGGCGGTGACGGCGCGCCTGGGCGGCGACGAATTCGCGGCCATCGTTCCGCTCGGCCCCCGCAGCGATCTTGCCCGTCTCGGCGATGCCGTGGTGGCGGAGATCGGCCGGCCGGTCGCCTATCGCGGGCGGACGCTGGAGGCGTCCGCCTCGCTCGGGATCGCCGTCTTCCCCGACGATGCCGCGACGGGCCGCGACCTTCAGCGCTTCGCCGACATCGCCCTCTACCGCTCGAAGACGGCCCGGGCCGCCTGGACCCGGTTCGACGCGCGGATGGGCCTAGAGATCGAGGAGCGTCAGGCCCTGGGGGCCGATCTCGGCGCGGCGATCCGCTCCGGCTCGATCGAGCCATGGTTCCAGCCGATCGTCGACGGGGCGACCCACCGTCCCGTCGGAGCCGAGGCGCTGGCGCGATGGGTGCATCCGCGGCTCGGCTTCCTCGCCCCGGCCGCCTTTCTCGGTCTGGCCGAGGAGCGCGGACTGATGCAAGACCTGTTCGCAGGCATGATGCGCCGCGCCTGCCCGCCGGCGCGGGACTGGGTCCGGGCGGGGGCGATCCGCACCTTGTCGGTGAACCTCTCGCCGAGCCAGTTCAAGCTCGGCTCGGTCGCCGACGACGTCATCGCACTCCTCGACGAGCTCGACTTCCCGCCCGAGGCGCTGACCGTCGAAATCACCGAGGAGGTGCTGCTGAACGATCTCGATCGCGCACGGGTGCAGTTGGAGCGGCTCGCCGCCCACGGCGTGCGGATCGCGCTCGACGATTTCGGCGTCGGCTATTCCAACATCGGCTATCTCCGCCGACTGCCGATCCAGACGCTGAAGCTCGACCGGCTGCTCACCTTGGACGTGGCGCAGGAGCACGAGGCCCGCTGCATCCTCGGCGCGATCGTCCAGATCGCCCGCACCCTCGACCTGCGATTGGTGGCGGAGGGGGTGGAAGATCCCGGTCAGGCGCTCTGGCTCAGCCATCTCGGCTGCCGCCACCTCCAGGGCTACCTCTTCGGCCGGCCGATGCCGGCGGAGGCCTTTGCCGGCTATCTCGGCTTTGACGGGGCGCGGCGCATCGCCTGAGGCCGGCCGCGCCTGAGTGTCTCTCACAAAACGCCCGCCGCGCCGGCATCGCCAGAACGAGAACGGTCAGAGACCGGGCGTTTTGTGAGGCACTCTTACTTCTGCGGTGTCCAGGCATGCCCGTGATAGACGAAGCGTTCGCTCTCGCTCGCCAGGGCCGCGAGGCCGCTGAAGGCGGGGTCCTTCACGGTGATGACGCTGGTGGGGATGGTGCGCATCTGCTCGGCGAAGGGCGCTTTGCGCTCGAAGGCCTCGCGGAACGCGCCCTCCCGCAGGATAGAGACGATCCGCGGGGCGATGCCGCCGCCGATATACACTCCGCCGGTGGCAAGGAAGGTCAGCGCCAGATCCCCGCACACCCGGCCCAGGAGCTTGCCGAACAGTGCCAGCGCGGCATGCGCGTGCGGATCCTCGCCCGAGAGGCCGCTGCTCGTGATCTCGGCCGGGTCGCACAGCGAACCGTCTCCGCCCGCCCGCACCGCGCGGATCGCCGCGCAGAGCCGGGCGAGACCCGGACCGGAGAGCAGCGTCTCCACCGTGACCCGCCCCTCGACACGCTCGACCGCCGGCCAGATCTCGAACTCCTCCGCGTCGGTCGGCCCGAGATCGGTGTGGCCGGCCTCCGTCGAGACGATGGCGAGGCGGTCCTCGTAGGGGATCAGGGCGGCGGCGCCGAAACCGGTGCCTGGCCCGAGCACGAGGCGCGGCCCGCTCGCGTCACCGCAAGTCGGGCCGATCGGCGTGAGGTCGTCGGGCGCAATGCCGGCCGCGCCCGCGGCGACCGGCACGTAATCGTTGACGAGGGCGACCCGCGCGAGTCCGAAATCGCGGGCGATCGCGGCGGCGTCCACCAGCCAGTCGGCGTTGGTGAGCTGGACCGCCGGCGCATCGACCCGGCCCGCGATCGCCAGGATCGCCGAGCGCGGCGCGGGCCCGCCGCCCTGCGCCAGGGCGGCCCGGATCGCAGCACTCGGATCGGGATGGCCGTGCGTCGCCTCGCGCGAGAGGAGACGGGGCGGCGCTCCCCGCGTTTCGATCAGGCCGAAGCGGGCATTGGTCCCGCCGATATCGCCGATCAGCACCGGGAATTCGAACATCCGCCTCTTGCCTCTCGTGGTGCTTTGCCGGGACCTTAACAGAGGGCTCTGTAACCCGCCCTCTGACGTCAAGCGGTGCCTCGCAGATCATCTGGCAGACTGCTTACACATTGTGCAGATAGCGAATATGCTAAAGTCCACGAGCGTGTGTGCCATAAAACTTATCCATGGCCCTACAGTGAGCCAGAGACCGCGGGCCTAGAAACTCAACGACTGTTTCAAAGTCAAAGTCCCGATTGTCATCCGCATGCTGAAGGATTTCTAGAAATCCGGATCCCACTGCATCGCGATCTGGATGATTTTCGGCCAATGCCAGCTCACATATCTCAAACACTCGTCGCAGGGATTCTTGGTCGAGTGGGTTGGTTATAAGTGCCATTCCTAGAGATGAGGCCAGTATGGTACGCGGCGGCAGCTCGGGATGCCAGTGTGAATATTCTTCCTCAGCCGCACGCTTTAGGCTTGGCGCGACCTCTGCTATTGCGCGCAAGTGATCTGTGTCCATAATCACTCCAAATTATGGCCGGCCATTCTCTAAGAAGAAAACTTCGAGCGCGGAAAGATGCTTGAATGGATTATCTCATAGGATTCTCTAATTTCGAAATGAATGATCCGACTTGGTTTCGCACCCACGGGACTCTTGGCTTCTGTCCGTGATCGGCACTGTGCCCACCACATGATCGCGTTCCGATGAGAGGCGAGCCCATATGCGACAGCGGACTTGGCTCAGAGGCCAGCACACCCGTCATTCCGGCTTCACCTCCCGCCCGTCCCCGTGAGGACGACCCTACGAGGCCGGGCGTATCCTGCCCCGATCCCTGCAGGTCGTGAGGTACCTATGTGGCGGTAGTGACCGGAACCTCAACCGCGCTGAAGCGGAAGGTCGTGCCTTCCCCCCCCATCCGGTGCATCACCAACGCCATCTTGCGCGCCAGCGCCACCGTCGCGGCGCGAGCGTGGCGAGCATCCATGCACAAGACGTTGGGCACGCCGAGTTCGGTCATCTCCTCGCAGAGCCAGCGCGCCGGTCTTCAGGCCGATGCGAGCCAGCGGCAGGCCGAGGTCGCCGAGCCATGTCGCCAGCGTCTCCGATTCACTCGCGACCTTGGCCTCGCGGACGATCCTGCCGTCCTCATCGACGACGCACACGGAGGTCTCGGTCAGCGAGACGTCGAGGCCGGTATAGTAGCGTATGAGCCTGCTGCCGGATGGTGGGTCGCGGGCTGATCACCGGCAGATCGGATGGCACCTCGGGCAGCTTGCCACAATCCGCGACGCGGGGAAGGCTGGCGAAGGCCCGGTTCCCCGATCTGCGCCGGCCGTTCGGCAAGCGGTGAACGAAGCGGTGAACGATGTCAGGCGGCGGGCAGCGTGTCCGGGTCGATCGGCGCGCCCTCGGCCCAGGCGGTGATCAGCGCGCGCACATCCGCGGGCGTGGCGATGCGGCGGCCGGCCACGGTCTCTCCGTCGCCGATGCGTACGCTGAACCCGCCATCCGCGTTGACGGAGGCGAAGGCGATCTCGTCGGTGCGGTCGTCGCCGAGGAAGATCGCGCGCCGGCCGGTATAGGGTGCCGCTTCCAGGAAGGCGCGGATCGCGTGGCCCTTGGTGGCGTCGGCCGGCACGATCTCGCCGACCGCCTTGCCGAGCTGAAGCCGGTAGGCGGAGCCGAGATCGGCCGCCACCGCCTTCACGATGGTCTCGGCCGCCTGCGCATCGCCCGGCGTGGCGAGCCGCCAATGCACGGCGACCGAGGCGCCCTTGTCCTCGATCAGCACGGATTCGTAGCGGGCCGTCTCCGCGTGCAGCCGCTCGACGCCCGCGCGCAGGTCCGGATGATCCTCCGGCCGTCCGCCGCTCAGACGGCCGTCCACCCGGCGCTCGACGCCGTGCAGCCCGGCCACGTCGAATCGGGCAGGGCTCAGGAAGTCGTCGATCACCGTGACGGGCCGTCCGGTGACGATGGCGAGTGCCCCGCCGAGCCGCTCGCGCAGGCGCTCCAGGGCCGGCACGAGGCCGGGATCGACCTGCACCGCGTCGGGGCGCGGAGCGATCTCGACCAGGGTGCCGTCGAAATCGAGGAACAGCGCATAGTCTGCGGTTTGGCGTGCGGCTTCGCTCACGGCATCGTCCTTCTCTCGGGCTCTCGATGCGCTAGCATGAGGGCCGGTTGCGACAAACCAGTGATGCAACATCAACGGAGGCGCCCGTGCGGCCCATCCCCGTCCGCCCCGGTCCGGGGCAGGAAAGCGTCTGGGACTATCCCCGCCCGCCCCGGCTGGAGCCGGTGCCGGAGCGGCTGACCGTCATCCTCGGCGGCCGGACCATCGCCGCGACCACGGCCGGCTTCCGGGTGCTGGAGACGAGCCACCCGCCGACCTACTACGTTCCACCCGGTGATATCGCCGAGGGCGTTCTCGGGCCTCCGCGCCGGGCCGGAATCTGCGAGTGGAAGGGCCGGGCCGTGCTGTTCGACGTGACGGGCGGCGGAGAACGGGCGCCGGGGGCGGCCTGGGCCTATCCCGACCCGACGCCGGGCTTCCGGCCCATCGCCGGCTACGTCGCCTTCTATGCCGGGCCGATGGATTCCTGCCTCGTCGGCGACGTGCGAGTCGAACCGCAGCCCGGCGGCTTCTACGGCGGCTGGATCACGCCGGGGCTCGTCGGCCCGTTCAAGGGTGGGCCCGGCACGATGGGCTGGTGAGGGTTTTCGGGCTGGCGCCGCCCTGTGCAAGGCCGCTAAACCGGCCGCGGACACGAACGTAAGGAGCCGCGCATGCAGGTCGAGACCGATCCCCGAGACGTCGGCCTCTGCCCCGACCGCCTCGAACGGATCGATGCCTGGATGCGGGGCTATGTCGAGAGCGGGCGGCTGGCCGGCCTCTCGGTGAGCGTGCTGCGGGGCGGCAAGACCGCCTTCTTCCGCGCCCACGGCCATGCCGACCTCGCGCGGGACAGGCCGTTTGCCGCCGACACCCTCACCCGCATCTACTCGATGACGAAGCCGCTGACCTCGCTGGCGGTGCTGATGCTCTACGAGGAGGGCCGCTTCCAGCTCGACGATCCGGTCGCGCGCTTCCTGCCCGAATTCGCCGAGATGCGAGTGATGACCGGCGGCAACCGGGCCAAGATCGAGACCGAGCCGGCGCTCCGTGCCATCACGATCCGCGACCTCCTCACCCATACCAGCGGGCTGACCTACGGCTTCATGGAGGCGACCCTCGTCGACGCGCTCTACCGCCAGAACGAGATCGACTTTCAGACCTCGACCCTGCCGCTCGCCGACCTCGTGGCCAAGCTCGCGCAGCAGCCGCTGCTGGCCCAGCCGGGGGCGGAGTGGAACTACTCGGTCGCCACCGATGTCCTCGGCCATCTCGTGGCGGTGGTGTCGGGGATCGACTTTGCCGACTTCATGCGCATGCGCATCCTGCGCCCGCTCGGCATGGACGACACCGACTTCTTCGTGCCGGAGGAGAAGCACGGGCGCTTTGCGGCGAACTACGCCTTCGACCGCGCGGGCAAGCTGCGCCTCTACGACGACAGCGTCGGCAGCCGCTTCCTGGCGCCGCCGCCGCTGGCCTCGGGTGGGGGCGGGCTCGTCTCCACGGCCGCCGACTACCTGCGCTTCTGCCGGATGATCCTGAATCTCGGCGAACGCGACGGTGTGCGGCTCCTGGGCCGCAAGACCGTCGAACTCATGCTGATGAACCACCTGCCCGGCGATCTCGCCGCCATGGGCCAACCGCGCTTTGCCGAATCCTCCTATGCCGGCATCGGGTTCGGCCTCGGATTCTCGGTGATGCTCGACCCGGCCCGGGCCCAGATCCTCGGTACGCCGGGCGAGGTGTCCTGGGGCGGGGTGGCGAGCACCTCGTTCTGGATCGATCCGGACGAGGACATGGCGGTGCTGCTGCTCACCCAGCTCGTCCCCTCCTCCGCCCTGCCCCTGCGCCGGGAATTGCGGGTGCTGACCTACGCCGCCATCGAGAGCTGAAGGCTCTTCGCCGTCCCGGACGGGTCTCGGGAACGCAAGCGCGGCCATTAACATATGTCGATGTGCTTTTTGCCGGCATCGGAGCGGACCGCATCCGCTCCGATGCCGTGAGGCTGCCTGCGTCCGCCGCGACCGGATCGTTCGAAGACATCAAGGGAAGCCCGACCGGACATGAGCGATCTCACCGCGCAGAACCCTCTGGGCTCGAAAGGCCCGAGGATGCAGGTCAACCCACCGGTCTTCTTCATCTCGGCCGGGCTGACCCTGGCCTTCGCCGGCCTCAGCGCGCTGTTTCCCGCACAGGCCAAGTCGATCTTCGACACCCTGCAAGCGGGGATCGTGCACGAATTCGGCTGGTTCTACATCGCCGCCGTCGCCGGCTTCCTCGGCTTCGCGATCTTCCTGATGCTGAGCCGCTACGGCGACGTGAAGCTGGGGCCGGACGACAGCGAGCCCGATTACAGCTACCTGTCGTGGTTCGCGATGCTGTTCAGCGCCGGCATGGGCATCGGCCTGATCTTCTTCGGTGTGGCCGAGCCGCTCCAGCATTACGCCACGCCCCCCACGGGCGCGGGCAAGACCATCGAGGCCGCGCAGCGGGCGATGGTGCTGACCTTCTTCCATTGGGGCGTGCATGCCTGGGCGATCTACATCGTCGTGGGGCTGGCGCTGGCCTACTTCTCGTTCCGCCGTGGCTTGCCGCTCACGGTGCGCTCGGCCCTCCACCCGCTCATCGGCGACCGGATCAACGGTCCGATCGGGCACGCGATCGACATCTTCGCGGTGCTCGGCACGATCTTCGGCGTCGCGACCTCGCTCGGGCTCGGCGTGCTTCAGGTGAACGCCGGCTTCACCCACCTGTTCGGCTTGCCGAACAACACGCTCGTGCAGATCGTCCTGATCGCCGCCATCACCGGCTGCGCCACGCTGTCGGTCGCCTCGGGGCTCGACCGGGGCGTGAAGGTCCTGTCCGAACTCAACATCATCCTCGCCGTCGTCCTGCTGGTCTTCGTGCTGGTCACCGGCTCGACGGTGTTCCTGCTCCAGGCCTTCGTCCAGAACGTCGGCGCCTATCTCGGCGCCGTGGTCGAGCGCACGCTCCAGACCTACGCCTACAGGCCCAACGAGTGGCTGGGCAGCTGGACGCTGTTCTACTGGGGCTGGTGGATCGCGTGGTCGCCCTTCGTCGGCATGTTCATCGCCCGCATCTCGCGTGGGCGAACCATCCGCGAATTCGTCACCGGCGTCCTGCTGGTGCCGGTGCTGTTCACCTTCTTCTGGATGACGGTGTTCGGCAACACGGCCATCGAGATGGACCGGTCCGGCGCCGTGGCGCTGACGGACATCGTCAAGGACAACATGCCCGTCACCCTGTTCGAGATGCTCGGGCACCTGCCGTTCGGTACCATCGCCTCGGGGCTGGCGACGCTGCTCGTGATCTTCTTCTTCGTCACCTCGGCGGATTCCGGGGCGCTGGTGATCGACATGATCACCTCGGGCGCGGCCGATAACCCGCCGCTCTGGCAGCGGGTGTTCTGGGCGATCAGCGGCGGCACCGTCGCCGCCGTCCTGCTGGTGGCGGGCGGGCTGGAGGCGCTCCAGACGGCGGCCATCGCCAGCGCCCTGCCCTTCTCCGTCGTGATGATCTTCATCTGCTACGGCCTGCTCCGCGCCCTCCAGATGGAGGGCCGCAGCGGCGGCCTCGATCTGTCCGCGGCCGCTGCCGCATCGGGCGGCCTGTCCTGGCAGGAGAGGCTGGCGGCCATCACCCATTCCTACCGGAAAGAGGATCTGAAGGCCTTCCTCGACGAGACGGTGGCGCCCGCCCTCGAAGCGGTGGCCGGGCAGATGCGCGAGAGCGGCTTGTCCCCCGAGGTGGTGCGGGCGGCCGAGCGCATCGATCTCATCGTTCCCTACGGCGACCGCGGCGCCTTCCGCTACGGCATCCGGGTGCGCGGGCTGCGGACGCCGAGCTTCGCCTGGGCCGAGAACCCGTCGCGGTCGTCGGACGAGCGGCACTATCGCGCCGTCGTCCAGACCTCCGAGGGCGACCGCCCGCACGATGTCACCGGCTATGGCCGGGAGCGGGTCATCGACGATCTCCTGAAGCGCTACGCGCAGTTCCGGGCGGTCCGGGGCGCGGCCTGAACCGACGGGTCCGATGGCCGAGGTCCGGTCCGTCGGTCCCGATCGGCATCGGTGCGGGTTGGGTCCCCACCGTGCCGCCCGCCTCGCAGCGCCGGGGAAACCGACGACCGCGACCCTCCACGGGGTGCTTGAGACGCATATGGGGGCTGCGGGACGCTCACCGCCCCGGTTCGTCGTGCGTCGGCATTTCCAGCCCCGACGCCGCCCGTATCATCCGGCCGCAACGTCCGCACAAGCCGCTGATGCACACCGCGCCGAGCGACCCAAGCGTCCGGCGTGAGGAAAATTTCGCGTTGATTCAAAATAAATTTGAGATGGCATTGAGCGGATGACGCACTGCAAATGAGCCGTTTTGATCGAAAATTTTTGTCGATCCACGAGACTGCTTGATTGAACTTTAGTGCCGACCCTGTTTGGATCGAGCCTTAGAACAAAACCAAGTTGGGCAGGAAACGATGGTCAGTCCCGAGCCTTGGAACGCGACCCGCGCGGCTGCAATCGTCGCTGGGCTGCAATCCCTGGAAGGCGCGACTCTCCCTATATTGCATGCTCTGCAGGAGACATTCGGCTACGTCGACGCGCAGGCCGTGCCGATGATCGCCGACGCGCTGAACCTGTCGCGCGCCGAAGTGCATGGCTGCCTGACCTTCTATCACGACTTCCGGCGCGAACCGCCGTCCGGGCGCCACCACGTCAAGCTGTGCCGGGCCGAGGCCTGTCAGGCGATGGGCTCCGACCGGCTCCACGGCGAGATCCTCTCCCGCATGGGCTGCGACTGGCACGGTACCAGCGCCGACGGCGTGACCGTCGAGCCGGTCTACTGCCTCGGCCTGTGCGCCAACGCGCCCGCCGCCCTGGTCGATGACGAGCCGCTCGCTCGCCTCTCGGCCGAATCCCTCGACGCCGCCCTCAAGGAGGCCCGCGCGTGAGCATCACCCTCTACGTCCCGCAGGACGCGGTCGCCCTGGGGCTCGGCGCCAACCGCGTCGCCCGTGCGATCTTTGCTGGCGCCGAGCGGCGCGGTCTCGACGTGCGCATCGTCCGCACCGGCACCCGCGGCCTGCTCTGGCTCGAGCCGATGGTCGAGGTCGCCACGCCGGAGGGCCGCATCGCCTACGGCCCGGTAACCCCGGCCGATGTCGAGAGCCTGCTCGACGCGAACTTCGTCGAGGGCGGCGAGCATGCACTCCGCCTCGGAAAGCCCGAGGAAATTCCGTTCCTGGCCAAGCAGCATCGGCTGACCTTCCACCGCTGCGGCGTGGTCGATCCGGTCTCGGTCGAGGATTACCGGGCCCATGGCGGCTATCGCGGCCTGGAAGCCGCGCTGAAGCTCGATGCCGAGGGCGTCGTCGCCCAGGTGCGCGATTCGGGTCTGCGCGGGCGTGGCGGCGCCGGCTTCCCGGCGGGCATCAAGTGGAACACGGTGATGCTGGCCCAGTCGGACCAGAAATACGTGGTCTGCAACGCGGACGAAGGCGATTCCGGCACCTTCGCCGACCGGATCATGATGGAGGGCGACCCCTTCAACCTGATCGAGGGCATGACCATCGCCGCGGTCGCGACGGGTGCCACCCGGGGCTACATCTACTGCCGCTCCGAGTACCCGCAGGCGTTCCGGACGCTGCGCGATGCCATCGCCAACGGCGTGCGGGCCGGCGTCCTCGGCGACGACATCCTGGGGAGCGGCAAGAGCTTCCACCTCGAGGTCCGGTTGGGCGCCGGCGCCTATATCTGCGGCGAGGAGACCTCGCTGCTGGAGAGCCTTGAGGGCAAGCGCGGCATCGTCCGGGCCAAGCCGCCGATCCCGGCGCTGAAGGGCTTTCTCGGCAAGCCGACGCTCGTCAACAACGTCATGACCTTCACGGCCGTGCCCTACATCCTGGAGCACGGTGCCAAGGCTTATGCCGAGTACGGCATGGGCCGCTCGCTCGGCACCCTGCCGATCCAGCTCGCCGGCAACATCCGGCAGGGCGGCCTGATCGAGTACGCCTTCGGCATCACCATCCGTCAGGTGATCGAGGATTTCGGCGGCGGCACGGCCTCGGGCCGGCCGGTCCGGGCGGTGCAGGTCGGCGGTCCGCTCGGGGCCTACTTCCCCGACGATCTGCTCGACACGCCGCTGGATTACGAGGCGATGGCGGCCAAGAAGGGCCTCGTCGGCCACGGCGGCATCGTCGTGTTCGACGATACGGTGGACATGGCCAGGCAGGCCCGCTTCGCCTTCGAGTTCTGCGCCACCGAATCCTGCGGCAAGTGCACCCCCTGCCGCGTCGGCGCCACCCGCGGCGTCGAGACCATGGACAAGGTCATCTCCGGCATCCGCCCGGAGGCCAATCTCAAGCTCGTCGCCGATCTCTGCGAGATCATGACCGACGGCTCGCTCTGCGCCATGGGCGGCCTGACGCCCATGCCCGTGATGAGCGCCATCACCAACTTCCCCGAGGACTTTCGGCGCGCGGGCGATCTGCCCGTCGCGGCCGAGTGAGGAGGCCGTCGCATGACCCTCATCAAGGAAATCGACTACGGCACGCCGATCCGGCTCAACGAGCAGACGGTGACGCTGACCATCGACGGCGAGAGCGTGACGGTGCCCGCGGGCACCTCGGTCATGGCCGCCGCGATGCATATGGGCACCAAGATCCCGAAGCTCTGCGCCACGGATTCGCTGGAGCCGTTCGGCTCCTGCCGGATGTGCCTCGTGGAGATCGACGGCCGCCGCGGCACGCCCGCCTCCTGCACCACACCGGCCGAGAACGGCATGGTCGTGCACACCCAGACCGACAAGCTGCATCGCCTGCGCAAGGGTGTGATGGAGCTCTACATCTCCGACCACCCGCTCGACTGCTTGACCTGCGCCGCCAACGGCGATTGCGAGCTGCAAGATACTGCAGGTCAGGTCGGCCTGCGCGAGGTCCGCTACGGCTATGACGGCGACAACCACGTCAAGCCGGCTTCCGACCGCTACCTGCCCAAGGACGAGTCGAACCCCTACTTCACCTACGACCCCTCGAAGTGCATCGTCTGTAACCGCTGCGTCCGCGCCTGCGAGGAGACACAGGGCACCTTCGCACTGACCATCGAGGGCCGCGGCTTCGACAGCCGCGTGGCGGCGGGCCCGACCAACTTCATGCAGTCCGAATGCGTGTCCTGCGGCGCCTGCGTCCAGGCCTGCCCGACCGCGACGCTGCAGGAGAAGACGATCCACGAGTTCGGCCAGCCGGACCATTCCGAGGTCACGACCTGCGCCTATTGCGGCGTCGGCTGCGCCTTCAAGGCCGAGATGCAGGGCGACAAGGTCGTCCGCATGGTGCCCTACAAGGGCGGCAAGGCCAACGAAGGCCATTCCTGCGTCAAGGGCCGCTTCGCCTACGGCTACGCCACCCACAAGGACCGCATCACCAAGCCGATGATCCGCGAGAAGATCACGGATCCGTGGCGCGAGGTGTCGTGGGAGGAGGCGATCAACCACGCCGCCTCCGAGTTCAAGCGCATCCAGGCGACCTACGGCCGCGACTCGGTCGGCGGCATCACTTCGTCGCGCTGCACCAACGAGGAGGCCTACCTCGTCCAGAAGCTCGTACGCGCTGCCTTCGGCAACAACAACGTCGATACCTGCGCCCGCGTCTGCCACTCGCCGACCGGCTACGGCTTGATGTCGACGCTCGGCACCTCCGCCGGCACGCAGGACTTCAAGTCGGTCGAGGAATCCGACGTGATCCTCGTCATCGGCGCCAACCCGACCGACGGCCACCCCGTCTTCGGCTCGCGGATGAAGAAGCGGCTGCGTGAAGGCGCCCGCCTCATCGTCGCCGACCCGCGCAAGATCGATCTGGTGAAGTCGCCCCACATCCGGGCCGACCATCACCTGCCGCTCAAGCCCGGTTCCAACGTCGCCTTCATCAACGCGTTTGCCCACGTCATCGTCACGGAAGGGCTGATCGCCGAGGACTATGTCCGCGAGCGCTGCGATCTGGCCGAGTTCGAGTCCTGGGCCCGGTTCATCGCCGAGGAGCGCAACTCGCCCGAGGCCGCGCAGGCGATCACCGGCGTCGATCCGCAGGAGATCCGCGCGGCGGCCCGGCTCTACGCCACCGGCGGCAAGGCCGCGATCTACTACGGACTCGGCGTGACCGAGCACAGCCAGGGCTCGACCATGGTGATGGGCATGGCCAACATCGCCATGGCCACCGGCAATATCGGCATGGTGGGCGCCGGCGTGAACCCGCTGCGCGGCCAGAACAACGTGCAGGGCTCCTGCGACATGGGCTCGTTCCCGCACGAGCTGCCGGGCTACCGCCACGTCTCGGACGACGCCACCCGCGAGAGCTTCGAGGCGATCTGGGGGGCCAAGCTCGACAACGCGCCGGGCCTGCGCATCACCAACATGCTGGACGAGGCCGTCGGCGGCACCTTCAAGGGCATGTACATCCAGGGCGAGGACATCGCGCAGTCCGACCCCGACACCCATCACGTCACCTCCGGCCTCAGGGCCATGGAGTGCATCGTGATCCAGGATCTGTTCCTGAACGAGACCGCCAAGTACGCCCACGTCTTCCTGCCGGGCGCCTCCTTCCTCGAGAAGGACGGCACCTTCACCAACGCCGAGCGCCGCATCTCCCGCGTGCGCAAGGTGATGGCTCCGATGGGCGGCTACGGTGATTGGGAGGGCACGGTGCTGCTCGCCAACGCGCTGGGCTACAAGATGGAGTACACCCACCCGTCCGAGATCATGGACGAGATCGCGGCGCTCACCCCGAGCTTCGCCGGCGTCTCCTACGACAAGCTGGACGAGTTGGGCTCGATCCAGTGGCCCTGCAACGAGAAGGCGCCGCTCGGTACGCCGATGATGCACGTCGACCGGTTCGTGCGCGGCAAGGGCCGCTTCATGATCACGGAATACGTGCCCACCGACGAGCGGACCACGGGCAAGTTCCCGCTGATCCTCACCACGGGCCGCATCCTCTCGCAGTACAATGTCGGCGCGCAGACGCGGCGGACCGAGAACTCCCGCTGGCACGAAGAGGACGTGCTGGAGATCCACCCCTTCGACGCCGAGATGCGCGGCATCGTCGATGGCGACTTGGTGGCGTTGGAGAGCAGGTCCGGTGATATCGCCCTGAAGGCCAAGGTGACCGAACGGATGCAGCCGGGGATCGTCTACACGACCTTCCACCACGCCAAGACCGGCGCCAACGTCATCACCACCGACTACTCGGACTGGGCGACCAACTGCCCCGAATACAAGGTGACGGCGGTGCAGGTGCGGCGCACGAACCGGCCCTCCGACTGGCAGGCGAAGTTCTACGAGGAGGACTTCTCGCTGACGCGCATCGCCGAAGCGGCGGAATAGTCTTCCAACGGGGCGGGCTTTCGCCCGCCCCCCAGACGTCCGATCCTGTCCCTCATCCTGAGGTGCCGGAGCGAAGTGGAGGCCTCGAAAGGAGGGCTCCAGAACGCGCTATGATCCCTGGACCTCTCCTTCGAGGCCGCTCGCGCGGCACCTCAGGATGAGGGAGCGGGAGGGAGCGCTCTCCAATCAGACACAGCCGAGTGCGGGCATGAGCGCGACCAATCCCAACGACAAGCTGGTGCGGATGGCCAACCAGATCGCTCTGTTCTTCCGGTCCTACCCGGAGGAGGAAGCGGTCTCGGGCATCCACAAGCACATCGTGGCGTTCTGGACGCCGAAGATGCGCCGCGACCTCGAAGGCTACGCCCAAGAGGCCGGCGAGCGGCTCGACGCACTCGTTCACCGGGCGCTTTGCGAGGAGCCGAATGTCGAGAGCCCGGTGCGTCCGGCCACCCGCAATCCGCAGCTCGTGGGCGAAGGTGCCAGCGACGCGGGTTGATGCCTGATCCTGCAGGATCCGAGCGGGCCCCGATCATCGCACCCGCGCGGCATCCGGACGAAGCCGGGATGCTGCCCCGTTTCAAGCTCATCTCGAACGCGACGCCTCCCGTGCTGCACCGCCGTTTCGGAGGGCGGGGTCGCGTCGCCCTCGGCCGGCGCGGTGACGGAGCGGCACGCCTCGCCGATTGTTGGGAACTGGCTCAGCTGACGGATATGCTCCGATCTTGGCCTGGGCGCCGGTCGGCCTGCCGATCCCGTGGGGCATCTGGATTCGGCTTTCCAAAGCGCTGATCCTGTTCCGCTCAAGCCTCGTCCTGGATACCTGATCCAGGACGAGGCTTGAGGCTGTTGGTTTCGCATCATCTTTTTCCCGAAAGCCGGCACCCACCTTTCGGGACGATGCTCCAAGGCAGGGTGCCATGACGCGTGGTTGCTTGAGCGCGTCGCGCCCCCGGCCTACCGTCCGCCCCGCCCGCACCGCGCGGGCAGGACGGACACCGTGATCGATAAGCTCGAATTCCTCCTGGCGCTTGCCCGCGAACAGCATTTCGGGCGTGCCGCAGAGACCTGCGGCGTGACCCAGCAGACCCTCTCGGCGGGGGTGAAGAGTCTGGAGGACCGTTTCGGCGTGCGCTTGGTTCAGCGCGGCTCGCGCTTCCAGGGCTTCACGCCCGAGGGGGACCGGGTGCTGGTCTGGGGCCGCCGCATCGTCGGCGACGCCCGCGCCATGCAGGACGACGTGGCCGCGCTCCGCAGGGGTCTATCGGGCCATCTGCGGATCGCCGCGGTGCCGACGGCACTGCCGATGGTGGCCGCGCTGACCACCCCCTACCGGGCCCGCTACCCGAACGTGCGCTTCAGCGTCCTGTCCACGACCTCGGAAGAGATCTTCTCGCTGATCGACAACCTCGAGGCGGATGCGGGGCTGACCTATCTCGACAACGAGCCCCTCGGGCGCGTGATCTCCGTGCCGCTCTATACCGAGCACTACCAGCTCCTGACCGCGGCCGGCGGCCCTTACGACGACCGGGCCAGCGTCACCTGGGCGGAGCTGGCGAAGATCCCGCTCTGCCTGCTGACCCCCAACATGCAGAACCGCCGCATCATCGATCAGCAGATGAGGGCCGCGGGCGGCGAGCCGGCGCCGACGCTCGAATCCAATTCGATGGTCGTGCTGATGACCCATGTGCGCACCCTGCAATGGGCGAGCGTGATGCCGGCCATCCTCGCCGACGCGCTGGGGCCGACCGAGGGCCTCCGCGCGATCCCGATCGTGGAGCCGGACCTGCGCCATGCCATCGGCCTCGTCGCCCCGCGCCGCGATCCGGCGACACCCATGGTGACGGCCCTCGTCAACGTCGCCCGCGCCGTGGCCCGGACCCTCGACGGCGAGGATCCGGTCCCGTCGGTACTGCACGGGTCCGGTCCAAGCTGACATTCCGAGACCCCAAAGGGATCATCCCTTCGGCAGGGGGCGGGGCAGCGCCCCGCTTCAACGTCTGGCAGCTCAGGCGCCGGGGCGCTGGATCACGGCGCAGAGGGTGAGCGGACCCTGCTCCTTGCGCATGAAGGCGCAGGTGACGCGGGCGCCGTCCACCTCGACCGTGCTGTGGCGCTTGGCTTGCGCGCTCGCGCGGGCCTGCCGGGTGGCGTCCCGCAGCCGATCCGGTGCGATCCCCGTGACGGCATGGCCCGCCTGCACGAACAGCGTGTCGTAAGCCTCGGGCGGGGTCTCGCCCTTGTACTGGGCGCCGACGGAGGAGGCGTCGGCGCCTGCGCACGAGAGCGTCAGCGAGGTCTGCGGCCCGGCTTCGAACCGGGCGAAGTCGGCGCTCCGCTCGGCGACCGTCGCGCTCGTGGCCCGTTGCACCCGATCGATCAGATCGGTGCAGGAATCCTCCGCCATGGCGGGGGAGGCGGCGAGGGCGAAGAGGAGGGCGAGGGTGCTGCGCATGCATCCGATGTAGGGCAAACCGGCAAACCCCGTCGCCGGGTCGGCCTGAGGCGTAGCGCCGCTCCGCTTACGGGTGCCAGGGCTCGGCGGGCTCCGCCTCCGCTTCCTCTGCGCCCTGCGTATCGAGCTGCGCCTGGATCGCGCGCAAAGCCTCCTGCACCCCCTGCCCCGAGGCCGCCGAGAGCACCAGCGGCTTGCCGCCCGCCGCCCGCTTCAGCCGGGCGAGCTGCTGCTTGAGGGTTTCGGCATCGAGCGCATCCGCCTTCGAGAGGGCGACGATCTCGGGTTTGTCGGACAAGCCCTGGCCGTAGGCCTCCAATTCACGCCGCACCAGCTTGTAGGCCTTGCCGGCATGCTCGGTCGTGCCCTCCACGAGGTGGAGCAGAACCCGGCAGCGCTCGACATGGGCGAGGAACCGGTCGCCGAGGCCGACGCCCTCATGCGCGCCTTCGATCAGGCCGGGGATGTCGGCCAGAACGAACTCGCGCTCGTCCGAGCGCACCACGCCGAGGCCGGGATGGAGGGTGGTGAAGGGATAGTCGGCGATCTTCGGCTTGGCGGCGGTGACGGTCGCCAGGAAGGTCGATTTGCCCGCATTCGGCAGGCCGACGAGGCCGGCATCGGCGATGAGCTTGAGGCGCAGGATCAGCCACATCTCCTGGCCTTCCAGGCCGGGATTGGCGTGGCGCGGCGCCCGGTTCGTGGAAGTGGTGAAGTAGGCGTTGCCGAAGCCGCCATTGCCGCCCTTGGCGAGCCGCACCCGCTGGCCGACCTCGGTCATGTCGGCAATCAGCGTCTCGCCGTCCTCGGCGAAGACCTGCGTGCCCGCCGGCACCTGAAGCACCGCGTCGTCGCCCTTGGCGCCGTGGCAGTTCGAGCCCATGCCGTGCTCGCCCTTCTTCGCCTTGAAGTGCTGCCGGTAGCGGTAGTCGATCAGGGTGTTGAGGCCCTGCACGCACTCGATCCAGACATCGCCGCCCCGTCCGCCATCGCCGCCGTTCGGCCCGCCGAACTCGATGAACTTTTCCCGTCGGAACGAGACGCAGCCGGGACCGCCGTCGCCGGAGCGGACGTAGACCTTGGCTTCATCGAGGAATTTCACGGTGCTTCGCCTTGGATTCTGGACCGGGAGGGCCGGTCAGCTTTCTGTACGACGGCACTGGCCGTCGAGATTGAGGTACTGGATGCTGCGCAGGCCCGCCTCGAACCATCCGCCGGCATCCGGCTGGCGGCCGTTGGCGCCGCCGTCGCCGTAGAGGTTGATCTGGATCGCGCCGTCGGGCGAGCGCAGGGTCGGCGCCTCCCCGTCCCGAGCATAGGTCCAGGTCGGCCGTTCGTCGAACAGGGTCTGAGACCCGTCCGCCTCCCGCTGGAACAGTTGCCCGTACGCGGTTCCGCCACCCGCAGGGCTGGCGAAGTAGAACCCGACCTTCGGGGTGCGGCCGGCGAAATTGTAGAACTCGCAGTAGAGCCGGGTTTCGCCCCGAGGTCTCGGGGCGGGCGCTGCCGCGGATTCGATCGGCGGCGGCGGCACCTCGCGGGTGATCGCGAAGATCAGGCTGCCGAGGGCGATCGCGGTGAGGCCGGCCCCGAGGCTGGCGACCGTCCGTGTCCTCATGCCGAGCGGCCTCCCACTGCCATCCCGCGCCGGTCGAGCCATGTCGCCCGGTCGAGCCGGAAATCGTAACTCGGAACGGCGCCGCCGCGTGCCTCGAAGACGGGCGCCGATTCCCCGGTGCGGCGGAACCCGCACTTCTCCAGCACGCGCTGCGAGCCGCGGTTCCCGATCATCGCGGCGGAGACGAGCGCCGGCTGCCCCGCATAGGCGAAGGCGGCGTCCACCAGCGCCAGCGCCGCCTCGGTCATCAGCCCGTCGCCCCAGAACGGCGTGCCGAGCCAGTAGCCGAGGCGCGGCTCGGGCTCGTCGGGCCGTCCGGTGACCGAGACCACGCCGATCAGGTTCGCGGGCGCCGCCCGTCGGCACAGGGCCATGATCAGCCCCTCCCCGGCCGTGTTCGCGGCGCGCGCCCGAATCACGAAGCTTTCCGCCTCGTGCAGCGGGAGCGGGCTCGGCAGCCGCGCGGTCATCCCGGCCACCGCGGGATCACCCGCGAGCCGGGAGACGGCCTCGGCGTCGCGGGCCATGGGCCAGCGCAGCCAGAGCCGTCGCGTCTCGATGCGGAAAACGTCGTCGCGGGTGAGATCGGGAAACATCGTGAGCCGGTCATGCGAGGGCGCGCGAGGGCGCCGTCCGGGACGACGAAGGGGGAGGATGGTGCCCCATCCTCCCCCGTGTTCCGATCCGCTCGAAGCTTCGCGTGAAGCCTTAGCGACTCGTCCGCCGGTTCGGTGTGGGACACCGGCGGGACGCTCGCTTCGTCGTCAGCGACAAGCGTCCGCCGTTACTCCGCGGCCTGGGCCAGCGGCACTACGGTTACGAAATCGCGGCCGCGCCGGGTCTCGAACTGCACCTTGCCCGGGACGAGGGCGAACAGGGTGTGGTCCTTGCCCATGCCGACATTCGTGCCGGGGTGCCACTTCGTGCCGCGCTGGCGCACGATGATGTTGCCCGGAATCACGGCCTCGGAACCGAACTTCTTGACGCCGAGGCGCCGGCCGGCGGAGTCGCGGCCGTTGCGGGACGAGCCGCCTGCTTTTTTGTGTGCCATGGGATTGCTCCGGAATTCTGCTGGATCTGCGTTCGGACCGGCGGCTGATTACTCAGCGGCGGCCGGGGCGGACTCGGCGGCCGGCTCGGCCTTCCGGGTCTTGCGCGGCTCGGCCTTCGAGGTCTTGCCGCCGGCGCTGATCTCGGTGATGCGCACGACCGTGAAGTCCTGACGGTGGCCGCGGCGGCGGCGCGAGTTCTGGCGACGGCGCTTCTTGAAGGCGATAACCTTCCGCGTGCGGCCGTGCTGGACGATCTCGCCCGTGACGCCGATGCCCGACAGGAGCGGGGTGCCGACCTGGGTGGCATCGCCGTCGGTGAACAGCAGCACGTCGCCGAAGGTGACGGCGGCGCCGGCCTCACCCTCGAGGGTGGCCACGGTGATGACGTCGTTAGCGGCAACGCGATATTGCTTGCCGCCTGTCTTGATGACTGCGAACATCGTTGTCTCTCGTGTTCTCTGCCAGCCTCCGGCACCGCGAGGGCCTGGGCCGTCTTCTTGTTCAGGTCATCCGCGCGGATCAGACTGGGCCGTGAGCGCACGAACGCGAAACGCGCGGACTTCGTCGAGGAAGCCGCGCGGTGCGAAGCCTTTAAAAGTTGCGATCCTGGTTTGTCAATTCCCTTGAGGGAATGCGTCCGCGGGCAATCTAGCGAGCGCTACCCAGAAACGCACCGAGGATACGATATGCAATATATCATTTGAAATATTTTGCAACGTTGTGGCGTGTTATTAATTATTCGATACAATTGCGAGTCTGTAATGCTCTCCTTTTCTACAGAATTTCCTTTGGCCTGCGGTGATGATGGGAGGTCGTTTATAAATGCTATAAATTATTGGATAGTAAATTCACCTCATACGGAAATTGAGCCGCAGCATATAAGCGGGCTATTTTCGGGAGGACTTCGCAAAGTCGAGGTTGCACACCAGCAGGTTGAAGGGCTCGCTACAAAAATTGGTGAAACCAAATTCATTGCACTTCGGCACATCACTAATGAGCCGGATATTCAATGGATTACATCAATAGTCCATTCAGAATTGTCCGGTGAGGCATGGGTAGGTATAAGAACCTCCCGCGAGTCAGTTAATCCCATTGTGCAGTTGCCGGCTGCTCGAAAGCCGGTAATTGTCAAAATACTTCTCGATCAAGTTGGAGGGGGGCAAGATGGCAGGCTTGCCGTGAGTGGTAGCCAACATGAATTAAGTAGCAATGATATCAATTTGGCTTCTGCATTAATCAAGGGCCAGGCCGGGTGTCGCCTTCCAATAATTTATATCAGTCGTTCCTTTTCGGAAGGTTTTGTAGTCAATCCAGGTGTCTTGGCGCGCGATTTAGCTGGAATGGCGCACGTCATCGCAGAGCCTAACAGGCCTTTTTCTCGTAGACTGCAAATCGACGTCAAATCTGAAAACGTATATGGTGGTGCGGTCGGCATCTATTGGCCAGATGGGACGGGGATGAAGAAACTTTTCCTCGGACGGCATTTCGAATCGAGCGCCGATATTAAGAAGCATATAGTTGAAGAAATACGATCAGCTCTTTTAAATCGACGGCCACTTCATAGGTGTACATGGGCAGCAGCAAATGAGGCAGAATCCCGGCGATTGATAGAAGATCTCAGAGCCTCAGGGTCTCAAGAAATTGAGAAGTACGTTGAATATTTTGACAAAGAATTAACTTCCAAGTCGGACCAGCTTGCGTCAGCGGAGCAAGAAATACGACGTTTAGAGGCCCAAATGCGTGGAATTTCTGCTAAAACTCCCTCAGGGGCAGAGTTAAAAATTTCCACCGGCAGCGAACAAGACTTCTTTCCTGATGAAATGCTAAATATAGTTATCGATTGTTTGGATTCTGCTTCTAAAGGGCTTATTGCCGATTGCCGGCGCTCTCATGTGCTCGGTGAAATTTTGGCGAATAACCAGGGTTCGAAGGAGTTGAACAACAGACGAGAAAAAATCAAAGCCGCGCTTCGAGGATATAGCTCAATGACTAAGGCGACGTCCGATTCATTGACAGAAATGGGATTTGACATATCTGAAGAGGGAAAGCACTACAAGTTGACTTATAATGGAGATGGAAGGTATACATTTTCGCTCTCAAAGAGTGGTAGCGATCATCGTAGTGGCTTAAACTTGGCTAGCGACATTTCTAAGACTGTATTTTGATCTTTTCTGATCATGCATATTTTATGCTAAGTCGTTATTTGGCGTATGACAAGCACGTCGTGTTGCCGCTAAATTTGGTTCTATTCGAAAGTCCGTGGAGAATATCTACCGCTTCGTCAGCCCACCCAGCACGTTCCGCAGGATCGCGTCGCCCACCTCCGTGCCGACCTTGCGCGCCATGGAGCGGGCGGCGTTGCCGATGACCTGCTCGGCCAGACCCGGCGGCGGGCGGCGGGTACGGCCGGTTCCCTTGCCCTTCCCTTTGCCTTTCGGCGCCTCTTCGCCGCTGCCGAAGATCCCGCCGAGCCAGCCGCCGAGCATGCCCGAGAGCCCGCCTTCGCTCTGGCCGGCGGCCTCCGCCGGGGCGGAATCGAGGTGCTTGCGCTGGGCCAGCATCTCGTAGGCGCTCTCGTTGTCGACCGCCTCGTCGTACTTTCCGCGCAGGGGGCTCTGCCCGATGATCGCGGCGCGCTCGGCCGGCGTCAGCGGCCCCACCCGCCCCTGCGGCGGCGCGATCAGCGCCCGCTCCACGATCGAGGGCGTGCCCTTGGCTTCCAGAAAACTCACCAGCGCCTCGCCGACGGCGAGTTCGGTGATCGCCTGGCCGACATCGAAGCCGGGGTTCTGGCGGAACGTCTCGGCGGCGGCGCGCACGGCGCGCTGGTCGCGGGGCGTGAAGGCGCGCAGCGCGTGCTGCACCCGGTTGCCGAGCTGGCCGAGCACCGTCTCGGGCACGTCGAGCGGGTTCTGCGTCACGAAGTAGACGCCCACGCCCTTGGAGCGGATCAGGCGCACCACCTGCTCCACCGCGTCGAGAAGGGCCTTGGGCGCGTCGTTGAACAGCAGGTGCGCCTCGTCGAAGAAGAACACGAGCTTGGGCTTGTCGAGGTCGCCGACTTCGGGAAGCTGCTCGAACAGCTCGGAGAGCATCCACAAGAGGAACGAGGCGTAGAGGCGCGGCCGCTGCATCAGCTTGTCGGCGGCCAGGATGTTGACGAAGCCCCGGCCCTCCCGGTCGGTGCGCATGAAGTCTTCGAGGTTGAGTGCCGGCTCGCCGAGGAACTGGTCGGCGCCTTGGTTCTCCAGCACCAGCAGCGCCCGCTGGATCGCGCCGATCGAGGCGCCCGAGACGTTGCCGTAGGTGGCCGACAGTTCCTTCGCGTTCTCCGACAGGAAGGTGAGGAGCGCGCGCAGATCCTTGAGGTCGATCAGCGGCCACTGGTTTTCGTCGGCGACGCGGAAGGCGATGTTGAGCACGCCCTCCTGGATGTCGTTGAGTTCGAGCAGGCGGGCGAGCAGGAGCGGGCCCATCTCGGTGACGGTGCAGCGGATCGGGTGGCCCTGCTCGCCGAACACGTCCCAGAAGATCGTGGGGAAGCGGTCGGGCTCGTAGGCGATCCCGAGTTCCTCGGCGCGCTTGACGAAATGCGGCTTGGCCTCGCCCGCGGCGGCGAGCCCCGAGAGGTCGCCCTTGATGTCGGCGGCAAAGACCGGGACGCCCGCGTTGGAAAACCCCTCCGCCAGCACCTGCAGCGTCACGGTCTTGCCGGTGCCGGTGGCGCCCGCCACGAGGCCGTGGCGGTTCGCCAGCCGCAGGCTTAGCACCTCGGGCTTCGGTCGCGGCCCCGTGCTCCGGCCGACCAGAATCGTCCCTTCGCCCGCCATTTCCCGACCTCGTTCGAACCGTGACCGTCGTGGCCGACAGGGTATGGCGGGCCGCGCGCCCGATCCAGGGCCCCGGACACCGGCAACCCTTGATTTCGCCGCCGCCGCGTCGGACAGACGAAAAACCTGCCAGAGAGGAAGCGTTTCATGGAAGAGCTGATTGCCCGCGTTATCAACCGCACGGGCCTCGACGCCGCGACCGCCAAGACCGCGATCGGACACATCCTCGCCTTCCTGCAGAAGGAGGGGCCGGCCAACGAAGTGAGCCAGTTGATGGCCGCGCTTCCGGGCTCCGAGGCGGCGATCGCCGAGGCCAATGCCGGCGAGGGCGGCGGCGGGCTGATGGGCATGCTCGGCGGCATGATGGGCGGCGGCGTGATGGCGCTCGGCCAGAAGCTGATCTCGGCCGGCGTGCCGATGAACCAGATGCAGCCGCTCGGCCACGAACTCTTCGCCTATGGCCGTGAGAAGGCCGGCGAGGACGTCATGGGTCCGATCGTCGGCTCGATCCCGGGCCTGAACCAGTTCGTCTGAGACGGCAGGATCTTGCCCTAAACACTTGTGATCGTTAGCCGGTTTTCATTCGCCGGCTATCACGGGAACTTCGCGCGGAGCCTGGCAACGGCTTCGCGCAAGTCTCTGTCAAGGCACGCAGATCTCCGTCATAAAAGCGTGCGGCCTTCGTGATGTTGTCGCCGCGCAAGAGGACGCATCGCGCGGCCTCCCGCGACGGGATCGTGTCGATCATGCTGCCGAATTTTTCCCCGCGCGAGGCCACGGCCGCGTGGAAGGCCGGCTGGGAGACCAAGGTTCAGGCGCCCTTCGCCCGCTTCCGCCAGACCTTCGAGGGCGGCGATCTCGCCCTGCCCGGCGGGGCGCCGATCCTCCTGAAGAACCGGGCCAAGCGCCCTCTGCTCGAACCGGGGCTCGACCCCAGCCTCGGCCGGATCGGTGCGCTCGAAGTGCGGCTCGCCACCACCAAGTCCGAGATCCGCCGGGCGCAGCGCCTGCGCTACCGCGTGTTCTACGAGGAGATGTCGGCGGTGCCGACCGGCATGGCCGCGCTCAAGCGCCGCGATGTCGATGCCTACGACGCGATCTGCGACCACCTCCTCGTCATCGACCACGCCGCGACTGAGGCGAAGCCTTTCCGCAAGGCTCGCCCGAAAGTCGTCGGCACCTACCGGCTGCTGCGGCAGGACCGGGCGGAGGCGCATTTCGGCTTCTACTCCTCGGGCGAGTACGACCTCGCGCCGCTGCTGGAGCGCCATCCGGGCAAGCGCTTCCTCGAACTCGGCCGCTCCTGCGTGCTGAAGCCCTACCGCACCAAGCGCACCGTCGAACTCCTGTGGCACGGCATCTGGGCCTATGTGCAGCGCCATCGCATCGACGCGATGCTGGGCTGCGCCAGCCTGGAGGGCACCGACCCGGAGCGTTTGGCGCTGCCCTTGAGCTTCCTCCACCACCACGCCCGCGCCCCCGAGGTGTGGCGGGCCCGCGCCCTGCCGGAGCGCTACGTCGCGATGGACCGGCTGGCGAAGGAGGCGGTGGATCCCAAGGCCGCGCTGACGGCGCTGCCGCCGCTGGTGAAGGGCTATCTCCGGGTCGGGGCGACCTTCGGCGACGGAGCGGTGGTGGACCGCCAGTTCGGCACCACCGACGTGCTCGTGGTGCTGCCGGTCTCAGGCATCGCCGCGCGCTATATCGGCCATTTCGGCGCGGGTGCGGATCGGCACGCCGCCTGACCGCGCCGGGTTGCGGGGCGGGGTGAAGCCGGTTCAGGCCAAGCGCCCTGCAGCCCTCACGCGTTGTTCGAAGGTCATGCCCGCCGTCTCCGCCCGTCCCTCCGATCGCGACCGCCTCGGCGCGATGGCCGCCGCGATCTCCTGCGTGGCGGTGGTGGGCACGGGGCTCGGCCTGTCGATCCCGCTCTTGTCGCTGGAAATGGAGCGGATGGGCGCGTCGAGCATCGTCATCGGCCTCAACACGGCGGTGGCGGGGTTCGCGGCGATCCTCACGGTGCCGTTCGTGCCGCGGCTCGCCGCGCGGGTCGGGGTGGTGCGCCTGCTGATCCTGGCGATCCTGCTCGGCGGCCTGTGCCTGTCGGCCTTCAAGCTGTTCCCGAACCTCGTCCTGTGGTTCCCGCTACGCTTCGTCTTCTCGACGACGATGGGCGTGCTGTTCGTCCTCTCCGAGTACTGGATCAACGACGCGGCGCCGCCCGAGCGGCGCGGGCTGGTGATGGGGATCTACGCCACCGTGCTCGCCATCGGCTTCGCCATCGGGCCGACCCTGCTCACGCTGCTCGGCACCGACGGCTTCGCGCCGTATCTCGCCGGTTCGGCCCTGTTCTTCCTCGGCCTCACCCCGCTGGTGCTGGCCCGCAACCTCTCGCCCGATCTCGGGCACGACAGGGGGGGCGGCATCCTGGCCTACTTGCGCCTCGCGCCGCTCGCCGTGCTGGCCGCGGCCCTCTACGGGGCGGTGGAGGCGGGCGCCTTCGCCATCCTGCCGCTCTACGGCCTGCGCATCGGCCTCGACGCGAAGATCTCCGCCGCCCTGGTCAGTGCGGTGGCGCTCGGCAACGTGCTGTTCCAGATCCCGGTCGGCCTCCTCGCCGACCGGGTGGACCGCCGCCTCGTCCTCCTCGGCGCGAGCCTCGCGGGGGCGCTCGGGGCGGCCCTGATCCCGGCGGCTTCCGCCTCGCTGCCGCTGCTCTCGGCTCTGCTCTTCGTCTGGGGCGGGATCGTCGGCACGCTCTACACGGTGGGTCTCGCCCATCTCGGAGCCACCTTGCGCGGGCCGGATCTGGCGGGCGCCAACGCCGCCTTCGTGATGCTCTACAATGCCGGGCTGATGCTCGGACCCCCGCTCATCGGCGGCGGCATGGACCTCCAGCCGCCGCTGGGCTTCGCCGTGGCCCTCAGCCTGCTTTTCGCGCTCTACGCCGTGCCGGTGGTCCGGAGTCTCGTTCGCGGAGGCGCGGGCTGAGGATCGCTTGCGAAGGGGCACGGAACGCCGCGGCGGCGGTGCTCGTTATCTCGTCGAAGCTGCACCGTTGCCCGTCCTCGCGACGTGAAGGAACCTGACCCATGAGCCTCATCGGACGCCTCGTCACCAAGCTCCTCGGCACCGACGACCGCGTCGTCGCCCGCGACGACCGCAATGCCGGATCGAGCTCCCCGATCGGCCGCCTCGTCACCAAAATCCTGCGCAAGTAGGGCGCTTTCCGGCGAAGTTGATGTCGGATCCGGCTCCAGAGCATCGTCCCGAAAGGTGGTTGCCGGCTTTCGGAAAAAGGATGATGCGAAAACAAGAGCCTCAACCATCGTCCTCGATCAGGTATCCAGGACGATGCTTGAGGTCTCGCTGCCAGGGCGTGAGCCATGGGCCGGCGGCTTGAAAGGGCCGCGCGGCCCTTTTTCATGCCGGCTTCTCGCCGGTTGCCGGGATCGCAACCCTGGGGACCGGCCTGTGGGGTGGCCAAGGCGGAATGGGGCCTTTATGTCCCCGGCGCTTCTCGGTCTCGAATCCTCACAGGTAAAGGCTCGGGTTCCTGCCCCGGTTCACGCGACTGGACCGCGCGACCCGATCTGCGATCATGTCCTCATTGTACGACGCTGTGCCGGCCGTCCCACCCCCGGCGGTCGAAGTCGATGCGAGCCGAAGCTTGCCGACCTACATCGTCGGCCAGGATGGTCAGGGCCGCTGGGTCGCCCTCGAAAGCCACGGCCTCGGCGGCGGCTATTTCCGCAGCCGCGAGGCGGCGTTCCAGTACGCCATCGGCGAGACCGGACGCCGTGCGGGCGCGGTGCGCCTCAGCGCCGAGCCGCTGCGTATCACCCTGTGACGCGGGCGGCGTTCAGCGCCCCGCCACCGCCTCCCGCACCACGTTCTTGACCAGCGGCGCCGCCGGCACGCTCGGCTGCCAGAACTGACCCGTGCGCCCGGCCTCGTAGCCGAACTGGTAGAGGCTGCGCATGTAGGCGGTGTCGAAGCCGCGCGCCGTCGTGGTCTGCGGCGCGCTCTCGTCGATATAGGTCAGGTTGAAGCCCATCCCGTTGCGCCGGGCGAACACGTCCGTCGCCACCAGCGTCGCCCGCGAGCGGGCGCGGCTCGCGGTGGTGAAGGACTTCTCGACGATCGACAGGGTGTTGTTCTTGGTCACCTCGAATTCGGGTTCGAGGCGGCCGTTGATGACCACGTAGATGTCGGCCTTGCCCGCGTTGCGGAAGCGCCCGTCGCGCACCAGGAAGGATTGCGGGAGGGTGAAGACCGGCGTCACCACCGAGCCGTCCACGTGCATCTCCTGGAAGGCGCGGCCCTCGGCCTGCACGTCGAGAAGCTGGGGCGGGAACACCGCCGGAATGCTCGCCGAGGCAGTGAGCACGTCGGTGAACAGTGAGACTGCGTTGGGCGTGCCGCTCGCGGCGATGGCGCCCATGTTCCAGATCACGGCGCGCTGCGTGTCGAGGTTCGTCGTTACCACGAGCAGGCGGCGGCCCTTGGCGTGCTCCTCCGCGACCGCCTGCAGCAGCTCGGGCGTGACGTAGCGGGCAATCAGGTTGCGCAGCCGCCCGTCGCCGAACAGGCCGGAGCCGAACAGCACGTTGGCGATGCTCGGGCTCTGCACCAGCGAGTCGGCGACGCCGCTGGTGTAGATATCGGTGAGGTAGGGATCGTAGGCGGGACCGAGGAAGGCGAAGGGCGCGATCAGGGCACCGGTCGAGACGCCGGAGACGATGGTGAATTCCGGCCGCTTGCCCGAGGCAGTCCAGCCGTTGAGCACGCCCGCGCCGTAGGCGCCGTCACCCCCGCCGCCCGAGAGCGCGAGATAGGTGAAGGCCTGGCGCTTCTTCTGCGGGCCGGCAGCCATCGCCACGAAATCGGCGGCGCCGGCATCGGCATAGGCCCGCACGCCGACCATGCCGGGCACGGTCGCGGCTTCCGCCTCACTCTCCGTGTAGTTCGTCCGCGGCAGGGACGAGCAGGCCGCAGCCTGCCCGGCAACCGCCGCGGCGAGAAGCAGGCGTGACCAGCGGAAACCTTTTAGCATCGACATGACCCGAACAAGCCCGATGGAACAGGGCAAGCCTACACGAAACGAGCTTGGCCGTATTGCGTTCCCGCACGGGCACGTTGCGCCCAGACGCCGGCTGATGCCGTGCTGCCACAACATGAGCGAGGGGCATCGCGCAGGCTCGTGTCTCGATGCCCCCTCTTGCACGCGTTCGCTTGCGCCGGACTGTCGCGGCGGGCCGGTCGGTCGGCCCACATGGCGGCGTGCCTAAATCTCTCGGATTTGTCATATGTTCGCGCCGTGCCAGCACGTTAGGATGCCAACGATGTCCGGAGCCGCGCACGAGACCCCGACCGCCTCCTGCGCCCGCGTTGCGGGCGGGCGGCGCTCATGCTGAGTGGATCGGCGATCCTGAGGGTTCTCCTCCTGATCCTGGCGGCGGCGGGCCTGGCCTGGATCATCCAGTCGGTCTGGCTGCACGGCCCGGATTCCGAGGCTGCTGCGCCGGCCGCCGCGACAGTGAAACCCGGCCGGCCGGCGGGCGCTGCATCGACGCCGCCCCCACCCGCGCCGGTGCGCGTGGTGAAGCCGGCCGAGCCGTCACCGGAGCCGCCCCGACCGGTCGCCGAGGCGCCGCCGCCGGCCCGACCCGCGTCCCCGCCGGCCGATCCCGCGCCGTCACCCGCCCCCGTCGCGCGGACGGCGCCGCCCGAGACGGACCCGGTGGCCGAGGCGGAGGAGAACGCTCCACCGGCCGCGGTCGCCCTGATCGACCTCAACACCGCCTCTCTTGCCGAGCTGAACGGCCTGAAGGGCGGCGGCGCCATCGGCCGGACGATCGTCCAGCACCGTCCCTACGCCTCCGTCGATCAGCTTCTCAGCAAACGCGTCCTCAACCGCGCCACCTACCAGCGCATCAAGGATCAGGTCTCGGTGCGGTGACCGGGTTGATCAGGTTGCAGTGAGGTCGCCGCCGAAGGGCGCGCGTTTCTTGGAAAATCGCCGACCGTGAGACAACCAAGCGACAAGTGCGCTTTGGAAAAACCGGCGGATCGCCTTTCCGTCCACCGGACCCTGCATCCAACCCTGGCACAGCGCGCGCCGAGGCCCTAAACAGGGCAGACGTTCCCGTAAACGAAGGCCGAGGCCGCTCCATGCAAACGACATCCGGCGCACCGATCCTCCGCCAGGATCTGGGCGTCGAGGAGACGGCGGAATCCGACAACATCGTCCGTTGGGATGGTGAGCGGCTCTACGTCGAGCAGGATATCTACCACAACGGCCAGCTCGTTCACCGTAAGTACCGCCGCACCATCACCGAGCCGGTCGCCCGCGCCCTGCAATCGATCCTCAAGCGCTCGCAGCAATGAGGGCGGCGGCGCTCGGCCGGCTCGCAGTGCTGGCCGCCGCGCTGTCCATGCCCCTCGCCGTCTCGCCCGCGGCGGCGCAGGTGCGGGTGACCTTCGTCGCACCCGAGCGGTACACCGATGCCCAGAACCGCTTCGGCTCCGGCCTGTCGCCGCGGGTCGTGCTGGGCGAGATGCGCCGCCTGTTCGAGACGCTCGGCAACCCGGTTCTGGCGCCGGGCCAGACGCTGGACGTCGCGGTGCTCGACATCGACCTCGCCGGGCTCGAACAGCCGAGCTTCGGCGCTGCCCAGGGCGTCCGGGTGGTGACCGACATCACCCCGCCCCGCTTCCGCCTGCGCTACGCCCTGAAGGAGCGCGGCCGCACGGTGCTGGCGGCGGAGGAGACCGTCAGCGACATCAACTTCCTGCTCCGCGCCAACCGCCTCTCGTCCGGTCAGACCTTCTTCTACGAGCGCGAGGTGCTGCGGGACTGGTTCCAGGCCCGCTTCGTGCAGCGCCGCCCGCCGCCGGGCTGATCCCGGTTTCGTCACACGCCCGACGCCCGAGCCTGTCATCCCCGCGCCGTCGGGACGCTGGGGAACGTCGGGAGACATGCGGATCGTCCTCGTCGCCAACGCCGCGTCGGGCGCCTTCGCCGCTGGCCTGACGCCGGACGCGATCCGTGCACGGCTGAGGACCGCGGGCCTCGACCTCCTCCCGGAGCCCGACGACAGCCTGCCCCTGCCCCTGCCCCTGCCCGAGCGCCTGCGGGCGGCCCTGCGCATGGCGGGCGTCACGGCCGTGGCGGTGGCGGGCGGGGACGGCACGCTCAACTGCGCGGCCGGAATGCTCGCGGGCAGCGGCGTGGCGCTCGGCATCCTGCCCCTCGGCACCATGAACCTGCTGGCCAAGGATCTCGGCATCCCGCTCGACCTCGATGGGGCCATCGCGGTGCTCGCGGCGGGGCAGACCCGTGCCGTCGATGTCGGCCGCCTCAACGGGCACCCCTTCCTCATCAACTCGGTGCTCGGCATGCCCGCCCGCATGGTCCGCCACCGCGAGGCCTTTCGCGGGCGGCGTCTCGGCATCCCGGCGCTGCTCCGGCTCTCGGCAGCGGTGGTGCGCCATCTCGGTCCCTATCCGCGCCGCTCGGCGGTGCTCTCGGCCGGCGGGCGGCGGACACGGCTGCGCGTGCGCCTGCTCGCGGTGGTCAACAACGATTACGCGGAGGGCCTGGGAAAGATTCTGGAACGGAGCCAGGTCGATGGCGGTGAGTTGACGCTTTACATCGCCCGCCGGCTTTCGCCGTGGCGCCTCGTCCGGCTGGCGCTCGGGTTCGGGTTCGGTCGCTGGCGCGATGAGCCGGGCCTGGAGCGCCGCGCCGCGGCTCGCTTCGTCGTCTCCGCCCGGAGGCGCGCGTTACGGGTGATGAACGATGGAGAGGTTCGCTTGATCGCCCCGCCCCTGCGCTACCGCCTGATGCCCCGTGCCCTCACCGTGATCGTGCCGGAGCCGGTCCGGTGAGACGGGTCGCCCACATTTCCGACCTGCATTTCGGACGCACCGATCCGGCGGTGGTCGAGGCGCTCGTGGCCGAGCTGAACCGCGATCCGCCGGACCTGATCGTGGCATCCGGCGACTTCACGATGCGGGCGCGGCGCAAGGAATACGTCGCGGCGCGCGCCTTCCTCGACCGGCTGACCGCGCCCTGGATCGCGGTTCCGGGCAACCACGACATCGCCTATTTCAAGCTCTTCACCCGGTTCTTCCATCCGTTCGGACGCTACCGGCGCTTCATCGCGAAGGACACCGAACCGACCTTTCTCGACGACGAGATCGCGGTGGTCTGCCTCAACACGGTGCGGACCTGGGCGCCGGAGACGGATTGGTCTCAAGGGAAGATCACCCGGGCGCAGATCGCCCGCACCGAGGAGCGGCTGGCGGCGCTGCCGGGCCACGTCTTCCGGATCGTAGTCGGCCACCATCCGTTCATGCCGCCGCCCTGGGACGCGGAGGCCCGCCTCGTCGGGCGCGCCGACGAGGCGCTCGACGCCTTTCGCCGCCACAGCGTCGGGCTGACGCTCGCCGGTCATCTCCACCGCCATTATTCCCGCTTCGCCGAGGCACCCGAGACCGGCATCGAACCCGGCTCGGTGAGCGTGGATCGGGGTACGGGGCGGGCGGGCGGCGCGCGGCTGCTCGCCGTGCAAGCGGGCTCGGCCACCTCGACGCGGCTGCGCGGCAACGAGCCCAACGCCTATAACCGCATCGTCATCGAGGACGGGCGGGCCACCGTCACCGTGCGGGTCTGGACCGGGTCGGCCTTCGAAGATGTGCGGGAGGATGCTTCCGTGCCTGCTCCAGCGGAGGCGCGAGTGGATGAGGCGGAGCCGGCCGGGCGCTGACCGCCCGGCCTCGCCGCCTCCGAGGCTCAGGACAAAGCCGTCTGCCGCGGGCGCTTGCCCGCAAGGCTGACGGCGAAAGCCACGGCGAGGTTGAGGGCGAGTGCCACCACGCCGATGTTGAGATCCTGCACCGGCCCCGGCAGGCCGGGGAAGAGCTTGGCCAGCGTGTAGCCGCCGACCACCGTGATCGCCACCGCGGCAACCCCCGCCAGGATGCCGGCCATCGCACCCGCCCGCGTGAGCGGGTTGTGGGTCCACAGACTGAAGAAGAAGGCCGGGAAGAGCTGCGTGACGACCGCGTAGCCGATCAGCAGGAGCTGCACGATGGTCTCACCGCCGTAGAGGGTGAAGCCGACGCAGGCGATCGCCAGCAGCGGCGCGATCCCCTTGGCGAGCTTACCCGTGGTCGCGTCGGTCGCGTTCCGCGCCAGCGGCCGGTAGAGGTTCTGCGCGATGAGGGTCGAGCCGGCGATCAGGATCATCGAACCCGGCACCAGGGCGGTCAGCACGCCGGTGGCGCCGATGACGCCGACGAACCAGGGCGGGAAGGTCTGGAGCGCGATTCTGAACAGCGAGAGGTCGACGTCCGGCCCGGTCAGCCCCGGCACCTGCAGCACGGCCGCGAACCCCGCGAAGAACACGAACAGCAGCATGAGCTGGTAGAGCGGCAGGAACACCGCGTTGCGCCGGAACGTGCGCGCATCGCTCGCGGTGTAGATCGAGGCGAAGATGTGCGGGAACATCCAGCCGCCGAGCGCCGTGAGCACCGTGGTCGAGGCGAACCACGTCGCGCTCTGGCCCCGGTCCGACAGCGCCAGGAAGCCGGGCTTGGCCGTATCGATCGCGGTGAACATCTCCCCGATGCCGCCGTAGTAGTGATAGGGCAGGTAGACGCCTAAAAAGATCACCACGAACAGGATCATGAAATCCTTGAGCACGGCGGTCCAGGCCGAGCCGCGCACGCCGGAGACCATCACGTAGACGGTCAGCACTGCCGCGCCGATCCAGATCGCCAGCGTCTGCGAGATCGCGCCGTAGGAGGCGGTGGCGACGATGATGCCGAGCCCCTTGAGCTGGAGCACCATGTAGGGGACGAGCGCCACGATCCCGACCAGCGCGACCAGGATGCCGAGGCTGCGGCTGTCGTAGCGCGCCGCGAAATAATCGGGCTGCGAGAACAGGTTGCGCTCCTTGGCGAAGCGCCAGGCCGGCGGCAGGATCCAGTAGGAGATGACGTAGATCAGCGTGAGGTAGCAGAGGATGTAGTAGGTCGGCCCGCCCTTGCCGTAGGCCCAGCCCGAGCCGCCGAGGAAGGTGAAGGTGGTGTAGATCTCGCCCGCCATCAGCAGGAAGACGAGCAGCGTGCCGAAGCCGCGCTTGCCCACGCTCCACTGCTCCATGTCCATGTCGTGGCCCGACCGTGCCCGCAGGCCCAGGCCGAGCGCCACGATGACGGCGAGCGCGATGATCGGAAGGGCCGCGTTCATGGCCCCTCCTCCGGTTCCCGGTTGGCGGGATCGGTGAGGTAGATCAGCCCCATGATCGCCGAGGTCGCCACGGTGCAGCCGACGAGCCATGCCAGCAGCAGCGGCATGCCGAGCACCAAGGGTTCGACCCGGTTGAGGAAGAACGGCCCGGCCAGCATCCCGAGGGCGGGCAAGGCCGCGAGCCATCGGAGTTGCTTCATCGCCGGGCCCTCCCCGGCGATGGCTTGCGGAAATGTTGTCGCGTTTCGGTCATGCGCTTCCCGTTACGTGCCTCGGGAGCATGAGGCAGAATTCGCACCAGCGCGAGAGCTGCCGCGAGGGTCGGCACCGACTTTCCCCCTCAAGCCGCTCCGCAGACCGCCGCTCAAGCGGCTTCTCTCTTAGGCGCCGCTCAGGCGGCCTCTCTCTTGGCGCCGCTCACGCGGCCTCCTGGCGGCGGTCCAGCAGAGCCGGCAGGGCGCGCAGGTTGAGCGGCTTGGGCAGGAAGCCGTCGAAGCCGGCCGCGGAGGCCGCGGCGACATCCTCGCGGCCGGTATTGGCGGTGAGCGCCACGAGGTGGAGCGGAGTCGCGCCGGTCTCGGCCTCGCGGGCGCGGAGGCGGCGGGCGGTCTCCAGGCCGTCGAGGCCGGGCATGCGGATGTCGATCAGCGCGAGGTCGAACGGCCCCTGCCCCTCCGCCGCTGCCAGAGCCTCGAGCCCGTCGCGGGCGTGGATCACCTGCGCGCCGAGCCGCTCCAGCGCCTTGGTGGCGAGCAGCGCATTGATCGGGTTGTCCTCCGCCAGCAGCACGCGGCGGCCCGGGGCGGCGGTCTTGGTCGGTACGGGCTGGCTCGTACCAGTCGTGGCCGTCGCGTCGGCCGTGCTGCGGGCCGGGGCGGGCCGCGGCTCCAGCAGGCGGTCGAACAGCGAGCGGGCGCGCACCGGCTTGATCAGGTAGCTATCGAAGCCCGCCGCATTCGGGGCTCCGAATTCCCGCCGGTCGAAGGGCGAGAGCAGGATCAGGCTGCAGCGTACGCCGCAGCGGGCGGCCTCGGCCGCGAGCCGCCGCACGGCGGTGTCGCCGAGGCTGCGGTCGGCGATGAGCGCGTCGAAGGCCACGCCCGACAGCGCATCGAGGCCGGCTTCCGCGCTGTTCACGACCACCGCCGCCGCCCCGGAGCGGCTGAGCCGCCGGGCCAGGAACGGCGCCTGATACGGCGAGGCCGCCACGATCAGCACCTTTCGCGGCGCGAGGCTCGGTGTCTCGGAACTCATGGCGCCGTCCGCCGCCGGCAGCGGCAGCACGACCCGGAAGGCCGAGCCGCGTCCGACCGTCGAGCGCGCCTCGATCGTGCCGTTCATGCGCTCTACGAGGCGGCGGGTGATGGCGAGACCGAGGCCGGTGCCCTCGTGGCTCGCGCTGTCGTCGCCCTGCTCGAACTCCTCGAACAGGATCGGGATGCGCTCCTCCGGGATGCCCGGTCCGGTATCCTCGACCGTGAGGAGGAAGCCCTCCCCCGACCGGGCGAGGCTGACGCCGACACCGCCGGTTTGCGTGAACTTGATGGCGTTGCCGGCCAGATTCACGAGGATCTGCCGCACCCGGTCGGCATCGCCGACGCGCAGGGCGGCGAGGTCGTCGGCGAGGTCGAGCGCGATTTCGAGGCCCTTGTCCTGGGCGCGCGGGGCCAGCAGCTCGACCACGCCCTCGACCAGAGCGGCGACGTCGAAGGGCTCGGCGGCCAGATCGAGGCGGCCGGCCTCGATCCGGGAGAAATCGAGGATGCCGTCGACGAGGCCGAGCAGCGCCTTGCCGCTGGTGCGGAACGCCTCGACATAGGTGCGCTGCTCGGGGTCGAGCCGGGTGTCGAGCAGAAGGTCGGCCATGCCCAGAATGCCGTTCAACGGCGTGCGCAGCTCGTGGCTGACGGTGGCGAGGAAGCGGGATTTGGCGACGTTGGCGGACTCCGCCCGGCTCTTCGCCTCGTCGAGGGAGCGCGCCGCCTCGATGCGCGCGGTGACGTCCTGGCCGGCCCGCAGCCAGTTCGGGCCGTCGGCGCTGCCGGCCGCCGGCATCTCGATGAAGGAGAACCAGCGCGGCACGCCGTCCACCGGCACCAGACGCTCCTCGACCACCCGCACGCCGTCGGCGCGCTGCTCGCTCGCGCCCCGCTCGATCACCTGCGGGCTCAGCGTCGAGCCGATCAGATCGAGCGGCTTCACGCCGAGGAGGGCCGCGAATCCCTCGCTGGCGAAGGTGATCCGCCCCTGCCCGTCCCGCTGCACCACGGCCTCGGTCGTGGCCTCGACCAGCACCCGGTAGCGCTCCTCGCTCTCGGCGATCTGCCAGAGCCTGTCCTGGAGCGCCTCCGTCATGTCGGACTCCGGCACGACGGGCTCGCGGCGGCGGAGCGACATCAGGATCAGCGCCAGCATCGCGGCCGCGATGCTCAGGCCCATCACGCTCACCGCAAGGGTCATCGGTTCCACGTCAGTCCCCCAAAGTCCGGCCCGATGCCGGAAGTCGGCTCGTCAGGGGAGCGACAGTGCCAGCCGCGCGTGAAGCGGCGCTTGAGAAAGAGGCTTAAGGGGGGATGAGCGGGATCGGTGGAGTTTTGCCGATCGGTGACCGCCGGGCTTGCCCCTCGCCCCGCACGCGCGGGAAGAGGGGATGCTCGGCCGCCCGATCACACCTCCGGGAAGCGCTTGAGCAGCCCGTCGCCGTCGAGGCCCAGAGCGGCGGCGACCTCGGACAGGGCCGCGCGCTCCTCGGGGCCGATGCCCTCGTGGTCGGCCACGTCCGTCGCGACGAGAAAGACGTTGCGGCGCTGCTCGTCCGGCCGCTCGGCGATCGCGCCGATCCGCACGAGGTTCTCGGCCCGGCCGGCGCGGGTGCGGGCGCGGCCGAGGGCCTCGTAGAGCGCGTGTTCCAGCATCAGGCTGTCGTAGCCCTTCTCGATGATCGGGTTCGCCCGGATGCCGGCGAGCGCCGTCTCGAACTCCTCGGTCATCAGCTCGCCGTCGGCGACCGCGACGTTGGCGCAGGCCGAGACCGCCGCCTGCATCAGCGTCTCGTCGCCGGCATAGGCCTTGAGGGTGGTGCGGAAGCGCTCGACCGCGTCGTGAAGAAGGCCCATGACCGAGACAAAAACCTCTTGAACGAAACCGTGACCGATAAACCGTGTCTCAGAGCCCCGACAACGGGGATGCCGGTCAAACGATCCGCGCGCTGTCCCGCACCCGCGCCTCGGCGGCTTGAATCGCCTCCGGCGTGCCGACATGCAGCCACTGCCCGTCGAGGCGCAGGCCCTGGAGCCGGTTGCGTTGGATCGCCCGGTCGAACAGCAGGGTGAGCGAGAACGACCCCTCTGGCGTGTCGGCGAACAGCTCCGGCTTCAGGATCGCCACGCCGGCATAGATGAAGGGCGCGACCTCGCGCTCGCCGCGCCAGCTCAGCCGGCCGTCGGAGTCCATGTAGAAATCGCCTGCCCCGTCGTAGCCGAGGCTCGTCGCGGTCGGGGCGACGAGGAGCAGGATGTCCGTCGTGTCGGGATCCCAGGCTTCGATCAGCCGGCCGAGATTGGGCCGCGGCCCCTCCAGCCAGAACGAATCCGAGTTGAACACCACGAAGGGCTCACCGTCGAAGAGGTCGAGCGCCTTCTTCACGCCGCCGCCGGTCTCCAACAGCGCGTCCCGCTCGTCGGAGACGACGATGGCCGGCGCGCCGGTGCGGTGAGAGAGATGGCCCTCCATCAGGTCGGCAAGCCAGTGGACGTTGACCACCGCCGTCTCGATGCCGCCAGCCGCTGCCCGGTCGAGGGCGTGGTCGATCAACGCCTTGCCGGCGACCGCGACGAGGGGCTTGGGCAGCGTCGCGGTGATCGGGCGCATGCGCTTGCCCAGCCCCGCCGCGAGCACGAAGGCGCGGGTGACGTTTTTGGGATTGGGTTCAGCGCTCATGCCGCCTCGACCGGTCCGGTTGAAAAGAAGCGTTCAGGACGCGGCGGGATCGGCGTCCGGCCGCGGGGCGACGAGGCTCGGCAGGTGCGTCTCGTGCCAAGCCCGCACCGAGGCCAGTGCCGGATGGGCGAGGTTGCGCGCGAGATAGCCCTCGATCCGCGGCAGGTGGGCGAGGTAGCCCGGCTTGCCGTCGCGCTTATCGAGACGGGCGAAAATGCCGAGGATCTTGGTGGCGCGCTGGGCCGCCAGCACCGCGTAGGCGCGGGCGAAGGCCTGCATGTCGAAGCCGATATCCCGGCCGCGGCGCTCCCGGATGTAGAGGCCGAGCAGGCGCAGCTCGAAATCGGCGCTGGCATCGACCCGCGCGTCCTGGAGGAGCGAGGCGACGTCGTAGGCCGGATGCCCCATCACCGCGTCCTGGAAGTCGATGACCCCGACCCGCTCCAGCCCGGTCCGCTCGGGCAGCCAGATCAGGTTGGGCGAGTGGTAGTCGCGCAGGGTCCAGGTGGCGGGCTCGGCGATCAGGTCTTTCAGCGCGTCGGTCCACAGGTCGCGGAAGGCGCTGCGCGCCTCCGGTGACAGGGTCGTGCCGCGGATCGCGGGGGCGTACCACTCGGGCAGCAGTTCCGCCTCGAACAGCAGGGCTTCGAGGTCGTAGGGCGGAATGACGTGGTCGATCCCCTCGCTCACCGGCACGGCGCTGGGCAGATCGGTGGCGTGGAGCTTCGCCAGCAGCCGGACGGCTTCCGCGTAGCGCTCGGGGCGCGGCGTGCCGTTCTCGGTCACCGGCTCGGCGCCGAGATCCTCCAGGATCAGCAGGCCGGCATCGAGATTCTCGCCCAGGATCCTCGGCGCGGAGAAGCCGATCGCGCGCAGCGCCCGGTCCATGCCGACGAAGGCGTGGACGCTCTCGGCGAGCTTGACCACGGCGCTGTAGGGCTTCCCGTCCTTCACCGGCGGCCCGTCGGGGCGGGGCGGCGAGATCATCAGCACGGCGGTCTCGCCGCCCGGCTTCACCAGCCGCTCGTAGGCGCGCGACGAGGCATCGCCCTGCATCAGCACCCGGTCGGCCTCGTCCCATCCGCTGCGGGCGAGCAGGGCCCGGACGGCGCGGGCGCGTGTCAGCCGCTCCTGCATCTCGGGCGTGCCGTCGATCCGCACGAGGCGGGCCTCGTCGCCGAACTCGGCCCGCAGGGACAGCTCGACGGTGAGCGTCGGGTTGTCGCGCACGCCCAATCGCTCGGGCCACTCGACCAGGGTGATCGCGGTCTCGGAAAGTTCGTCGAAGCCGAGTTCCACCAGCTCGTCCGGGCCGCGCAGGCGGTAGAGGTCGGCGTGGATCACACTGCGGCCGGAGCGGGTCTCGTAGGGCTGGATCAGGGTGAAGGTCGGGCTCGGCACTTCGAGCCGAGGGTCGCCGGCCAACTCGCGGATCATCGCGCGGGCGAGCGTGGTCTTGCCCGCGCCGAGCCCGCCGGACAGGGCCACGAGGTCGCCGGGCCCGAGGATGTCGGCGAGGAAGGCGGCCATGTCCTCGGTCGCGCCCTCTTCGGGCAGCAACACCTCCCACGCGGCGCGACGCGGCGCCGATGACGCCGGTTGCACCCGGTCCTCGCCCTGCGACGGGCCGGGCTGCGGGCGTCCCGCCATGCCGTCCGGATCCTCGCTCAACGCCCCAATCCTCCGCAACGCCGCGAACGGCCACCCCGATCAGGGTTAAGCCTCCGCCCTTCTAGCGGGGGATGTTTAACCATTTTTAGCCGCCGCGGTGAGCCCTGCCCCTTAGCGGCGGCCAACCGCATCCCGATCCCGTGAACGCCCGGTCCTACTCGGCGGCCTCGGCGAGCCCGCCATTGCCCGGCGGCGGCTCGACCGGGAACAGGCAGGTGACGCGCGTGCCCGTCCCCGGTGCCGAGTGGATCTCGACCCGTCCGCCGTGCAGCTCGACGAAGGAGCGCACGATCGAGAGGCCTAGGCCGACACCGCGATGCTTGGTGCCCAGCGTGTTGCTCTCGAACCGGTCGAACACCCGGTCGATGACCTCGGGTGCGATGCCGCGGCCGCGATCGGTCACCGTCAGCCGCAGCTCCCTCCCCTCGCGCCGCGCCTCGACGCGGACCTGCTGGCCGGGCGCGGAGAAGCCGACCGCGTTGGAGAGCAGGTTGAACAGGATCTGACGCACCCGCTTGCCGTCGGCGAACACGCTGCCGACACCCTCCGGCACGTCGAGGTCGAGGCCGATATCGGATTCCGCCAGCCGGTCCTCGATGCCGCGGACGGCGGCTTCCACGGTGGCGCGCACGTCGATCGTCTCACGCTGGAGTTCGAGCGAGCCGGCATCGATCGAGGCGAGGTCGAGGATGTCGTTGATGATGACGAGCAGCGCGGCCGACGAGCGCATGATGTGCTCGGAATATTCGCGCTGGCGCTCGTTCAGGGCGCCGACGGTCTCGTCGCCGAGGAGCTGGGTGAATCCGATGATGTTGGTCAGCGGCGAGCGCAGCTCGTAGGAGACGTGGTGGACGAAGGTGTCGCGCAGTTGCGAGGCGCGCTCCAGGGCGTCGTTCTTCTCGGTCAGCGCCCGCTCCACGTTGGCGCTTGCGGTGACGTCGATGAAGGTCAGCAGGGTCGCGCCGAGCGGCAGCGGCTGCGAGGAGCAATCGAGTACCGTGCCGTCGTTGATGTCGAGGCGGCAGCCATGCCCGCTGCGGGTCTCGGACAGGCCGGTGACCGACTGGCGGATGCCGGCCCAGGGGCTCTGGTCCGGCGTCAGCGCCCGGCAGGCGGCGATCACCGCATCGACATGCGGCTTGCCCGCCAGCGTCGCCGGGTCGAGGCGCCAGGTCGCGGCGAAGGCGCGGTTGGCCACCGTGAGGCGCCCGTCGGCGCCGAACACCGCCACCGGCTCCTTAAGGGCTTCCAGGGTCTCGGCCTGCTCCTTCATCAGCGCGTCGTAGCGCGAGGCGAGCTTCATGCTCTCCGAGACGTCGTGGTAGAGGTAGGTCAGGCCGCCCTGCGGGTTGGGGTCGGCGACGACGCGCAGCGTCCGCCCGTCGGGCAGGTACCAGGGCGTGTCGGTGGGCTCGACCGCGCGGTAGGCGGCCAGGACGTCGGTCTTCCACGAACGGAAATCGGCCTGCTCGGGCAGTTTGCGCGCGGCGCGCAGGCGATCGAGGATCTCGCCGTCGAGCGGGCGGCCTTCGAGGAAGGCGGGGTCGAGATCCCACAGGCGCTGGTAGGCTGCGTTGTGGAAGATCAGGCGCTGGCGCGCGTCGAACATCGCCACCGCGGTCGGCAACTGGTCGAGGGTGCGGACGTTGGCGTCCATCTGCCGCTGCAGGTCGGCCCGCACGCTTTCCAGCTCCGAGACATCGACGGCGATGCCGACCCGGCCGGCTTCCAGCGTGCTCTCGCTGACATCGAGGGTCCGGCGCGCACCCGCCACCACCGCCGAGAGGCGCAAGGCCTGAGCGGGGAGGCCCGGCCGGCGCGCCTGCCGGACGATCTGTTCGCGGGCGCTCCGATCGAGCAGTTCGAGGCCGTGGCTCAGGGCGGCCTCGCGGCTCGGGGCCTCCACGGCAGTGGCGTAGGCCGCGTTGACGAAGGCGAGCGCCCCGTCCGGGCTCCGGTGCCAGATCGGCTGCGGCAGTGCGTCGAGCAGGCCCGCCAGCGCGGACAGACCGCGCTTGGCCTCCTCCAGCGTGTGGCGCAGCTCGATCAGCTCGCGGCGCTCGTCGGTGGTCTCGCGCAGGCGCAGCAGCGCCCGCCCGCCGACCGCCTGACCCTGCGCCTCGATGTAGCGCCCGGCCAAGCTGCGCAGGTTCATCCGGAAGCCGGTGCCACGCTCGCGCAGCGTCGCGACGGCGGAGTCGAGCAGCTGCGCGTCCTGCGGCGCGAGCCACGTGCCGAAGGCGAGCAGATGCCGGGAGCCGCCCTGAAGCCCGCGCGAATCCTGACTGCGAAGATCCTGATTCCGAAGATCTTGATTTCGAAGATCCTGGGCAAAGCCCGCATCGCCGACGATCGACGGCTCGCCGCGCCCGGCCCAGGCGACGAGAACCTGACGCTCGGAATGGAGCAGCATCTCGGCGCGGTCATGTGCGCCGCGAAGATGGGCGAGTTCGTCCTGAAGCGCGCGCTCCTTGCGCGTCCAGCCGACGCGCTCGCGCAGGTAGACCAGCGACAGGATGGTCGCGAACAGGATCAGGCCGAGGACGACGGCGAGGCCGGCAACGTTGTGCGTCTGCATCGTTCCCAGCATCGGCCTCGCTTCGATGGGCGGAGCGCCCTCGGCGAGTGCCGCGACCGGTGCCGCGACGACGAGGACGCCGACGCGCGACAGGGCGCGCGCCGCCCGTACCAGACCCATGTCCCGCCCCCACCCCAAACCCGGCACTCTCCGCAGGCCCTCGGGCCCACGCCTGGAAAGCTCCCGGACAGCACGGGGCAAACACCCGCTGCTGCGACCGGCTTGCCGCCGCCGCGCGGGCACCTGCTTCCGATGATTCGCGCCACTGTAACGCGGGGTCGATTCCGCCTGGAAGCGCCTTTGTGGCCCGGAGCCCGTCGGCCCTGCATTCCGGCGCCACACAGCACCCAAAAGCCACACCGCCGAAATCGGGACTTGACGAATTTTTAAGTCTTTCAGGGCGCCGGGCCACGGTCGAAATTTGACTCCGCGCGGCCGCGGCCACCGCGAAAACAGGTTCGCGGCGACCCCTGTCACCCGCGGCCCTTGAGGCGGATGTCGCCGAAACGCAAGGAAGCCCGGCCATGGGCCGGGCTTCCTTGCGAATCTTGAGCTGAGCGGCACCGGGGCCGCCGACTTCCTGCGCGGAAGCCGGAGGCCCGAAGACCGATCAGTAGCGGTAATGCTCGGGCTTGAACGGGCCGGTCTGCGACACGCCGATATAGGCGGCCTGATCGGGGCGGAGCTTGGAGAGCTTCACGCCGATCTTCTCGAGGTGCAGAGCCGCGACCTTCTCATCGAGGGCCTTGGGCAGGGTGTAGACCTGACGCTCGTACTTGCCGGGGTTCGTCCAGAGCTCGATCTGGGCGAGCGTCTGGTTGGTGAAGGAGGCCGACATCACGAAGGACGGGTGGCCCGTCGCGTTGCCGAGGTTCACCAGGCGGCCCTCCGAGAGGAGGATGATGCGGTGGCCGTCGGCGAACTCGATCTCGTCGACCTGCGGCTTGATGTTCTGCCACTTGAGGTTCTTCAGGCCGGCGACCTGAATCTCGTTGTCGAAGTGGCCGATGTTGCACACGATCGCGCGGTCCTTCATGGCCCGCATGTGCTCGATCGTGATGATGTCCTTGTTGCCCGTGGCGGTCACGAAGATGTCGGCGCGGGGCGCGGCGTCTTCCATCGTGACGACCTCGTAGCCTTCCATCGCCGCCTGCAGGGCGCAGATCGGATCGATCTCGGAGACGAGCACGCGGCAGCCGGCGTTGCGGAGCGAAGCGGCCGAGCCCTTGCCCACATCGCCGAAGCCCGCGACCATGGCGACCTTGCCGGCCATCATGACGTCGGTGCCGCGGCGGATGCCGTCGACCAGCGACTCCTTGCAGCCGTAGAGGTTGTCGAACTTCGACTTGGTGACCGAGTCGTTCACGTTGATCGCCGGGAAGAGCAGCTTGCCCTCCTTGGCGAGGTTGTAGAGGCGGTGCACGCCCGTGGTGGTCTCCTCGGAGACGCCCTTGATCGAGTCGGCCAGACCCGCGAACCAGCCCTTCGGCTTCTCGGCGAGCTTCTTCTTCAGGAGCGCGAAGAAGACCTCCTCCTCCTCGGATTCCGGCTTGTCGAGGAAGGCGGTGTCGCCGTTCTCGGCGCGCAGGCCGAGGTGGACGAACATGGTGGCGTCGCCGCCGTCGTCGAGGATCATGTTCGGCATCGAGCCGTCATGCCAGTCGAACAGCTTCGAGGTGTAGTCCCAGTACTCGGTCAGGGTCTCGCCCTTCACGGCGAAGACCGGGATGCCGGCGGCGGCGATCGCGGCGGCGGCGTGGTCCTGGGTCGAGTAGATGTTGCACGACACCCAGCGGATGTCGGCGCCGAGCGCCTTCAGGGTCTCGATCAGCACCGCGGTCTGGATCGTCATGTGCAGCGAGCCGGCGATCTTGGCGCCCTTGAGCGGCTGGCTCGCACCGTACTCGGCGCGGGTCGACATCAGGCCGGGCATCTCGGTCTCGGCGATCGAGATTTCCTTGCGGCCGTAATCGGCCAGCCCGATGTCCTTGACGATGTAATCGTTGGCAGCTGCCATCTCGGTATCCCTTTTCAGTCGTGGCCGGCGCGAAACGGCCAATCGTTCCGGCGCATCGGCCGGTTCACCCGGCCGGGTCGGCCATCCCTGTAGCAGGGCTCTCGCTAGGGAGCAATCAAGACATAAAGATGTCTTTATGCGTTTAATTCCAGGTTGAACGGGTGGGACTCAAGCCGACTCGTCCCGCAACTGCCGCCGGATGATCTTGCCGCTCGTCGTCATCGGCAGGCTCTCGCGAAACGCGAGCGCGCGCGGCACCTCGTGGGCGGAGAGCCGGGCCTTGGCGAAGGCGAGGATTTCGGCGGCCAGCGCGTCGGAGGGCGAGAAGCCCGCGCGCAGGGTGACGAAGGCCTTCACCGTCTCGGTACGCAGCGGGTCGGGCACGCCGACCGCGGCGGCGAGCGCCACCGCCGGATGGGCGCAGAGGCAGGCCTCGATCTCGGCCGGCCCGATCCGGTAGGCGGCCGAGGTGATGAGATCGTCCTCGCGGCCGACGAAGCGGATATAGCCGTCGGCGTCGCGCCGCGCCTGGTCACCGGTCATCCACCAGCCGTCGCGGAATTTTCGGGCGGTCGCCTCCGGTTGGCGCCAGTAGCCGAGGAACAGCACCGGATCGGGGGCGCGCACGGCGATCTCGCCGGTCTCGTCCGCATCCGCCTCGCTCCCATCCTCGCGCAGGACCGCGACGCGGTGGCCGGGCACCGGCTTGCCCGTGGCGCCGGCCCGCGCCACGCCGATCCGGGCGCTGGAGGCCAGAACGAGGTTGCACTCGGTCTGGCCATAGGCCTCGCCGATGGTGAGGCCGAGGGCGTCACGCGCCCATGCGAAAGTCTCGGCCCCGAGCGCCTCGCCGGCGGAGGCGATGTTGCGTAAGCGCGAGAGGTCGAATGTTTGGCGCGGATCGGCCACCCCGCGCAGCATGCGCAAAGCCGTCGGCGGCAGGAAGGCGTGGGTGACGCGCAGATCCGCCATCAGCCGGAACGCCGCGTCCGGCTCGAACCGCCCGTGGGGCCGGGCCACCACCGGCATGCCGAGGCGCAAGGACGGCATCAGCACGTTGAGCAAGCCCCCGGCCCAGGCCCAGTCGGAGGGCGTCCACATCAGCCCGGTTCCCTCGGGCGGGAAGCCGTGCATCACGCTCCAGCCCGGCAGGTGGCCGAGCAGGACACGGTGGCCGTGCAGCGCCCCCTTGGCGAGGCCGGTCGTGCCGGAGGTGTAGATCATCAGGGCCGGATCGTCCGGCCCGGTCGCCCGCGTCGCGAACCCGTCCGCGGCGCTCTCCAGAACCGCGAAGAAATCCTCCGCCGTCTCCCCTGCCCCATCGACCGAGAGGATCGTGGCGAGATCCGGCAGGTCGGCGCGCAGCCGCTCCAGCTTGGCCAGCCCGGGCGCGTCGGTGACGACGGCGCAGGCGCCGGAATCGGCGAGGCGATGGTGCAGGGCCGCCTCACCGAACAGGCCGGCGAGCGGGAGTGCGATCGCCCCGAGCCGGTAGGCGGCGAAATGGGCCACCACCACCGCCGCCGATTGCGGCAGCAGCACCGCCACCCGGTCGCCCGGCCCGACGCCGCGCGCGGCCAGCGCCGCCGCGAGCCGCAGCGAATCGGAGCGCAGGCGGCCGTAGCTCACCGGCTCGGGCTGGTCGTCCGGGCCGAGCACGAGGAGCGCGGTGCGGTCGGGCTCGCTCAGCGCCCAGCGGTCGCAGACATCGGCCGCGATGTTGTAGCGATCCGGGATCTCCCAGCGGAAATCCCTGACGAGCGTCTCGTAGCGATCGGCCCGCTCCGGCACGGCCATGTCCTCGACCTTGGTCCTCGAACGTGCGGCGGCGCTCGGCCGGTGCCGCCTCGACCCCCCGGGGCGCGCCGCATCCGGGCGCGTCCGGGTGTCTCTCATCCATCCCCGCGCAAGCCGGGACAATCCGCGTTCCGCACGCCGACGTGCGCGCTCAATCCTGGCGCTGCGGGAAGCCGCCGCGGAAGGCGAAATCGGTGATCGGGCGGCGGCCGTTCGGGCGCTCCTTGCCTCTCTGCTCCTCGCTCAGCTCCGCCCAGGGCGTGGCGCGTCCGACCCCGTAGGCCGCCTCGACCCGGTGGTGCTCGGGAACGTTCAGCACGGTGAGCGCCCGCTCCCGGTCGAAGCCGCCCATGCCGTGGACGTGCCAGCCCTGACGGTTGGCCTGGAGCGCGAAGGCGAGCGAGGCAGCGCCCGCATCGAGCGAGTGGCTGGCGGACGGCTTGAACTCGTCGCCGACCTTCATCCGCTCGCTGGAGACGAGGAAGACGAGGGCGCCGGTGCCCTCGGCCCATTTCTGGTTGCCGGGCACGAGGAGGTCGAAGAACGTCTGCCATTCGGGCGTGCCGCGCAGCCCGTAGAGGAAGCGCCAGGGCTGCGAATTGTAGGAGGAGGGCGACCAGCGCGCCGCCTCGAACATCCGCAGCAACTCGGCCTCCGGTACCGCCTCCCCGGTGAAGACGCGCGGCGACCAGCGCTCGGCGAAGATCGGCTCGATGGCGTGGTCGGGCTCGCGGGTGGTGGGGCGGGAGGTCTCGTCGGTCACCGGGGGCGGTCTCCAGGCTGGCAGGGCTTTGGTGCGGCGCACGGTATGGCACCGCACAAGAGCGGGCTAGAGCGCATTCCGACGAAGTGATCACCGGTTCGCCGCAAGAATGCGCGTCAGAACGCGGACCGAGCGACGCCGGCCTGATGCAAGGGGATCGGATACGGCTCTTGGGGGCGGCATTGCCGCGCTTGTCACGGCGCGCGAAAACAAGGTGGACGACATCGGCGCGACGAGGATGCTCATGGGCGAAACCGGCACGACCCCTCTCCTGCTGCGCGAGGACCGCGACGGCGTCGCCACCCTGACGCTCAACCGGCCGGGCGCCCGCAATGCGCTCTCCTTTGCCCTGCTCGAAGCCCTGCGCGCGACCTTCGCCGACCTTGCGGGTGACGACACGGTGCGGGCCGTGGTGCTGGCGGCGGCGGGCCCCGCCTTCTGTGCCGGTCACGACCTCAAGGAGATGACCGGCGACCGCAGCGAACCCGACCGCGGCGCGAAACGGTTCGAGGCGCTGTTCGCGCTGTGCTCGGACGTGATGATGGCGATCCCCGCCCTGCCCCAGCCGGTGATCGCGGCGGTGGAGGGTGTCGCGACCGCCGCCGGGTGCCAGCTCGTGGCCTCCTGCGATCTGGCCGTGGCCGGGACACAGGCGCGCTTCGCCACGCCGGGCGTGCAGATCGGCCTGTTCTGCTCGACGCCGATGGTGGCGCTCTCGCGCAACCTCTCGCGCAAGGCGGCGATGCGGATGCTGCTGACCGCCGACATGGCGGATGCGGCGGAGGCCCGGCGCCTCGGCCTCGTCAACGATGTGGTGGAGGCGGGCGGCGCTCTGGCCGCCGCGCAGGCGCTCGCCGCAGGGATCGCCGCGCGCAGCCCCGACACGGTGCGGGTCGGCAAGCGGGCCTTCTACGAGCAACTGGCGATGCCGCTGACGCAAGCCTACGCCCATGCCGGCCGGGTGATGACGGAGAACATGCTGGCGCGCGCGGCGGAGGAAGGGATCGAGGCTTTTTTCAACCGGAAACTGTGCTGAACGCGACAGGGCGGGTCTGTGGCGGGGCAGCGCTGGAGTTGTTAAAATCTTTTCCTAATCTGCATTTTTATATTGCCATAGGACTAATTTCGATATTGGTCTCCATTTTATCAGTGTCGGATGATTCGTGTGTCGTCTATCGTGTGTGCCACATGAGATTTTGCACACGGCTCAATGCGATCTCGGTGACACCCAGGGGTTGACGGTGGAAGAAGCGAAGCTACCGATTTTTCAAACAATCAAGGCTTCCGCAGCAGACGTTTGTCGAATTATCGTCGAGCTTCCTCTTCACTGTTTGGCAATGTTGGTCATTGCGGCCCTCAACAGTGTGATGCAGCAGGGCCTGCTCAATCGGATCGCAGAGGATGGATCAACATTCGAGATAAATTTATATGTGATTATATGTTCATTGCCGATATTAATCGTAAGTGCTCCAATATTTGTTGCTTTTCATAGGTTTATTATCGTCGGCGATAAGATGAGCTTCTCGGATATTTGGGGTGGGAGGGTGTTGGTCATAACCTACTGCGTAGTTTCACTGTGCGTTTCAATCGTGAATTGCCTAGGTAGCCTCTTGAGGGATGTTTCAGGTCATCAGCTAGATAGTCCTTATGCATGGATGAGTCTTATTGTTGGTTTAGTTTTTAGCGTATCATTTATTGTATTTACAATAAGGATATCTTTAGTATATCCTGCCATTGCCGTTGATCGAGATGATGTTAGCTTAAGGTGGTCTTTGCGGAATACAAAAGGGATGTTTTGGCGCGTTTCTGCGAATTGTATTATATCAATTTCTATAGTTCTGCCATTCGTAGTTCTGGAGAGGCTGGCTTCGGGTTTCGGCTTCGGAATTTTATCGATTCCAATCCTGACTTTGAGTGTATTCTTCTGGGTGATTATTTATACTGCCAATCTCTCCGAAATTTATCTGTGGCGCAGTAGAAAAGGATTTGTCGATCCTGACGGTTATGTTTGTAAATAAATCAAGCTGCAACGGCTTAGTTGCAGGATTTAATCATGGTGTAGCAAGCATAGCAAAAATAACAGACCTATGAGAAAGGGTTTGCTGGAACTTTCGATATTTCGCGTTTCGACCATCCCGCCTGACTTGTTTGATTGCACCCTCCCCTGCATCACACGTTCTTCTATGCCCTCTCGTCCAAGAAATCGGGTCCAAGAGAGTCGGGGTGACGGCGCTGCGAACCCACGGCTCTGTCATGCATTGTGTCAGGCGGAGAATCGAACGTCCGCCGGCCCCACTGCTGACACGAGATCGCGCGAACCCGCCTCATGCTCCTGCGACGCAACGCTCCCGCGCTCCCCTCGCCTGGCCCCGATGGCAAGAAACCGAACACGAAAAAAATCGTGAGCTGGAACCTGTTGCGCCGCACCGGCGCGGCGGTGGATTGCCTCGTGGCGTTGATCGAGCAGGAGCGGCCGGACTTCCTGCTGATGCAGGAGGCGACGAAGGAGATCGCGGCGCTGACCAAGCGGGTCGGCGGCGTCTATGCCTGGGCGCAGTTGCCCGGCCGCATCCACGGTCCGGCGATGTGGAGCCCGACGCCGTGGCCCAACCCACCCGAGATCGTCACCCTGCCGCCGGGTGTGCTGATCGACCGGGTCTGCCAAGTGCTCGACACCGGCGAGTTCGGCGTCGCCAACGTGCATCTCTCGCACGGGCAGGTGTTGAACCGGCGCCAGTTGCGGCGGATCGAGAGCCATCTGCCGCCGCGCGCGGCGGTGCTGGGCGACTACAACATCGTCGGCCCGGCCCTGCTGCCGGGTTTTCGCGATGTCGGCCCCCGGCGGCCGACCCATGCCATGGTCGATGTGCTGCCGCTGCGGCTCGACCGCTGCCTCGTGCGCGGGCTCGTCTGCCACGAGCGCATGGTCCTACCCCGCGGCCTCTCCGACCATCACCCGATCGTGGTGCACCTCTCGCCCGCGCCGGAGGGGGCCGTCTCGGTCGGCCGGCTCAGAGGTATGGCAGAAGCAGTCGGACGGCTGCGTCGCGCAGGCGTACGGGGAGCGAGCGGGCGTCGAGGTCGGCCAGGCGCAGGGGGGTCTGAAACTTCGTCGCAATGAAGGCTTCGAGCGCCCGGGCCAGCGCCACGTCGTAGACCTCCACGTTCAGCTCGAAGTTCAGGCGGAAACTGCGCGAATCCCAGTTCGCGCTGCCGATGAAGCACCATTGCCCATCGATGGTCATCGCCTTCGAGTGATCGAAGGGCGGCTCGTCGATCCAGACCCGCACGCCGCTCTTCAGGAGCGGATCGATATGGCCGTGCGTCGCCCAATCGACGAAGCGATGGTCGCTCTTGCGCGGGATGGCGATATCGACCGCGATCCCCCGCGCCGCCGCGAGGCTCAGCGCGTTCAGCACGAGTTCGTTGGGCAGGAAATAAGGGGTCGTCAGCCGGATCGACTCCTTCGCGCAGGCGATCGCCTGGAGCACCACGGTCGCGATCTTCTCGATGTCGGCGTCCGGGCCGGAGGTGACGACGCGGGCGATGACCGCGCCGACCGGCGCCAGCCGCGGCAGCCACGCCTCGCCCTCCAACTCCTCGTCGCTGACGAACAGCCAGTCGGCGATGAAGGCCTGGGTCAGGTGCTCGACCACCGGGCCCTCGATCCGGAAATGCGTGTCGCGGATCGGAAAGTCCGGCTTCTCCGAGACCCGGTTGCCGTCGGAGATGTTGACGCCGCCGGTGAAGGCGACCTGCCCATCGACGATCAGCAGCTTCTTGTGCGTGCGCAGGTTCACGAACGGCATCCGCCAGGGCAGGACGGAGTGCATGAACAGGCCGGCCGGCACCCCGAGCCGGCGCAGATGCCGCCACGCGGCGGGGAAGAAGTAGCCGCTGCCGATGCCGTCGAGGATCACGCGCACCTCGGCGCCGCGATCCTGCGCGGCCTTCAACGCCGCGCAGAACGCCCGGCCGGTGGCGTCATCGCGAAAGATGTAGCTCGACAGGGCGACGCTGCGGCGCGCCTCGCCGATCGCCGCCAGCATCGCCGGATAGGCCTCGTCGCCGTTGCGGAGGAGCTCGAACCGGTTGCCCGCCACCGTCGGCAGGCCGGTGACCGCCTGCACCGCCAAGTCGAGGGCGTGGTAGGATTCGGGCACGTGGGCGGAGGGCTGCGGCGTCTCGTCGATGGTCTGCGAGGGGCGCCGCTTCAGCCGGCGGGCGCGCCGCTCCACCCGGTTGATGCCGAAGGTGAGGTAGAGCAGCGTCCCGAAGACCGGTGCCAGCCATGCCAGCCCGATCCAGCCGATCGCCGCGCCCACCACCCGCTTGCGCAGCAGCACGTGGACGCTGACGCCGAATGTGAGCACCAGGCCGATGGCCGCGACGATCTCGGTGCGGAGCGAGGCCGTCGTGCCGAGCCATCGAGTGAGGACTTCTTCCACCGGTCCGCCTGCTGCGCTGTCCTGTCGAGGAGCGGCGCAGGAGATAAGCCAAGCCTGGTGTGACGAACAGGCAGCCCTCCACAAATCGCCGGTGCATGCTAGAACAAAGCTCGAACGGTGGGCGGAGCGGCCGGGGCCGGCACCTGCCTCTTTTCGAAAGCCTTTACCATCTCGCCATCAGATGGTCGGTCACGATCGCAGAGCGTCAGGTTCAAACCGTCGAGCATGTCCGCGAGCGCCGCCCCCCGCGTCTTCACGATTCCCCCCGGTGCGCCGTTCCTGCCGACGCTGGCGGACGCCCTCGTTTCGGGCCGCCTCGTCGGCGCGGTCGGCGGCGATCCCTTCGCGCTCGCCTCGGTGACGCTCTACCTGCCGACGCAGCGCGCGGTGCGCGCACTCTCGACCGTGCTGGCGCAACGCCTCGGCGGAGCGGCCCTGCTGCCGCGGATGATCCCGCTGGGTGAAGCGGACGAGGCGGAACTCGACCTCTCGTCCAACACGCTGCTGGAGACGCCGGAAGACCTGCTCTACCCCTCGATCCCCGCGCTGGAGCGCCGGCTGATCCTGGCCCGGCTCGTCCAGAAATGGGCGGAGACGGTGGACCGCGAACTCCTGCCCATCGACGACGAGGTGCCGTTCCTCGTGCCCTCCTCCCCGGCCGACGCGATGGCGCTCGCCGCCGACCTCGAAGGGCTGATGGACGCCCTCACCGTCGAGGGCCTGCCCTGGAGCGAGATCGCCGCCGCGGTGGAGGCCGAGCATTCCCGCTACTTCCGCCTCACCCTCGACTTCCTGAAGATCGCCGCCGAGCACTGGCCCGACATCCTCGCCGCCCGCTCGCTCGCCGACCCCACCGCCCGCGCCCGCCGCCTCGTGCTCGCCGAGGCCGACCGGCTCTTCCGCGAGCGGCCGGGCGATCCGGTGATCGTGGCGGGCTCCACCGGCTCGGTACCCGCCACCGCCCGGCTGATCGCGGCCGTGGCCCGCCTGCCCCGCGGCGCGGTGGTGCTGCCGGGGCTCGATCTGCACCTCGATGCGGAGGGCTGGGAGGCGATCGACGGCGCCGGCGGCCAGCACGAGGAGATCGCCCACGGCCATCCGCAGGCGATCCTTCGCGCGCTCACCGGACCGAGGGGCTTTGCCGTCGAGCGTCGTGATGTCGAGACGCTGGGGGATCTCTCGCCCGAGGCGGTGGCGCGGGAAAAGCTGCTGTCGCAGGCCCTGCGCCCGGCCGAGACCACCGATGCCTGGGCCGGGCTCGACGCGGCCGAGCGGATCACCCTTGCACGGGAGGGCATGGCGGGCCTCGCGGTGGTCGAGGCGGCGGACGAGCGCGAGGAGGCGCTGGTCGCCGCGCTCGCCCTGCGCGAGACGTTGGAAACGCCCGGCGCCACCGCGGCGCTCGTCACGCCCGACCGAGGGCTGGCGCTGCGCGTTTCGGCCGAACTCGCCCGCTGGGGCATCGCGGCGGAGGATTCGGCGGGCTTGAGTCTGGCGCGCGCGCAGGCCGGGCGCTTCGCTCGGCTGGTCGCCGAACTCGCCGCCGAGGTAGCACCGGCCCGCGTCGTCGCGCTCCTGGCTCACCCTTTCGTCCGGCTCGGGTTGACCCGCAGCGAGGTCGTGCGCGCGGCCGCGGCCCTCGAGATCGGCGGGTTGCGCGGCCCCGCCCCGATTCCGAAGAACAGTTTCGACGGAATGCGCGCGGCGGTGGCGCTGCAACGCAACGCCACCGAGCGGGTGCCGCGCGCCAAGAAGCGCCTGAAGCCGGTCGATTGGGATCTCGCCGAAGACATCCTGGACCGGCTGGAGATCGCGCTCGATGCGTTCCGCACCGACCTGCAGCCCGAGATCGGTAACCTCGTGGCGCTCGCCGCCGGGCATCGCGAGGCCTGCGAGCGGATGATGGGCGGGGCGGAGGAGGGCGACGCGGACGAGACCGACGATCCCTCCCTCGACACGCTCGACGGCCTGTTCGACGATCTCGAATCCGCCGAGCAGGAAGAGCTGCCGGGCCGGTTTTCCGATTACGCCGCCTTCTTCACCGCGCTCGCCCGCGACCGCACCGTCGCCTGCGCGCAGCGGAACGCGCATCCGCGCCTGCGCATCCTCGGGCCGCTCGAAGCGCGCCTGCTCTCCGTCGATCGCATCGTGCTGGGCGGGCTCGACGAGGCGGTCTGGCCGGTGCGCCAGACCACCGATGCCTTCCTCAACCGGCCGATGCGCGGGGACGTGGGCCTGAGTCCGCCCGAGCGGCGGATCGGACAGGCCGCCCACGACTTCGTGCAGGGCCTGGGCACCCATGACGCCGTGGTCACCCGCGCGGCCAAGCGCGAGGGCTCGCCGACCGTGCCGTCGCGCTTCCTCCAGCGCCTGCGCGCCTTCGGCGGCGATGCGGTCTGGGCCGGCGCCATCGCCCGCGGCCAGCGCCTGCGCGGGCTCGCCGCGCGGCTCGATCGCGGCCGGGAGGCGCCGCCGCCGCGCCTCAAGCGCCCCGCGCCCAAGCCCGACCCGGCTCTGTTCCCGGAGCGCCTCAGCGTCACCGAGATCGAGACGCTGGTGCGCGATCCCTACTCGATCTACGCCCGGCATATCCTGGGCTTGGAGGCGCTGGAGCCGATCGCCGTGGTGCCGGGCGCGGCCGAGCGCGGCAGCCTGATCCACAAGGTCCTCGGCGATTTTTCCGCAGCCCATCCCGGTCCATTGCCGGCGGGCGCGGAGACCCTGCTCTACGCCATCGCGCTCGACGCCTTCGGCCCGCTTCAGGACCAGTACCCGGAACTCTACGCCGAGTGGTTTCCCCGCTACGAGCGCATGGCGGTCGCCTTCCTCGAATGGGAGGCGAACCAGCGCCAGGGCTTGCGCACGATCCACGCCGAGCGCTCGGGCAAGGTGACGATTCCCCTGGGCGAGCGAACCTTCACCCTTTCTGCCCGGGCCGACCGGATCGAGGCCCGCGCCGACGGCAGCTACTGCATCGTCGATTTCAAGACCGGCACGCCGCCGAGCAACCGCACCGTCTTTGCCGGCTTCTCGCCCCAGCTCACCCTGGAGGCGGCGATGCTGATGCACGGCGCCTTTGAAGGGCTGAAGGCCGCCGCCCCGCCGGACCTCCTCTACGTCCATGCCTCGGGCGGGCGCGAGCCGTTCCGGCCGATCCCGGTCAAGCCGCCGCCCGGCGATGCGCGGGCGGTGGCGGCGATCGTCGAGGAGCACTGGCAGCGCCTGCGCGGATTGATCGCCCGCTACATGACCGGCGAGGCGGCCTACCTGTCGCGCCCCTATCCGCAATACGAGCGCGCCTACAACGAGTACGATCACCTCGCCCGCGTGCTCGAATGGTCGCTGGGCGGCGAAGGAGAAGCCGCGTGAACGCCCCGCTGACCGGCTTCACCGTCGACGACCTGACCAAGGCGGCCCAGCGCCGGGCCGCGGACCCGCGCCTCTCGGCCTGGGTCTCGGCCAATGCGGGCGCAGGCAAGACCAAGGTGCTCACCGACCGGGTGCTGCGCCTGCTCCTCGACGGCGCGCCGCCCGGCCGCATCCTCTGCCTCACCTTCACCAAGGCGGCGGCCGCCAACATGTCGATCCGCGTGTTCCAGCGCCTCGGGCGCTGGGTGACGCTGGACGACGCGGCGCTGACCGCGGAACTCACCGAACTCACCGGCGTGCGGCCTGCCCGCGACACCCTGCGGCTGGCCCGCCGCCTGTTCGCCCGCGCCGTCGAGACGCCGGGCGGCCTCAAGATCGAGACGCTGCACGCCCTGTGCGAGCGGCTGCTGCACATGTTCCCGTTCGAGGCCAACGTGCCGGCCCGCTTCGTCGTGCTCGACGACAACCAGTCGCGCGAAGCGTTCGAGATCGAGACCGACAACGTGCTCGCCGACGCGATCCTCGGCGGCAACCAGGCGCTCTCCGATGCGCTCGCCGTGGTCGGCGCGGAAGCCTCCGGCGACACCCTGCGCGACGCGATCCGCTCGGCCATGCGGACGCGGGCCCTGTTCTCCGACCACCGTGCCCTGGAGCCGGCACTCGCCCGCCTGCCGCGCGCCCTGGGGCTGCCGGACGGCGCCAGCGTCGAGTCCATCGAGGCGGAGATTCTGAGGGGCAGCAGCCTCGGCGACTGGCGCGAGATCGCGGGCCGGCTGCGCACCGGCAAGGCGACCGACGAGAAGCTCGCCGACGGGCTCGTGGAGGCGCACGCCGCCCTCGAAGCCGGCAAGGCGCTGGCGCCCTACCGCTCGGTCTTCTTCACCGACAAGGACGAGCCGCGTGCGGCCAAATCCTTCGGCACCAAGGCGGTGCCGGAGGACGTGAAGCAGGCGCTGCTCGACGAGCAGGCGCGCCTCGTCCCGCTGTTCGACAGCCTACGCGCCGCCCGCGCGCTCGCCCGGACGCAGGGCCTGTTTTGGCTCGCCGCCGAGATCCACCGTCGGGTCGAGGCGCAGAAGACGCGTCTCGGCGCCCTCGATTTCGACGACCTGATCCACAAGACCCTCGACCTGCTCTCGCGGGTCGGCGCCTCCTGGGTCCTGTACAAGCTCGACCGCGGCGTCGATCACGTCCTCGTGGACGAGGCGCAGGACACCAACCCGCAGCAATGGGAGATCCTGCGCACGCTCACCGCCGAGTTCGCGGCGGGCGAAGGCGCGCGCGGTCTCACCCGCACCCGCTTCGCCGTGGGCGATCCGAAGCAGTCGATCTACAGCTTCCAGGGCGCCGACCCGCGGGAGTTCGAGCTGACCCGCCGCGCCTGGGGCCGGGCGGCGGAAGGGGCCGGGCACGATTTCGCCGATGTCAGCCTCAGGCTCTCGTTCCGCACCGCGAGCCATGTGCTCGCGGCGGTCGATGCGGTGTTCGGCGTGCCGGAGCACTTCGCCGGCCTCTCGTTCGATGCGGGCGCGCCGGGCACGGTCCACGCCTCCGCCCGGGCCGGCGTGCCCGGCGCGGTCGAACTCTGGGGGATCGAGGAACCGGCGGAGGCCGACGAGCCCGATGCCTGGGCCGCCCCCGTCGATGCGCCCGAGCCCAACGCCCCGGCCATCGTCGTCGCCCGCCGCATCGCCCGCGCGGTGAAGGCCTGGACGACGAAGGGCGATGCCTGCGGCCGGATCTGGCGGCCCGGCGACGTGCTGATCCTCGTGCGCAAGCGCTCGGCCGCCTTCGAGGAGGTGATCCGGGCGATGAAGGGGCTCGGCGTGCCGGTGGCGGGCCAGGACCGGCTCGAGGTCGCGGGCCACATCGCCGTGCTCGATCTCGTCGCGGTCGGCCGCGCCGGGCTGCTGCCCGCCGACGACCTCACCCTCGCCACCGCCCTCAAGACGCCGCTCGTTGGGCTGACCGACGACGACCTCACCCGCATCTGCGCCCGCCGCCCCTTCGCCGAGACGCTGGAAGACGCGCTGACCCGCCACGCGGAGACCGGCGACGGGGCGGCGATCCGCGGCCTCGCGGCCCTGCGGCTGTGGATCCGGCTCGCGGCGGAGAACGGCCCGTTCGGCTTCTACGCCGCTCTGCTCGGGCCCCATGGCGGGCGCAGCCGGCTGGTGGCGCGGCTCGGCGGCGAGGCGGGCGACGCCATCGACGTGTTCCTGGCTCAGGCCGCCGACGCCGAGAACGGGGGCGACGCCCCCTGCCTCGACGCCTTCCTCGCCGATTACATCGTTCGGCCCGGCCGCGGCCGAAGCGGCCTCTCGGTCAAGCGCGATCTGGAATCGGGCCGCGATGAGGTGCGGGTGATGACGGTCCACGGCGCCAAGGGCCTGGAGGCCCCGGTCGTCGTCGTCATCGACGGCTGCGAGCCGCTCGGCCGCAACGACCCGCCGCTCCTCGGCCTCGACCCCCCCGCCGACGGCCCGCTGCCGCCCGTCTGGACCGGCGGGCGCATGCAGGATTGCGCGGCGACGCTGGCCGCCCGCTCCGCCCTCCAGGCGCGGGCGCGCGAGGAGCACAACCGCCTGCTCTACGTCGCCATGACCCGGGCCGCCGACCACCTCGTCATCGCGCCCTATCGCGGGGCGACGCGGGAGACGCCGGCCTCGTGGTGCGAGATGGTCCGCCTCGGCCTGGAGCGGGGGCTGGGGGCCGGCGAGGCGGTCGAGACCGAGCACGGGCCGATCACGATCTGGCGCGACGGCTCCGGCGCTTCCCTCGCCCACGCTGCGGAGGACACGGCCTTGCCGGAACCCGAGACGGTGCCGGACTGGCTCTTCTCGGCGGCCGCACCGGAAGCCGAGGCCGCGCCGCCGCTGAGTCCGTCGGGCGCGCTTGGCGCGGCGGACGGTCAGCGCCAGCCCCGGCGCCGTCTCGGTGACGCCGAGGCGCGCCGCCGCGGCGCCCTGGTCCACGCGCTCCTCGAACACCTCCCGAGGATCGAGCCGGCCCGGCGCGGGGAAGCCGCCGACCGTTTCGCCCGCGCCCGCGCACCGGCCCTGGAGGAGGGAAAGCGCAAGGATCTCGTCCGCGCGGTCCTGCGGCTGATCGAGGCGCCCGACCTCGCGCCGCTGTTCTCAGGCCAAGCGCGCGCCGAGGTGGCGCTCTCGGGCCGGATCGTCGTGGATGGGATCGAGCGCGACGTCACCGGCCGCATCGACCGGCTCGTCGTGGAGGACGGCCGGGTGATCCTCTGCGACTTCAAGACCGGCCGCCCGCCCGCGGACGACGCACCCCTGCCGGAGCGCGAGGCGGCTCAGGTCAGCCTCTACGCGCGGCTCGCCGCCGCGATCTGGCCCCAGCACGCGATCGTGGCCCTGCTGGTCTGGACCTCGGGGCCGGTGGTGCGGCGGGTGGAGGAAGCCCTGCCGGACAATGAGCGTTGCCCGATGATCGAGCGCCGGGAGAGCATCGTCCCGAAAGGTGGTGGCCGGCTTTCGGAAAAAAGATGATGCGAAAACAAGAGTCTCAAGCATCGTCCTGGATCAGGTCTCCAGGACGATGGTTGAGCTGCCCATCCCCTCGCCCCGCTTGCGGGGAGAGGGGGAGTCCCTGCGAGATCCTTTACGTCAGCCTCAGCCGCCCTTCTTCGGCGTCAACTTGACGATCTGGCCGTCATCCTCGGTCACCGCGTAGACGGCGCCGTCGGGGCCGACCCGCACGTCGCGGACGCGGTGTTCCAGCGGGATGCGCTCCTCGGTGACGACCTTGTCGCCGTCGAGCTTGAGCGCGACGATCCCGGCGCTGACGAGGCCACCGATGAGAAACTGGTTCTTCCAGGCCGGGAACGCATCCTTATCGTAGAGCGCCATGCCCGAGGGGCCGATCACCGGATCCCAGTAATAGACCGGCTGCACCGTGCCGCCGGCCTGGGTCTGGCCGTCGCCGATTTTCTCGCCGGAATACTCGATGCCGTAGGTGACCACCGGCCAGCCGTAGTTGAGGCCGGGCCGCGGGCGGTTCAGCTCGTCGCCGCCGCGGGGCCCGTGCTCCACGGTCCAGAGCCGGCCCTGGTTGTCCAGGGCGGCCGCTTGGACGTTGCGGTGGCCGTAGGACCAGATCTCGGGCTTGGCCTTTTCGCCGCCGGTGAAGGGGTTGTCCTTCGGGGCGCTGCCGTCGGTGTCGATGCGGAAGACCTTGCCGAGCCCGCTCGTCAGATCCTGCGCCTGCCCGCGGGTCTGCTTGTCGGAGCGCTCGCCCACCGTGACGAACAGCTTGCCGTCCGGCGCGAAGACGAGGCGCGAGCCGAAATGCTTGTCGCCGTCATAGGTCGGCATCTGGCGGAAGATGACCTTGACGTCCTCGAGCTTCGCCTTGCCGTCGCTCTCGACCAGCTTGGCCTTGGCGACCGTGGTGCCGTTGCCCTTGTCGCGCGGCTCGCTGTAGCTGAAGTAGATCGTGCGATCCGCGGCGAAGCTCGGGCTCAGCGCGATGTCGAGAAGACCGCCCTGCCCCTTCGGATCGACCTTCGGCACGCCCGCCACCGGTTGGCCCACCGTGCCGTCCTTGGCGATCAGGCGGATCTTGCCGGCCTTCTCGGTCACGATCATGCGCCCGTCGGGCAGGAACTCCATCGCCCAGGGGCTTTCCAGGCCCTTGGCCACGACGGCGGTCTCGAACTCGGTCTTCTGCGCGGGCTCCGGCGCACGGGTCTGGTTGGGCAGGAGCGGCTTGTACTCGGTGTTCGGCGCCTCCTTCTCGGCGATCGACGTGCCGGCACTCGGCGCGGCCGGCGCCTGGAAGGATTCACCCTCGATGCGGGGGGAGCGCGACTCCTGTCCGGCCGGCTGCTGAGCGAAGGCAGGGGCATCGAGGCCGAGGGCCGCAACGGTGGCGAGCAAGAGGGAAAGGGTGCGCGTCACGTCGATTGATCCTTGTGCGGGTCGCCGATCTTGCTCGCCAAATGGGGCGCAGGCGGCCCACGGCGAGGGTCGGGCCGCGCCAGGAGACGGACTCGCGACGCGGTTCGTCAGATGGCAAGGCGCTGGGCGAGGGCGCCGGCAAGCCGATCGGAGGGGGATTGCGGGGACGAACGCAGGCTTATCCATGTGGGTTCGGCGTGCCAGACCCGCGGCCGGGGCGGGATGCCTTGACCGGGCGGTCGGGCGTCGCCAATTCTCGCCTCACCGTGAGGCGCCGAACCCGCTCTCGGTGCCCTCTGCGCAGGGGCCCTCCATGCACCCGCGTGGGACCCGCGTGTCGAAAGGACCTACGATGGCGACCGTGAAAGTGACCGATGCGAGCTTCGAGCAGGACGTTCTGCAGTCCGCCGAGCCCGTCGTAGTGGATTTTTGGGCGGAGTGGTGCGGCCCCTGCCGGCAGATCGGCCCGGCGCTGGAAGAGATCTCCGCCGATCTCCAGGGCAAGGTGAAAATCGTCAAGGTCAATGTCGATGAGAACCCCGGCATCGCCTCGACCTACGGCATCCGCTCGATTCCGACCCTGATGATCTTCAAGGACGGCAAGCTCGCCAGCCAGAAGGTCGGCGCTGCCCCCAAGGGCGATCTTTCGCGCTGGATCCAGGCGAGCGCCTGACCCGAACCGAATTCGGGCCGAACGACCCGAGACAGCCCGGCCGCGAGGCCGGGCTTTTTTCATGCCTTTTTCGCTCGCGACCGGCCCCGAAACGCAAGAAGCCCGGCCTTGCGGCCGGGCTCCCTGGTTTCGAGACCCTGTTATCGAAGGTTCGGCTTAGTAGCTGCCGAACTTGTAGTTCAGGCCGGCGCGGACGACGGCGAACTCGGTGTCGTTGCGGCGCGAGGGGCCGGAGACGACGACCACGCCCGGGTTGGCCGTGGTGATGACGGCGCCGGCGTTGTTCACCGCGAAGGCGCCGTTGAGGGCACCGCCGCCGCGATCGAGGTTCACGTACAGACCTTCGACCTTCAGCGTGACGGCCGAGGAGCGGAAGAAGTTCAGGAACGAGTCGGTCGGGAGAGCGTACTCGACACCACCACCCGCGGCGTAGCCGGTGCGGAAGTCGTCGGTGGAGCTGTTCGGCAGGCCGAACTGACGGCCGCCGCCGGCGCCGTAGGCGAAGCCGCCGGTGCCGTAGAACAGGACGCGGTCGAAGGCGTAGCCGAGGCGACCGCGGACGGTGCCGAAGAAGTCGAGGCTGGACAGGCCGTTCGGGTTGAACACCTGCTGAGCGGCGACGCCCGGGAAGGCCGGGTTGCTGTTCACGACCGAGAACTGGTTCCGGTTACGGCCGAAATCGACGTACTGAGCGTCGGCCTCGATACCGACGACGACGCCGGAACCCGGGGTGAACTGGTAGTTGTAGCCGATCTGACCACCGCCGACGAAGCCGTCGTTGCGGCTGTTGCCACCGAAGGCGATGACGGCGGTCTGGCCGGGACGCACGAGGCCGGTCAGGCTGTTCACGCCGACGACCGGAGCCGCACCGTTGTCCTCGACGCCGAAGCCGTAGCCGGCGTTGAAACCGGCGTAGAAACCGGTCCAGGTGAACACCGGGATGGGCGTGAAGACCGGCGGCGGAGCAGCGCGGCGCGGCAGGTCGGCGGCGGAGGCCGCCGCGGTCAGCGCCGTGAAGGCGGCGAGAGAGGTGAGAAGCTTTTTCACTTGTTGATCCCCAGCAGAAACCCGATCGCCAACAAGCTAGACCATTTCCCTGGCCTGAGATGTAGCGAACAGGCCACACCTACTGCGCCACAATCGACCCGACGAGCGGTTGCATCCGGTGCGCGGGGAGGCCGAAAGCAGGTTTGCGTCAAATCGGGCAATCGGGGATGCGCCGTTCGACGGGACGACGGGTCTACACCATCGCGTCCGTTGCCTGATTCGACAGATCACGGGCCGGACGACGGACGTTCGATGAAGATCTTTTGCCGGCCGGCGGCAGAACCGGCGCCCGGCGTGACGCGCGAATCGCTTCCGGCTCGTGTGGTTTGTCGATCGATGGCCTCGCGGCGCGGATCTCCGGCCCTCGCGCCGTCCCGTCGAATGCCCGCTTCGATCAGGCGGACGCCGTGTCAGACCGGGATCGTGCCGTTGGCTTCGAGCACGGCGCCCGCGAGATAAAGCGAACCGCAGATGAGGACCCGCGGCGGGCGCTCGAAGACCGTGTCCGACAGAGCCGCCAGCGCCGCCTCGACGCTCGGAGCGACCTCGGCCGTAAGGCCGACCTCACGGGCGATTTCCGCCACTTCCTCGGCGGGCCGCGCGGCCATCTGGCCGGTGATCGGCACCGCCACGAGCGAACGGGCAAGGCCGACGAAGTTCTTCAGGAAGCCTTCGGCATCCTTGGTGCCGAGCAGCCCGACGATCAGGACCAGCGGCACGTCGCTGCGCTCGCCGAGATCGGCCATGGCGGCGGCGAGGATGCGCCCGCCATCGGCGTTGTGGCCGCCGTCGAGCCACAGCTCGGCATCCTTGGGCATCCGCTCGGCGAGCGCCCCGCGCACGAGGCGCTGGAGCCGGCCCGGCCAATCGACGTTGCGCAGGCCGGCTTCGAGGGCGACCGTGCCGATGTCGCCGAAGCCCGCCGCGCGCAGGGCCGCGATGGCGGTGCCGGCATTGGTGAGCTGGTGGCGCCCGGCCAGGCGCGGGCGAGGCAGATCGAACAGGTCGATCTCATCCTGGTAGACGAAGCGCCCGCTCTCTTCGTGCACGGAGAAATCCTGGTTGCCGATCCGCACCGGCACCGCGCCGACCCGCTCGGCCTGGCGACAGAGGACGGCATCGGCCCCGGCATAATCCTGGGCGGCGATCACCGCCGGGCAGCCGCGCTTGAAGATGCCGGCCTTCTCCATCGCCACGGCCTCGACGGTGTCGCCGAGATACTCGGCATGGTCGCGCCCGATCGGGGTGACCACGGCGCAGGCCGGCTGGTCGATGACGTTGGTGGCGTCGACCCGGCCGCCGAGGCCCACTTCCAGCAGCAGCACGTCGGCGGGGCATTCGGAGAACAGCAGAAGGGCAGCCGCGGTGGTGATCTCGAACACGGTGATCGGATCGCCCTTGTTGGCCGCCTCGCACCGGGCGAAGGCGTCGGCGAGCCGGTCTTCGGCGACGTAGTGGCCGCCACCGATGCCGCCGAGGCGGATGCGCTCATGGAAGCGCACGAGATGCGGCGAGGTGTAGACGTGCGCGGCCAGCCCGCCGGCCTCCAGGATCGCCCGCATGAAGGCGATGGTCGAGCCCTTGCCGTTGGTGCCGGCGACGTGAATCACCGGCGGCAGCCGCCGCTCGGGATGGTTCAGGCCCGCGAGCAGGCGCTCGATGCGACCAAGCGACAGGTCGATCGTGCGCGGATGCAGGGCGAGGAAGCGCGCCATCAACGCGTCGGAGGATTCCATCTCGCGTGGAGACCTTCTGTCGCGGATTGAGTTCAGGCCGCGTTCGACACGGGTTCGGGGGCGGTCGGCTCGCGGGCGGTGTCGGACTCAGGCGTCCGGCGCACGTCCATCAGCAAGCCGCAGAGCCGGCTGATCGTCTCTTTGAGCTGATGCCGGTGGACGACCTGATCGACCATGCCGTGCTCGCGCAGATACTCCGCCCGCTGGAAGCCGTCGGGCAGCTTCTCGCGGATCGTCTGCTCGATGACGCGGGGGCCGGCAAAGCAGATCAGCGCGCCGGGCTCGGCCAGATGCACGTCGCCGAGCATGGCGTAGGAGGCGGTGACGCCGCCGGTGGTCGGGTTCGTCAGCACCACGATGTAGGGCAGCCGCGCGGCTCTAAGCCGGCGCACGGCGACCGTGGTACGGGGCATCTGCATCAAGGAGAGGATACCCTCCTGCATCCGCGCGCCGCCGGAGGCCGCGAACAGCACGTAGGGGGTGCGCTTCTCGAGCGCGGTCTCGGCCCCGCGGACGAAGGCCTCGCCGCCGGCCATGCCCAGCGAGCCGGCCATGAAGCCGAATTCCTGAGCCGCGATCGTCATCGGCAGGCTGCCGACGCGGCCGAAGCCGATCTTGAACGCGTCGGGCATGCCGGTCTTGGCCCGCGCCTCCTTGAGACGGTCGACGTAGCGCTTCTCGTCGCGGAACTTGAGCGGGTCGGCCGGCACCTCGGGCAGCGGCACGTCGATCCAGGTGCCCTCGTCGAACATCATCTTGAGACGCGCCGTGGCCGACATCTTGAGATGGTGTTCGGAGCCGGGAATGACCCAGTGGTTCTGCTCGACTTCCTTATGGAAGACCATCTGGCCCGTGTCGGGGCACTTGACCCAGAGGTTCTCCGGCGTCTCGCGCTTGAACAGCGTCTTGATCCGGGGCCGTACGACCTCCGAGATCCAGTTCATCGGCTCGACCATCGCGTCAGACTCCCTGTCCTACCGAGTTCTCTTGCCGCATCGATATCGGATCGCCGCCGCCTCGATCCCAGGGGGGATCTCCCCTCTCGGGAGGCTCCGGCAGGATACCCCCCGCGCGGCGGGCTTGCGGCGGCGTTCAGGCCCCGGACGGCGCCTTGGGGGCGCTGCGGACACCCTGCGCCAACTCGCGCACCAGGGAGGCGACGGCCTCCACCGTGCCGTTCCCGGCCCGGTCGCCGGGTTCGAGGCTGCGGGCCAGCGCATCGACGAGGGCCGAGCCCACCACCACGCCGTCGGCGCCGCGGGCGATCTCGGCAGCGTGCGCGCCGGTCTTCACGCCGAAGCCGACGACGACGGGCAGGTCGGTATGGGCCGCGATCCGGCTGACCGCCTGCGACACCCGGCCGAAATCGGGGGTCGCCGTCCCGGTCACGCCGGTGATCGACACGTAGTAGACGAAGCCCGCGGTGTTCGCGAGAACCGCCGGCAGGCGGGCCTCGTCCGTGGTCGGGGTCGCGAGGCGGATGAAGGCGAGCCCCTTCTCGAGCGCCGGCAGGCAGAGCTCCTCGTCCTCCTCCGGCGGCAGATCGACCACGATCAGACCGTCGATGCCGGCCGCCTGCGCATCCTCCAGGAAGTGGGGCACGCCGTAGGTATGGATCGGGTTGTAGTAGCCCATCAGAACCACGGGCGTCCGGTCGTCGCCCGCGCGGAAGCGGCGGACGAGAGCGAGGGTGCCGCGCAGATCCTGGCCGACTTTCAGCGCCCGCAGACCCGCCGCCTGGATCGCCGGCCCGTCGGCCATGGGATCGGTGAAGGGCAGGCCGAACTCGACGATGTCGGCCCCCGCCTTCGGCAGGGCTTCGAGCACCTTGAGCGAGGTCTCCGGATCGGGATCGCCCGCCATCATGTAGGTGACGAGGGCGGCACGTCCTTCCGCACGGCAGCGGGCGAAGGCGGCATCGATGCGGGCGGTCATGGTTCTCGCTCCCGGCGGTACGTCCGGCCTTGAGGCCCGGGGGCACGGTTCCCCCGGAACCGGGCCGCCGCGCAGGGCCCGACTTCCCCGGCCAATTCCTCGGCCGATTTCCCGGCCAAGTGGGGGCGCCTACACCATCCGCTCGCGTCCGTGAAGCGCACGAGGCGCCGGGCTCACGCCTCCGGGTCCGGCACGGCCCCGATGGTGTCCTCAATGACGCCGTCGACCCAGTCGCGCAGCAGCAGGTGGGCGATGGCCGTCGGCGGCGGCACGGTCAGGGCCTCGGGATGGGTGCCCGCGATCATTCGCGCCACCTCGGCACGCGTGAACCAGCGCGCGTCATCCAGCTCGTCGGGATCGGTGCGGATGGCCTCCGACAGCCCCTCGGCCACGCAGCCGATCATCAGCGAGGCCGGGAACGGCCAGGGCTGCGAGGCGTGATAGGCGACGGCGCCGACCGCGACGCCGGTCTCCTCCCGCGTCTCGCGGCGCACGGCGTCCTCGACCGTCTCGCCGGGCTCGATGAAGCCGGCCAGGCAGGAATACATCCCCGGCTTGAAATGCCGGCCGCGCCCGAGCAGGCAGGTCTCGCCCCGCCGCACGAGCATGATCGCCACGGGATCGGTGCGCGGGAAGTGGTGCAGCCCGCAAGCCCCGCATTCCCGGCGGAAACCGCTGGCGGCGATGGTGGTCGGGCTGCCGCAATTGGCGCAGAAGCGGTGCCGGGCATGCCAGGCCAGCACCGACTTGGCGGTGGCGATGAGCCCTTGTTCCTCGCGGGCCACCGCGCCCTCGGCGGCGAGCGCCCGCAGGTCGAGCGCGCGGTGGCCGGGCGCGGGGAAGAGGAGGGCTGCCTCCCCTGGGAGGGCGCCGGCGAAGACCGGCCGCCCCTCGACCCGTCCGAGGTAGATTTCCACGGCACGCTCGCCCGCCCGGCCGGCCTCGTCCGGTGTGAGCAGGGCCGTTCCGGTCTCCGCCGGGGCGGCGCGCACGATCACCGTCTCGCCCGCCATCAGCACGAGGCGGGCATCCGGTCCGGCGTCCGTCAGGGCGGGGGCCGGGCCGAATTCGGCGGAGTGCCGCACAAGGCGGCTCGCGGCATAGGCGAGCGCGTCTCGGCCGGGTGGGTTGGGCGAGCCTGTCATCCGGGTCGCCTCACGCGGCCATGAACAGGGCGGCTGCCCGTTCGAGCAGGGCGGCGCGGGCATGCGGCGGATAGGGCTTGCGCTCGCCGACGCCCCAGACCGGCCCTGGCCAGGCCGGGTCCGAGCGGAACCGGGCCACGACGTGGATGTGCAGCTGCGCCACCACGTTGCCGAGGCTGGCGACGTTGACCTTGTCCGGCTGGGCGAGCGTCTGCATGACCCTGACCGCGATACGCGTTTCCTCGAAGGCGAGGCGCGCATCCTCTGGCGTGAGGTCGGTGAGTTCGTTCAAGCCCGGCCGCCGCGGCACCAGGATCAGCCACGGGAAGCGTGCATCGTCCATCAGCAGGACGGAGCAGAGGGCGAGATCGCCCACGGCATGGGTGTCGGCGGCAAGCCGCGGATCGAGGGGGAAGGCGTCGTCGTTCATGCCGGCAATCTAGCGCGCCGGCCCGAAAAGTGGGGCCCAGTTTCCGCGGTCGGCGCGGTCGCGCGAAGGTCGGTCACGCCGTGTCAAATTGCGGTTAACCATATTATGGCACGCAAAGGGGCAGCGATCGGGAGTCGGTGGGCGGCGGGCCGCGCCGGGATCGCCGTGGATGACGCGATGACGGGCGACGCGCAAGGAAGCGGGGAGCGAAGCCGGGACACGGTGGTCGCCATCGTAGCGGCGCGAACCCCGGCTCCCCTCGTCCTCGCTTTGCGCGGGCAGCCCTGCAGCGCCTGCATCCTCGCGGTCACGAGCCATGTGATCGACGACCTGATCGCCGAAGCCCCTGATGTGATCGTGCTGGAGGCCGAGCCCGAGCGCTTCGACGCCCCTGCCCTGATCCGTGCCCTGCGGGAGCAGCAGAGCCTCGCCCGCACCCCGATCCTGCTGGTGGCCGGCGGCGACGCCCGGAACTTGCGCCGGATCGGCCGCGAGGCCGGCGCCACCGACACGCTGTCCAAGCCGTTCGACGCCCTGGAATTGCAGGACCGGGTCGGCGTTCTGATCGAACTCGCCCTGGCGCGACGGGAGAGCGACGACCGGGCGCGCACCATGCGGCGCGACGCGGCACGGGCGGTGGCCGACGCTTCGGCGCGCGAGCGCGAACTGATCCGCCGCCTGATGCTGGCCGCCGAGTTCCGCGACGACCGGGCCGGCGACCATCTCACCCGCGTGGCCGGCTGCGTCATCGCGGTGGCCGAAGGACTCGGCCTGTCGTCGGCGGAGGCCGACGACGTGGCTTTGGCCTCGACCATGCACGACATCGGCAAGATCGCGGTCCCCGACCACATCCTGATGAAGGCCGGCCCCCTCACCCCCGACGAGTGGGAGGAGATGCGCCAGCACGCCCTGCGCGGCTACCACATGCTGCATGACAGCCCCTCGCGCCTGCTCCAGATTGCCGCCGAGATCGCGCTGACCCACCATGAGCGCTGGGACGGCACCGGTTACCCCCGCGGTCTCAAGGGCGAGGAGATTCCCCGCTCCGGCCGGATCGTCGCGGTGGCCGACGTGTTCGACGCGCTGATCTCCGCGCGCAGCTACAAGCCCGCCTGGTCCCTGGAGCGGGCGCGCGCCCATGTCGAGGCGGAGGCGGGCCGGCATTTCGACCCGGCCTGCGTCGCCGCCTTCCTCTCGCGCTGGGACGACATCGTCGCCCTGGTGGAGGAGCGGGCGGCGTAGGACGCGTTCGGCCGAGAAGACGGCGGTCCGTAAGGGGGTTACGACGGGGTTGAGGCGTGCGCCGCCCCGGCGTCGGACAATTCGCTCTCGGCCGATCCACCGTCGCCGGGCGCGGCGATGCAATAGAGAACCGTCTCGCCTTCCCCGACCGTGTAGTTCTGCAGGAAGAACCGGTAGCCGAGATTCAGGCTGGCGATGTAGTCGGGGATCTCGAAGTAGTCGCCCCAGCGGTGATAGACGGAGATCGCGAGCTTGGGACGGAAGGTGCGCAGCGTCGCCTCGGCGCCCCGAAGAGCTGGAAGCTCGTACCCTTCGATATCCATTTTGATGAAGTCGACCCGTGGGATCGTGCCCGTCGCGACGATGTCGTCGAGACGCCTAACCGGCATGACATCCTCGTCCGCAAAGCCCGGATCGCACAGTCCCTGGACTGGTAGGGCTTCGAGATTGTGATCGCTCAAGCCATGCTGGAAGACGGTCAGGTTCGAAAGATCGTTCTGCCGGATGTTGTGATGGACGATCCTCAGATGGGCTTCGAGGGGATCGAACGAGTAGACATGGCCGGTTTCGCCGACGGTTTCGGCGAAGTCGATGGCAGTGTCGCCGAAGCAGGCCCCCGCATCCACCACATGATCGCCGACTTCCGGCTGCACCCGCACGCCGCCGCGATCGAAAAAATACTGCCTCAGGAGGAACGTGAAGAAGATGTTGGCGTGGAGGCAGTCCACAGTGAGGGGGCGCTTTTCGCCCGGCAACAGAAAGTGGCAAAGGCCTGCGCCGCCGGGAAGGTCCGCGAAGGGCGAGGGCTCGACCGGAAGCGCCTCAGCTTGCCTTCGAGCCTCCCAATAGGCGGGCGTATTGCTGTCGAGCCGGACATGGCGGCATCCGAGCACGCGAAACAGAAGCAAGTCCACGAAGAGCTTGCGTGAGGCGTCATCTTCGAGACGGCCATAGGATCGCGCCATCCCGTCCCAACTGCCCGTCAGGTACGCGAGAAAGCGCGCCCGCACCGCGTCGAACGCCTCTTGCCCGGCGGCGACTTCATACGGAGGGTAGGCGTGGTCGATATTGTCTTCTTCGGTCCGGCCCGAGGCGGCAATGAGCCTCTGGCAAACATGCAGGCGAAATGCATCGACATCGTCTGATCTGAGATCGGGCTCTGGCAACGTGTCTTCTCCGGTCGGAGGAAAATGCAATCGAGGGACGTGTTCGGTTGCGCTTGGCGCACCGGCTTCTCGCTCAGCGGATGGGACGTCGGGGCCGAGGATTCGAGAAGCGTCCGCCCTTGGATCGACTGGAAACCGATCGAGAAACCGCTTCCGATACAAGACCCCTCTTGTACATCTTGTATCGGCGACGACCGGCTCCGGTGCAAGCAAACGGCGCGATATCGTCACGAACCTTCAACGTGGGGCAATCCTCTGGAAAGGCCGGGGCATCCTCGCAGGTTCGTCCGCGTAATCCGCACCGTGCAACGCCGCTGCGCGGTGCAGGTAGTGGTCTCCGCGCTCAGTTGGCGTTAGACACAGCATCCGAATTCCGATCCGGCCATCTGCCGGTTCGCGTGTACCGGTGCGAATGCGCCGGTTCTTAAGGCGCATCTCCCTTGCCATTTCCGTCTCTGCCCTCCCCCCTGGCGCGGGCGCTCACCGAGCGCAACTATGCCGAGCCGACACCCGTCCAGCAGGCGGTGCTCGATGCCGTGCCCGAGCGCGACCTGCTCGTTTCAGCTCAGACTGGATCGGGCAAGACCGTCGCCTTCGGTCTCGCCATCGCCGGTACGCTGCTCGGCGACGACGAAACGCTGCCGCCGCCCGGCGCGCCGCTGGCCCTCGTCATCGCGCCGACCCGTGAGCTGGCTCTCCAGGTGCAGCGGGAGCTGACCTGGCTCTACGCGCAGACCGGCGCGCGGATCGTCCCTTGCGTCGGCGGAATGGATCCGCGCCGTGAGGCCCGCGCGCTGGAGGCCGGCGTCCATATCGTCGTCGGCACGCCGGGGCGCCTGCGCGACCACATGGAGCGCGGCCGGCTCGTCACCGAGGGGCTTCGCGCCGTCATCCTCGACGAGGCCGACGAGATGCTCGACATGGGCTTTCGCGAGGATCTCGAATTCATCCTGGCGTCGACCCCGAAGGACCGGCGCACCCTGCTGTTCTCGGCGACCCTGCCGAAGGCCATCGTCGCGCTCGCCGAGAGCTACCAGCGCGATGCCCTGCGCCTCGCGGTCGCCGGCGAGACCCGCGGCCATGCCGACATCGTCTACCGCGCGGTGCGCGTGATGCCGCGGGAAGTGGAGCACGCCGTCGTCAACATTCTGCGCTATGTCGATGCGCCGGTCGCGATCGTGTTCTGCAACACCCGTGACGGGGTGCGCCATCTCCAGGCCTCGCTGACCGAACGCGGCTTCTCGGCCGTGGCACTCTCGGGCGAACTCGGCCAGGGCGAGCGCAACGCCGCGCTCCAGGCCCTGCGCGACGGCCGCGCCCGCGTCTGCGTCGCCACCGACGTCGCCGCCCGCGGCATCGACCTGCCGGGGCTCGACCTCGTCATCCACGCCGACCTTCCGCACGATGCCGAGGTGATGCAGCACCGCTCCGGCCGCACAGGCCGCGCCGGCCGCAAGGGGACGAGCGTCGTGCTCGTGCCGCCGGCCCGGCGGCGGCGGGCCGAGCAGATGTTCGCCATCGCCAAGGTCAGCCCCGATTGGAGCGGCCCGCCGAACGCCGACGAAATCCGCATCCTCGACCGCGAGCGGATGATGTCCGATCCGCTGCTCGCCGAGCCCGAGACGGAGGAGGACCGCGAGTGGGAGCGGGAATGGGCCGAGGCGCTGATGGAGCGCTGCCCGCCCGAGCGACTCGCTGCGGCCTTCGCCCGGCTCTACCGCTCGCGCATCCCCGTTCCGGAGGAGGTGAGCGATCCGGCCTACGAGACGAGCCGGCGTCCGGATTCCCGCAGCGGTGTGCCGGTCGGCGCTTCGCGGGTCGGTGACGATGAGCCGGCGGCTTGGTTCCGGCTCAATCTCGGCCGCCGCGACCGGGCCGAGCCGCGCCGCCTTCTGCCGATGCTGACCCGCCGCGGGCAGATCGGGCGCGGCGATATCGGCTCCATCCGGATCTTCGACAACGAGACCACCTTCGAGGTCCGCGCCAGCGCAGCGGACGACTTCGCCGCGTCCTTCGCCCGGCGCGGACCGGCCGACGTCCGCGTCGAGCGGATGCAGGGGGATGGACCGGCCGCCGCCAAGGCACCGAAGAGCCCCCGCGCCCAGCGCCATCGCCGCGAGGCGACCAAAACCGGCCGCGGCGGCTAATCCGCCTCGCGACGGTGCCGGGGCACGAAAGCCGCCCCGGCCAAGATTTTGGGTGTGCGAACGTCATTGCTGCGCCCGGCTCGTTCGAGCCGGGCCGTTTCGCCGGCGGCCTTACTTGTCGCCGAGCAGGCCGCTCACGGCGGCATCCCAGCCTTCGCGGATCTGACGGCCGCCGGGAATCTTGACGCCGAGCAGTTCCGGCTCTTCCGCCGCGTCCTGCACCGGTCGCGCGGCAGGTGCTTGCGCCGAAGCGGTCTGCGTCGGCCGCGCTTCCGTGGCGCGGTTGCGGACGACGGGCGCGGGCTTCCGGCTGAGATCGGCCTTGGCGGTTTCAGCCTTGGCAGTTTCGGTTTTAACAGTGTCGGCCTTGGCGGAATCAGTCTTCGTTCTGGCCTCGACCTTGGCTTCGGTTTTGGCGACCTCGGGTTTCGTCTTCGCGGGCAGCGACACGAAACGCGCCGGCTGCTCCGTCTTCGCCTGCACCATCTCGCTCCGGCTCGGAGGCAGCGGCACCGTGACTTTGGCGGGGGCGAGCGCTGCCGCCGTGCGGGTCGCGGCCGGAACCGTGGGGGCCGGCTCGATCTGCAGATTCGCCCGGGCCGGCGGCGCGACCTCCGGCGCTTTGGCCGCCGCCGCCGCGGGTTCCGCGGCCGGCAGGTTGGCCCGGCGCGCTTCCGGCAACCCGATGGAGGCCGGCGCCAGTGCCGGAACGCCGTCCTTCAGGTCGGGCCATTGCGAGGCGACGGGTGTGATCCGCGCCGGCCGGCTCCTGGGATCGGCGAGATTGGAGAAGAACGCGAAAGCCCCCACGGCGAAGACGAGGAGGGCAGCGCTCCCGCCCGCGGCGCCGAGGATGACGGGCAGCCGGCGACGGGCCGGAGCCCTGCTCTCGGCCGGCCTGGTTTGGGACGGATGAATCGTCACCGACATGCGGTCGGCCTCTTGCACGTTGTAGCCCTGCAACAAGACGGCCTCGGCAATGCGGCGGCAAGATGTCCGGTACGGCCTGTTGAGAATTCAGGCGCCGTCCACCCACACGAATCTGGCGGAAACTCCAGGGCGGCCGGACCTGATCGGGACAGGTGCGCCCCGGACAAGTCTCGCCCCGACGAGTTCTAGCGATCGACCTTAGCGGAGCCGGTTTAACGGAGCGTGTAAGCGGATCATGCGGTGCGCGGCCTGCCGTCCGGCGATTATTAAGAAAAACATCAGTGTGCCGCGCGACCCTGTGGCGCGGCCCCGGCATGGACATTCATCCGGCGATCGGCCACGGTGCCGCCGTGCCGAAAGAGTAGAAATCTGAGCCTTTTATCCGATGGCGGTTTGCCGAATGGTCCCGGATCCGGCCTGCTCCTGTCGGCGTATGGCGGACTGACCGACCGCGAGGGCCCGTGCCGATTCCCGCCGCGACGCAAGCTTCCCCGACGCCTCTGATGGCGCAAAGCGTGGCCGATCCCAACCTCGACAAGGCGCAGGATCGAGCCGACGGCACGGGGTTGCCGTTCTGGGCCGGCTGGCCGACGCGCACGCGGCTCATCCTGGTCGTGCTCGCCATCGACATCGTCGCCGCCCTCGCCTCCTGCGGCGTGATCGTGCTGACCGCGCGCAGCGCCGTGCAGGTCGAGATGGCGGCCGGTCTCGCCACCGTCGAGCCCTTGGTCGCCGATACCATCCGCTCCCTGCGCAGCCCGAGCCCCGAGAGCGTGCTCCATACGCTCGACCTGCGCTTTCAGGCCCTGCGCCACGTCCGCGTGACCATCCTCGATGCGGAGGGCAAGCGTGTCGGCTTCGGTCCCTCCGAGCAGGCGCGCGAGCAGCGGACGGCGCCGCGCTGGTTCGTCCGGCTGATCGCCCCCGAACCGCGCCAGCACGATCTGCCCATCGTCGTGAAGGGCGAGCGGATCGGCACCGCCGCGATCACGACCCAGCCCCTGGACGAGATCGAGGAGGTCTGGGGCTATGCCCGCTCGCTGGCCTTGGCCAGCCTGATCCTGAACCTCGCGGTGTTGGCTGCCCTCACCCTGGCGCTCGGGCGCATCCTGCGGCCGCTCGGGCGCCTGGCGGACGGGCTGAACCGGCTGGAGCGGCACGACTACACCGCCCATCTCGACCCGCCGGCCTCCCGCGAACTCGCGGTGATCGCCGAGCGCTTCAACCGCGTGGCCGGGGCGCTCTCCGACGCGCGGGCCGCCAACGGCCGCCTCAACCGTCAACTCCTGACGGCCCAGGACGACGAGCGCGCCCGCATCGCCCTCGAACTCCACGACGAGTTCGGCCCGTGCCTGTTCGCGCTGGAAGCGAACGCGGCCTCCGTCGCGCGGCTCGCCGCCGGCCCGGGCGAGATCGACCGCGGCCGGCTCGCGGCGCGGGCCGGCGACATCGGCAGCATCGTCGGCCAGGTTCAGGTCCTCAACCGCGACCTTCTCAACCGTCTGCGCCCGCACGGGCTCGGCGAGGTGCCGCTGACCGATTGCCTTAACCTGCTGCTCCGCGATTTCCGACGGCGCCATCCCGAGACCGCCTTCGATGGCGCGTTCGAGGGCTTGGCCCGCGGCTACGGCGACATCGTCGATCTCACCGTGTTCCGCTGTATCCAGGAGAGCAGCACCAACGCCGTACGCCACGGCGCCGCCCGCCACGTCCGAGCCCGCGCGGCGGAGGAGACCGACGCCGCCGGCCTGACGTTCCTGCGGGTGAGCGTCGAGGATGACGGCACCGGCATCGCGCCCGGCCACCGTGTCGGCCTCGGCCTGTCGGGGATGCGCGAGCGGGTCGAGGCGCTGGGCGGTCATTTCAGCCTCGACACGGCGTCTCTTGACAACACGGCCTCCGGAACCGTTGTCCGGATCACCCTCCCGATCGATCCCGAGCGCGACGGCAGCGAGGTTCCGCCTCCCCCCGTCGCGCCGCAACCCGAGTGATGCGTGTACGATGAACGCGCCGGTCAGCAGCCCCATGATGAGAGCAGCGTCGAGCAAGGGCGCCGCCACCCCCGTCCTGGTCATCGATGATCACCCGATCGTCCTCCAGGGCTGTCGCCGTGTGCTGGAGGATGCCGGAATCGAGACCGTGGTCGAGGCGACCGGCGTCGTCTCCGGCTACCGCGCCTTCCACCGCCTGCGCCCGCCGGTGGTGATCTGCGACCTCACCTTCCAGGGCAGCGGGCTTGCCGGCCTTGCCCTGATCCGGCGCATGCGCGCCATCGAGCCCGAGACCCGCGTGCTCGTCTTCTCGATGCACAACGATCCCGTCATCGTCTCGCGGGCCCTGGAGGCCGGGGCGCTCGGCTACGTGCTCAAGGATCACGCCTCGAACGAGCTGTTCCAGGCGTTCGAGCGGGTGCGCGCGGGCGAGGTCTATCTCGACCGGCGGCTCGCCACCGAGGTCGCGATGTTGCGCGCCGACCCGCGCCGCACCCCGGAGACGCAGCTCACGCCGCGCGAGCAGCAGATCCTGGCGCGCCTCGCCCAGGGCAAGTCCTATGGCGCCATCGCCGCCGACCTCTCGGTCAGCTACAAGACCGTCACCAATGCCTGCTCGCAGATGCGCCAGAAGCTCAGGGTGCGCACGCTGGCCGAACTGATTCACGTCGCGGTGACCCAGGCCCAGCGGCAGGGTTGATCCTTTTCAAAAGACGGAGCGCCGTTCTTGGCCGAAGACCTCTCTGCCGGGCGCTTCTCGCAGGACGCCTGGGCCTGCAATCTCGCGGCCTTTGAGGCGATCCGCACGATGCCGTTCAACGCCGAACTGGCGGCCGGCTCTCTGAGCGCTGAGCGCTTCCGCCGCTATATCGTGCAGGACGCGCATTACCTCATCGGCTTCGGCCGGGCGCTGGCGCTCGCCGCCGCCAAGGCGCCGCATCCCGAACGGATCGTGCAGTTCGCCCGCGGCGCCGAGACCGCCATCGTGGTCGAGCGCGCGCTGCATGGCGGCTTCTTCCAGGAATACGGCATCGATGCCGGCACGTTCGCGGCGACGCCCCTCTCCCCGGCTTGCGACCACTACGTCGCGTGGCTGATCGCGACGGCCTATGCCGAGCCCTACGAAGTCGTGCTCGGCGCGCTTCTACCCTGTTTCTGGATCTACGCCGAGGTCGGCCGCGATATCTTCGCCCGCGCCAAGCCCGACAATCCCTACCGCGCCTGGATCGACACCTATGCCGGCGAGGAGTTCGGCGAGGCGGTGGCCGCGATGATCGCCGCGACCGACGAGGCGGACGGCGCCGCCTCCCCGGCCCTGCGCGCCCGCATGCACGCGGCCTATACCCACGCGACCCGCCTCGAATACGCGTTCTGGGACGGCGCCTATCGGGATCTCACCTGGGCGCTCTGAGCCGGGATCGCGGCCACGGACCCCGGCGCGGCCGCTTCGCGTGTTAGCTTGGCCGGGTCCTTGCACCGCAATGTCGCCTGAGGCCGTTGCGCCCGCGTCGGTTTCACGATTCATCTGTGTGAGAATTCGGCCGCTCCGTCAGAGGAGTTCGGCCGGTACGAGGGGGTGGGGCAGACATGGCGTCAGGCTTGGCGAGTGACCTTTTCCGGATCAAGACGCTCGAACGGCTCAACGCCGACGCCGAATCCGGCGAGAACAAGCTGGAACGCCATCTCGGCCCCTGGAGCCTGATCGGCCTCGGCATCGGCGCGGTGATCGGGGCGGGCCTGTTCTCGCTCACCGGCATTGCCGCGGCCGAGCATGCCGGCCCGGCGGTGACGGTTTCCTTCGCCATCGCGGCGATCGGCTGCGCGCTCGCGGGCATGTGCTACAGCGAACTCGCCGGCATGATCCCGGTGGCGGGCTCGGCCTACACCTACACCTACGCCACGATGGGCGAGTTCATCGCCTGGATCATCGGCTGGGATCTCGTGCTCGAATACGCGGTCGGGGCGGCCACCGTCTCGGTGAGCTGGTCGCGCTACGTCGCCCGCTTCATGCGCGACACGCTGGGCATCAACCTGCCGGGCTCGCTCGTGCACTCCCCCTTCGAGACCTACCAGCTCGCCGACGGCACGCTGGCGCACGGCATCGTCAACGTGCCGGCGATCCTGATCGTGGTGGCGGCCTCGACCCTGCTCATGATCGGCATCCGCGAATCCGCCCGCGTCAACGGCGCGGTGGTGCTGCTCAAGCTCGCGGTGGTGGCGATCGTGATCGGGGTCGGCCTGTTCTACGTGAAGGCGCAGAACTACGACCCCTTCCTGCCGCCCAACACCGGCACCTTCGGCGAGTATGGCTGGAGCGGCGTGATGCGCGCGGCCGGCGTGGTGTTCTTCGCCTATGTCGGCTTCGATGCGGTTTCGACCGCGGCACAGGAGGCCAAGAACCCCCAACGCAACATGATGATCGGCATCCTCGGCTCGCTGGCGATCTGCACGGTGCTCTACATCGCCTTTGCGGGTGTGCTGACCGGCCTCGTCCACTACGACGCCATGCGCGGCGACGCCGCCCCCGTGAACACGGCGATCGCGGCGACGCCGTTTCCGTGGCTGAAGAGCCTCGTCACCTTCGGCGTGATCTGCGGCTTCTCGACCGTGATCCTCGTGCTGCTGCTCGGCCAGAGCCGGGTATTCTACTCGATGTCGAAGGACCGGCTGCTGCCGGGCTTCTTCTCGGCGATCCATCCGAAGTGGAAGACGCCCTACCGCTCGAACCTGTTCTTCATGGTGTTCACGAGCGCGCTCGGCGGCTTCCTGCCGATCTCGCAGCTCGGCCACATGACGAGCATCGGCACGCTGCTCGCCTTCATCCTCGTCTGCGCTGGCGTCGTCATCCTGCGCCGCACCCAGCCCGACGCGCCGCGCGCCTACCGCACCCCGCTGGTGCCGTTCGTGCCGATCCTCGGCGCGCTGTTCTGCCTCGGCATGATGCTCTCCCTCGATGGCGATACGTGGCTGCGCCTCATCATCTGGCTGGCGATCGGCCTCGTGATCTATTTCGCCTGGAGCCGCAAGCACAGCCGCATCGGCCGCGAGGAAGGGGCGAACGCGACCTCGGCTCTGTGAGTTCGAAGGTTCGTCTGCCTCGAACGGGGGCGTGAGAAGACAGAAAGCCCACCCGGCTCGCGCCGGGTGGGCTTTGTTTTATCCAGTCTTTGGAGGTGCGGTTACGAAGCGCGGAAGGGGCCGATATGTCCTTGATTAGTCCGTGGGGCTGATCCTCTATCCTCTTGTTTTTGCATCATCCCGAAAGCCGGCAACCACCTTTCGGGATGATGCTCTAACAAGCGTCACCCGTCATCGACCGCCCCCAATTCGGGAGCCTTGACGGTCACGATGGCGTCGAAAGGCTCCACGACATCGGCGTCCCCGTGCTTCAGAGCCGCCGCGATGGCGCCTGACGTCCCGGCCGGCACGACCGTCCGAAGACGTGTGATCTTTGCGGAGCGTGACCCTGCTGAAAAGTCCACGGATCGCGGACCGCTCTTGCGCAGACTGCTTGGGTCGGATCGGCCATCGGCATGATGGGAAGGGAGGACCGTATCGGACCGTTTGCGAAGCGTTCCCTGGGCTTCCGAGCGCTGCGCGGCCGCCTCAGGCCCGGCGTGCCAGTGTCAGCACCGGGGGTTCGGCGAGGCCGACGAGCGGCCGGCCCACCTCGATCGACTGCCGCTCGCGGGCGATGAAGGCGGTGGGCATCGCGGCCTGCATCTCGGCCTCGACCGAGCGCAACTCTACGTCCGAATGGCAGGGGTGCAGGTGGATGATGGCGAGCGCCTTGGCGCCCGCGCCCTTGGCCAGTTCCACGCCCTTCTGCCAGGTCGAGTGGCCCCAGCCCTTGCAGCAGGGATACTCGCCCTCCGTGAACATGCCGTCATAGACGAGGAGGTCGGCTCCCTCGACGAAGCGGCACAGGTCCGGATCGGGCCAGTTCACGCCGTGCTCGATGTCGCTGATGACACAGAGCCGCTTGCCACCGTGGTCGAAGCGGTAGCCGGTCGATCCCTGCGGGTGGTCGAGCAGAATCGTATCGACCCGGATGCCGTCGGCGAAGGTGAGCGGCTCGCCCGCCCGGAAGCCGTGATGCGCGAAGGAACAGGGCAGCACGTCGAGCGTGACGGGAAAGAGAGGCGGCGAGAACAGCCGGCCAAGGGCGTCCTCGGCGCTGGCCCCGTCGAGGTTGCCGCAATAGGTGTGAATCGTGCGGGTGTCGTCGAGAACCGCCGGTTTGAAGAACGGCAGACCCGCCGTGTGATCCAGATGCAGGTGGCTGAACAGCAGGTCGATATCCTGCGGCAGGTTCTCGCGGCAGTTGCGCCCGAAGGCGCCGAGGCCCGAGCCGGCATCGATCACGAACAGACGCTCCCCGCAGCGGACCTCCAGGCACGGCGTGTTGCCGCCGAACTCGGCGTTCTCCGGGCCGCTGACCGGCGTAGAGCCGCGGACGCCCCAGAAACGCAGGACGAGCGAATCGTCCTTGGCCGGATATGGCAGGGTCATGGATCGGTACCAATGCTCGGCCTCGGGCCGGGCTTTCTCTGTGGTAGTGGTGCCGCCGCACGCATCCGCGCTATGGATCCGCGGCTGTTCTTCGGCCCCTCTTCAGGATCCGAGTGTACAGTGTCGAGATGGGGGGCCGCCATTCGGGTTTGTGTGCGTGCTCGCACACGCCGTTTTGAGCGGCTCCAAGTCAGCGCTGGGCCAGTTTCTCAATTGAGGGTTGCAAGGGGGCAAGGTCGGGCGGCGGCAGCGCACGCTCGATCGCCGCGCGGGCGAGGCTCGGCCAGGTCTGCGCATAGCGCGTGACCGGCGCCGTGATGCGGGCGGTCGCGGCGGCGTAGGGCGGCACGAAACCCGCGGTCCGCACGGTGAGCGACGGGCTGTCCGTGCCGATCCAGGCCGCCCATACGGCGTCCGGCACGGGCGGCGGTGGCGGTGCCCTGCGGCGGGCGGGGATCAGCACGACCTCCTGGCCGGCATAAGCGAGTGCCTCCGGCCGGCTGATATCGCCCACCGGATGACCCTGAAGGATCCGGGCTGCCCAGAAGGCGTGCTGGCCGCCGTCGGAATAGGTCGTGCGCACGGCCGCCGCGCCCTCCTCCACCAAGGCGGCGATGCGGTCGGTCTCATCCTTGTGCAGGGCGGTGAAGGCCGCCTCCTTGGCCGGATCGCGCGAGGGCGCGAAGGTGTAGCGGCCGCTCGCGACGCTCACGGCCGGCTCCTCGCCGGTCGCCTCGAAGCGGTCCGAGCCTTCCTTCAACTGGCGCCAGAAGGCGATGTTCGGGTCGGTCCGGTGCCGGGCCATGTTCGCGGCGGTCATTCGGAACGGGAAGGACTGGAACTGAAACGCGCCCTGCCCCCCGGCGAACGCCTCGCGGGCGATCGAGAACAGCTCGCCCGCCACCGCATCCGTCATGGCAAAGCAGCCCATCGACGAGCAGACGCCATGCACCATCACCGCCGAGCCGGTGGAGCCGTGCGCCCGGTCGTAGGCGTTGGGGTAGCCGACGTCGAAGGAGAGGTAGTAGCGCGAGTTCGGGTTCATCTGGCTTTTCGCCACCGTGTAGAACCCCTCCGGCGTCTGCCTGTCGCCGCTCTTGGTCTTCGGCCCGAGCTGCCCGGACCAGCGGCAGATCGGATAGGTCTTGATCGGCACGTAGCGCCCGGCGGCGTTGCGCTTCCAGACCTCGATCTCGGATTCCTTCTTGTAGGCCCGCAGCACGATCGGCGAGGCGGCGTTGGTGCCGCGTGCAGCCATCAGCGCCAGGGTTGCGGCCGGGATCGGCGCATTCGCCTTGTCGGCCCGGGCGAGCGTGTTCGACGCCGTAAGGATCGACAACCCGACAAGCCCCGGAATCAAGGGTCTGAGGAAGGATCTCACAGAGCCTCGAGAGCGGTTCGGAGGAAGCATGCACCGTCTCGATCGCGGCCGACCGGCGGCGCCCGCGGGCGACGGAACCGGATCGTGCACAAGCTTTGGGGCGGTTTTGCGGGAAAGGGAAGCGCTCAGACGGCGACCGCCTCGGTTTCCTGCGGATCGCCCGTCACCACCGTGTTGCGCTCCACCCGCAGCACGGCGTCGAACGGCGACTGCCGGTTCAGGGTGTCTTCGTCGGGCAGGCAGACGATCAGCGCCGCCCCGGCGCGCAGCGCCCGCAGGCGCTCGATCCGGGCGGTGATCTCGTCGGGCTTGCGGTCGTCGAGGGAGAGGCCGACCACGAGGATGTCCGGACGGCGCACGAGGCAGCGCACGAACTCGATCGCCACCCGCTCGCGCGGGCCGATGGCGCCCTCCCCCAGGATCGCGCGCTGGCCCTGGCCCGCCACCGCCACGCCCGCCTCGATCCGCGCCGCGAGGCCGAGCCGGTAGACGGTGGGCTCCAGCCCCTGCTCGGCGAGCACCCGGCGCACCAGAGCGCGCACCCGCCCCTCGGCGCCCGCCTCGCCTTGGGTGATGCGCCCGAACAGCAGGTTCTCCTCCAGGCTCGCGGCGGCGGTGAGCCGGGAGGGATCGTAGAACTCGACCTTCTCGCGGTAGCGCGGCGGCAGCATCGCCGCGAAGGAGTGGCGGGCGGCGACCAGACGCTGCTCCAGTGCCTCGTCGATCAGGCCGAAGCGGTGGCGGGTCTCGCTGTAGCGGAGCGCCAGCCCGATCAGCCGCTCGCGGTCGCGGTGCCCGGCCGGGCCGCGCCGGAAGCCGCGGGACTCGGGCTGGCGCGCGACCAGATCCTCGAAATAGCCCCGCTCGGCCGCCGGAAACAGCGAGAAGGTCTCGAACAGCGGGTGATCGTCGGGCAGGTCGGCAAAGATCTCGACGGTGGAGCGCGCCACTTGGAGCCCGACTTCGACCAGGGTTCGCGTCAGATCCTCCGCTTCCAGCACCGCGCGCAGGTAGGGATGCGCCGCGAGCCGCGCTTGCGAGAAGGCCGGGCTCACCGCCTCGCCGAACAGGATGTTCTCGCCGATATCGGCCTGATGGTTGTAGCGGGCCGGATCGAACGGCTCGACGAGCCGGGCCATGCCCTCGCTCGCCAGCGCCTCGCGCACCGCCCAGCGGGCCGCGACGACCGCCGCCGCCGTAGCGGGATCGTCCTCGGGATCGACGGAGGCCTCCAGGCCCCGCTCGTAAACGAAGGCGTCGAGCCCGGTGAGTTTGAGGATGGCGATGCGCTCGGCCAGCCCCGAGGCCTCACGGTCACCGCTGCGGGCACCGTAGAGCAGGTTCTGGCGCAGTGTCCCCTCGATCAGGATCGCCTCCGAGCCGGCCAGCGCGATCCGCCGGGCGCGCTCGGCGGAGTCGAAGGCGCGCAGATCGGTGCCGCCATAGGTGACGGCGCCGGCGGTGGGTTCGATCTGCCCGGCGAGCAGGGCGGCGAGCGCCCGCGATCCGCTGCCGCGCTGTCCCACGATCGCCACATGCGCCGGCATCGGCAGGGCGAGATCGACGCCCGTCAGCCGCTCGCCGCTGCCGGGATCGTAGGCGCCGACGCCCTTCGCGACCAGGGCGCCCGCCACCGGGAACGGCGCCGCTTTGCGCGATCGGTTCCCCGGCAGGCGGGGGCTCAGGGCGTCCAGCGTCTCGGCGATGGTGCGGAACAGCGGGGCGGCCGCCCGGTGCTGGCTCCACAGGCGCAGGCTGATCGCGACGAGGGTTGCCGCCAGGGCGAAGGCGCCGGCCGCGGCGACCAGCGCTCCGGGCAGGACGTTGTCGGCCTCCGTGGCCGCCTCGCCCTGCCACAGGGCGGTGGCCACGAGGAGGGCAGGCAGGATCACGACGAGCGCGAGCGCCGGGGCCCGCGCATAGGCGAGCCGGGCTTCCGCCCGCACCAGCGCGCTGCGCGCCGCCCGTGCGCGCAGCCCCAGGCGGCGACGCTCGAACGCCGCCGCCCCGTGGGCGCGCACCGCCGGCATCCGGCGGATCAGGTCGCGCAGGCCCGCCTCGGTCGCGGCGGTGTCGGCCTGGCGCAGGCTGCGCCGGGCGGCGGTGCGGCTGGCGAGCAGTACCCGCGCCAGCCCGACGGCGGCGAGCAACAGCGCGATCACCGGCACGAGGCGCGGAGCGGCGAGTTCCGCCATGACGAGGGCGAGGAGGATCGCAGCGAGCGTCAGGCCGGGCACGACGATGCCGACCGCCGCGAGCGGGCCCATCCGCGTCAGGGCCTGGCCGACGAGGCCGGGCAGCGCGCGGAGATCCTCGCGGGCACCGGGCGGCGAGGCGAGGATCGCCTCGGTGGCCCGCGCCCGCAGCCGCGCCGTGGCCCGGGCCTGGACGGAGAAGCAGAGATACGCGACCGCGGCCCCGAGGGCGGCCAGCAGCAGCGCTGCAGCGGCGAGCGAGGTCAGTGCGATCAGGGGAAGTTCCGTCGGGGGCAGGCTCCAGCCCTGGAACAGGATCGGCGCTTCGTCGCCGTGATGGCCCGGCAGAGGCAGGGCAATCCGCAGGAAGGGCAGGAAGTCCGGGCTGCTGCGGGTCAGCACCGAGATGAGGTCGCGCAGGCATAGCAGCACGAACAGCGCCAGCGGTCCGCCGAGGCCCACCGCCAGCCCGAGCGCCGCCGCGTGCCGGCGCGGCGACGAGGCCCAGGCGAACAGGACGGGATCACGCTCCATCGGCATTCCGGGCGCCCGGCCAAGCCTTGGCCGACGAATTCGCGGCGGGGGGGTGCGGCATCGGAGAACGGTTTCGGCGCTGTGAGGGACGATCCGGCGGGCAGGCGCGTGAGGAGGCCGTTACGGATCGTCCTCTTCGCACGGAAACGCCGCGGCGCAAGCCCGCGCGGCCGGCCCGCCGCATTGCATTCCCGCTGCGGCATTGCTCTTTGGTGCGGGAGAGCACATGGCGGGCGATCCGCGTTCGACTCTGCGGGCGGGGGGCCTGCCTTTCCCGCATTTCCGCGTCATCCCGTTCGGCCGCGCCTTGCCCTACCCTCCCTTCGGACGACACCGGATGGCCGTGCGAGACATATCATCGCCTGCCTTTATCCTTCAGGATCGAAGCCGCGTGCAGCCCGCGGCCGACCGTTGAGCCGATGGCCGAACACGCGTTTCCACCTGCCGCCGAACCCGTTCCCCTCTACGGCACGCCGGTGATCGGGGCCGAGGAGACGGTCTCGTCGATCGCCGCGGCGCTCGCGGGGAGTGTGCTCGCGCCCGCCGGCCGCCTCTGGCGGCTCGCCGTCGCCGGAACCCTCGTCCCGATCCTCGTCTGGGCCGGTCTGCGCTCGGCTGCACCCGCCGCGTTCGGTCCGGCCGGTGCCGCGTGGTGGATCGGGCTCGCCGCGGGTTGCCTGTTGATCTCGGGGCTGCTGCTGCTGGCGGGCGTGGCGTGGCGCTGCGGGATCGGCCGCCTGACACAGACCGCTGCCCTGCTCTGCGCAGGTCTCGCCGCGCTCCACCCGGTGCCGGTCCATCCGGTGAGCCTCGGGGCCCTGCTCCTGGCGAGCCTCGGTCTTTGGGCGGCGGCGCTCCTGCCGGATCTGGCGGTGCTGCGCGACGCCGCGGGGCCGGATTGCCGACGCGCCCGCCTCTACCGAACGCTGTCGGCCGGCTGGTGCGGCTCGGCGCTGCAATGGCTCGCCTGGGAGCGGGCCTGCCGGGGGTTCGGCCTGCTCGGCATTCTCGCGGCGGTGGCGGTGCTGATCGACCTCGCGCTCGCGGCCGCCCTTCGCACCGACCGGCACGACACCCTGCTTCCGGTCGCCCTGCTGGTCGAGGCGGTGCTCTCGGGCGCCGGGCTGATTGCGGCGCTCGCCATGACCCTGCGCCGAAGCCGTGGGCTCGACGGCCTCATCACCGGCCGGCACCTCGATATCCTGGGGCGGCTGCTGCTCGCCTTCGGCCTTGCCGCCCTCTATTGCCACGTCACCGAGATCGTCACCGCCCTTCTCTATGGCGACGCGGCCGAGCGGGCGCGGCTGACGCGCAGGCTCCTCGGCGACGAGGCGCCCGCCTTCTGGACACTCATGCTCGCCGGGCTTCTCCCCACGCAATTGTTCTGGATCCCCGCCATCCGCCGCAGCGCCCTCGCTCTTGGCCTGATCGGCGCCCTCGTCGCCATCGGTCTCGGTGCGGATCACGTGCTCGCCACGCGGATCGGGGCGACGGGGGCGGCCTTCGCGGATCTCCTGACCGCCGGGGTCGCGACCCTCGGATCCGCCGGGCTGTTCGTTCTCGGCCTGTTGCTCCTCTTCCGCCTCGTGCCGCCGGTCGGAATCGCCGAGACACGCCAACTCGCCCTCGCCCAGAACGCGCACGCCGCGCCGCGGGTGCCGGAGATCGCGCCGGACACCCGGCTGGGCCCGTTCGCCGTCCAGCCTCTTGCCAAATCCCCTCCCCAATCCCCTGTCCAGCCCCCTGGCCTCATCGCGATCTTCGCCTCGGAGGCCGGGCTGGCCGAGGCGGCGCGTGGGCTCTCGGGGCCCCGCGCGCCGCGCCTCGACGCCTTCGGCCCGGTGCCGACGCCGGAGGCCGGCGCCGCCCTTCGCCGGAGTGAGCGGAGCCTGAGCCGCCTTGCGCTGTTCGGGGCCTTTCTCGGATTTGCGGCCTTCCTCGCCATTTGCATCGTGGGATTTGGCGGGGATATGCCGGATGGGCCGGCGAGCGTGGCGGCGCTCCTCGCCCGGCCGCTCTCTTGGCCCAATCCCTGGCCCAATTCCTGGCCGACCGCTTGGCCAACGCCTTGGCCAACGCCTTGGCCGGCCTCGTGGCCGTTATCCTGGGCCATGGCGGCGGTGCCGGCTCTCTCCGCCGCGGCGGCGGGCGGAGTGCTCGGCCTTGTGGTCGCGCTCGTCTCCGCTGTGAGAGTCGGGCGGGCCGGCCGCGTCCCTCCCTCCGCCCTCTCCGGACATTTCGTCCTGACGATCGAGCCCTCCGGCGCTCCGTTCATTCCGGCCGCCCTCGCCCGTCGCCTGAACGCCCTGCCGGCGGATGCGGGACGTCCCCTCGCCCTCTACGGCCTCGCCGCAGGGGAGCCGCAGCGGTGAGTGCGGAGGAGAAGGGCGGCGCCGCCCGCAAGGCGACGGGGGCGAAATCCGCCAGCGCCTATTTCCGCGATCCGGCCCGCCGCCCGGCGGCGGCCTTCGCGGCGGGACTGGCCTGCCTCCTGCTGGCGCTCCACCATGCCGGGATGCCGCGGCTCGCGCCGTCCTATCTCGCCGCCTGGACCTGCCTCCTCGCGCTGCCGGCGGGTGCTCTGCCCGTCGTCATCATGATCGAGCGGGCGGATGCGTGGCGCCCGCAGCCCGAGACCGCGCTGCTGGAGACCCTGCGCGGCCTGCTGGTTCTGATGCCGGTGGCCGCGATCCTCGCTCTGCCGATCCCGGTGGCCGCCTTCCTGCTCTACCCGGCGCCGGAGGGCGCCGGGCCGGATGGGCCGCTCGCCCTGTTCGGGGCCGCGCCGCCGCTCCTGGCCGCCCGCCTCGCCCTCTACTTCGCGCTCTGGACCGGGCTCGCCCTGCTCTTCGCCCGCCGCGGCGGCGAGCCCTGGGCCAAGGCCGGGCGGATCGACGACGGGCGCGCCGTGCTCGGCCTCGGCCTCCACACCGTGGTCGGCACGCTGGCCGCGGACGACCTCGTCATGTCGGTCGGAACCGATCCCGGCCTGCGCTTCCATGCCAGCGCCTTCGGCCTGCTGGTGTTGGCCGCGTGGTCGAGTCTGGCGCTCGCCGCCGCGATCCTCGTCGCGCCGCCCGATGCCGGGCCCGCCCGGCGCCGCCACGATCGGCTCACGCCGCTCGCCGTTCTGCTGCTCGTCTGGGCCGGCCTGCACGTCGTGCAGTTCCTGATGCTCGGCGCCGCCGCCGATCCGGGGGCCGCGGCGTGGTATCGGCTCCGCGCGGGCGTTTCCGGCCGCGCCCTGGCGCTGTCCGCCGCCGTCGTCGTGGGGCTAGCCGCCCTCCTGACCCTACGTCCCGGCGAGAACCGCACGCGGCTGGTGGCGGCGCTCGCCGTCGCGGTCCATCTCGCCGAACTGTTCTGGTTCGTCACGCCCGCCTTCCGCGGCCACTTCCGCATCGGCCTCACCGACCTGTTGGCCCTCGCCGGAATGATCGGGCTCGCCCTGGGAGTGGCGCCCGCGGTCCGGCGCCTGATTCCGGGTCTCGCCGTCACCCCCGTCTGGCCGGGCCGCGAGCGCGCGCGAGGACGACCGGGCGCGGCGGCGGGGGACAGGCAGCGCAAATCGGTTGTTCCTCCCCCCGAAGCTTCCTAGTTTCCCCTCCCCGCCCCCCGCCATCCCACCGCGCGCGACGCAGAAGACCCCGGCAACCATGTGCGAATTGCTCGGAATGAGCGCGAATGTGCCGACCGATATCCGCTTCTCCTTCGCGGCTTTGGCCCGGCGCGGCGGCGAGACCGGCCCGCATGCCGATGGCTGGGGCATCACCTTCTACGAGGGGCGCGGCTGCCGCTCCTTTCACGACCCCGAGCCCAGCGCCCGCTCCGAACTCGCCAAGCTTCTGCGCCGCTATCCGATCAAGAGCCGGATCGTCGTCGCGCATGTCCGCAAGGCCAATCGCGGGCGCGTGAGCCTGGAGAACACCCACCCCTTCTCCCGCGAGCTGTGGGGCCGGCGCTGGACCTTCGCCCATAACGGCCAGCTCAAGGGCGTGAAGCGGCTGCCGCTCGGCCGGTTCGAGCCGGTCGGCACCACCGACAGCGAACACGCCTTCTGCTGGATGCTGTCGCAGCTCCAGGAGCGCTTCCCCAAGCCGCCCCGCGCCGCGACTCTGGAGGCGGCCATTGCGGGTTACGCCCTCATCCTTTCGGAGCGCGGCGTGTTCAACATGCTGCTGTCCGACAGCCGCGTGCTCTACGCCCATTGCGGCAAGCGGCTCTGCTACCTCACCCGCCGGGCGCCGTTCGGCACGGCCACGCTGATCGATGAGGATTGGCGGGTCGATTTCGCTCAGGAAACCACCGAGACCGATATCGTCACCATGATCGCCACGCGGGCGCTGACCCGGGACGAGACCTGGACCGAACTGGAGCGCGGCGACACCCTCGTTCTCACCGACGGGGTGGTGCGGGTGCGGAAGGGCGCGACGCGGCGGCGCTCGCGTCCGCTGCCGGAGATCCACGGCGCGGCCTGAGGGTGATCAATCGGCAAAAGCGGATGGGCCTGCCGATTTGCCGCATTCATACGACAGGATCGGCGAATCATCTCACTCTTCGGGCGACAGACTACCGTCTTGTGTGCAAGCGTGGCAGTATTTCACGTGGCGCGGGTGTGCGGGATCGGGCCGATGCGCTACAACTATGTTAAGGGCCGTGCCGGGGCCTGCCCTGCGTGCTGCCCTGCACCATCGTTGCCGAAACGTCCCGATCACGAAGAGCCCGATGCGTAACGATACCGAAGCGACCCTGGATCGTCCCGCGATGACAGACGGCCGTCCCAAACTTTCCGACTCGATCCGCAGCCATCTCGGCGATCATCTGCGCAGCGTGTACGACACGCTGGGGGCGGGCGAGGACACACCGTCCCGCTTCACCGAGCTGATCGGCAAGCTCGAAGCGGCCCTCAAGGCGCAGGGCGAGCGGATCGACCCCGAATTCCGCAACGGCTTGCTCTCCGCTGTGCCGTCCTTGCGTGCTTTTGCCCTGTCGCTGACCTCGAACCCGGCCCGCTCGGACGACCTCGTGCAGGACACCCTGCTCAAGGGCTGGCAGCACCGCGCCCGCTTCCAGCCGGGCACGAACCTCAACGCGTGGCTCTTCACGATCCTGCGCAACATCTTCTACTCGGATCACCGCAAGCGCGTGCGCGAGGTCGAGGATCAGGACGGTTCCTACGCCGCCCGCCTCGCTACCGCGCCGCATCAGGGCGACCGGCTCGATGTCGAGGATCTGCAGACGGCGCTCGCCAAGCTGCCGCCGGACCAGCGCGAGGCCCTCGTGCTGGTGGGTGCCGAGGGCGTCTCCTACGAGGAGGCTGCGACCATCATGGGCTGCAAGGTCGGCACGGTGAAGAGCCGCGTCAGCCGTGCCCGCGGACGCCTCGCCGAACTCCTCGGGTATGACGAGGAGGATCTGTCCTCCGACCGTCTCATCCAATCCGCGATGCCCGACGCCTGATTTTTAGCGCGAAGGACGCCGGAACCGTCGCGCCATCGAAAAGGTGGCGACGGATGCGGTAAAAGCCGGGCGGTTTGCCCGATGATGGGGGCCGGGTCCGACGACGGGACTCGGCGATCCGGCCCGCTCTTCGGTGTCGAACCCGCATCTGCTCCCGTGCCGTGGGTTATCGCACGCGTGACGCGGGATCGGCTGTCGCGTCATCTCGAGGTCTGGCCGACTGAAAGCCGGTCTGTCGGCAGTTCACCGGCTGATCGAGACCGGGGCGCTGTCCGGAAACGAGTCCAAGACGTGCTCGGGGTCTCAAATCTCGCAGCGTCACGTGCTGAAAGCCATCGGTTATCGTGCCGGGCGATGCTGTCGATGCCGTTTCGGAGGCACGCCCGATTGTATTCACGGGCCGACATGACGCTTCTGATCGTGTCGGGATCGTGCGTGAGCGCGACGGTTTGAACGACCTGGGTGAGGATCGGCATCTGCGCGGGCGTCCCGTCGCGAAAATCTGACCTCGGACGAAGCCAGCGGCGCTGAATGCGAGCGCCTCGCGGTCCTGTCTTGTTGGGAGCCTGCTTTCGCGCGATGCCGCTGGCCGCATCTGGGTGCGGTGCCTTATGGGCACGTCTGCCGTGGGCGGGAAACGATGGGCGGTGAGCGAGCGGGGCGCCTGTATGACGAGCCGTCGTTGCAGCCGATGCAAGCCTTCCGTGATGCCCTGAGGGCGTCGAGCCGGCCCGGCGGCCTCAACGATCGGCCAAAAATTCCACGGCTCGGACTACGTCGACGCGCCGTGTCGAAGCCGGCCGGCAGAGTCCGATGACTCCGCCGACACGGCATCGATCCTCAGGCGGCCTTGCGGCGCCCGCCGGTCTTGCGGCCTTCGGCGGCGGTCTTGCGGCGCGGCTCGGGGGCTGCTTCCGCCACCACCTCGTCGACCGGCTCCGCGGCCTTCGCGGAGGATTTGCGGCGCTGCTGGCCGAGGCCGAGATCCTTGGCGAGCGCCGAGCGCGCGGCCGAATAGTTGGACGAGACCGTCGGATAGTCGGTCGGCAGGCCATAGCGACGGCGGTAGCTGTCGATGTCGAGGCCGTGCGTAGTCAGGTGCCGCTTGAGCGTCTTGTAAGGCTTGCCGTCGATGAAGGAGATCAGGGCATCCGGCGTGATCGACTTCTTGATCTGGGCCGGTGTCGCCCGCTCGACTTCTTCTTCCTTGGGCGCCTGCGGTGCCGACAGGGCGACCAAGGCAGCATGAACCTGAACAATCAAACCCGCGAGTTCGGCCGACGGTAGAGAGTTGTTTGAGACATAAGCCGAGACGAGATCGGCCGCGAGTTCGATACGGTCGTATTGCGAGACCTGATTTGTTTCCGACATTGTACCTGATCCTGTTTTCCCCTCGTTCTTGTGAGCTAAAAGGATTTGCAAAAGATTCAAGTCCGGTTCTAGCCATTTTCACGGAAAACGACTGCAAAATCGAGAAAAACCACGATCTGGCTGCTATTGCGAACGATCAGTCCGGATCAGACAGCAGTTTGGGATCTCTCCAGGTGGTGCGCGCAAGCTGAGGTTTGATCAATCACACGATGAAGGGCGCTTGATTCGTCCGTTCAACAAAGTGTGATAGGTCAGTCCGAGCTGACCGCCGGTCTCTGCAGGTCGAGCCGGCCGGCTTTCGTGGATGACGGCAGGTCCCGGATGGTTCGCCCCACCCTGACGGCCGAACTGTATCGGTCGGAGCCTGCTGTTACAGGCCCGGTAGCATGGCCTCATCGTCGCCGCGCTCGCTGGCGGAACGGCGTTGCCCGCTCGGCTGAGGAAGAGTGCAGCGATAGACCACCGCGTCAGGCGGTCCGAGGGCGGCGTTGAGCGGGACCGTGACGGTATCGCCGGAGAAGCGCCAGTGTCGTGTGCCGCGATCCCAGTAGAGCCACACGGTGGTTTCGTGGCCCTTCACGTCGAACACGGCGGCCTTCTTCGATATCGCCCGGAGGGTTCGCGGCTCGTAGAGGCCCTTGCGGCGATAAGCGGCGCGGGACTCCGCGTCCTGGCGATCGACGAAGGTGTTCTGGACGATCTGAAGGGTCGCTCCGGGTTTGCGGAGGAATTTCTTGAAATCGCTCAGGGATCGCAAGACCACGGGCATGGAGTCCTTCCAATCGTCAAGTCACGGACGCATCCTGCATTGTGCGAAGGCACCTTAGTTCCGCCGAGATGACGGTTATTCCTCACGCTCAAAGGTGGTGCCGGGCGATATCCACGGGAAAACGGCACTGTCCACAGGAGTCGAAGGCTCTCAAGCTCGGCTGTTCGACGCCTGCGGCTTGGCTCGAGCCCGGCATCGGCTTGACCTGCGGGCCGGGCTCGGGCGTTTAGGCCTCATGCTGCTCCAATTCTTCACGGGCCTGCGCGAGGCCCGCGTGCCGGTGTCCTTGCGCGAGTATCTCACGCTGCTCCAGGCGATGGAGAGCGACCTCGCGGACAAGCGGGTGGAGGAATTCTACTTCCTCGCCCGCACCGTGCTGGTGAAGGACGAGTCGAACCTCGATCGGTTCGACCGGGTGTTCGCCTCCGTCTTCAAGGGCCTGGAAACGCTGGGCGGGGCGGTCGAACCCGCTGCCATCCCCGAGGAATGGCTGCGCAAGCTCGCGGAGAAGCATCTCACCGAGGATGAGAAGGCCGAGTTGAGGGCCCTGGGCTGGGACAAGCTGTTCGAGACGTTGAAACAGCGCCTTGCCGAACAGAAGGAGCGTCATCAGGGCGGGTCGAAATGGATCGGAACCGGGGGCACCTCGCCCTTCGGTGCCTACGGCTACAATCCGGAGGGAATCCGCATCGGCCAGGACGGCAACCGCAAGTTCCGTGCGGTCAAGGTCTGGGACCGACGCGAGTTCAGGGATCTCGACGATTCACGCGAACTCGGCACCCGATCGATGCGGGTGGCGCTCCGCCGCCTGCGCCGCTTCGCCCGCACGGGGGCGGCCGACGAACTCGACCTCGACGGCACCATCCGCGAGAGCGCCCGCAAGGGCTTCATCGACGTGAGGCTGCGCCCGGAGCGGCGCAACGCCGTGAAGGTGCTGCTCTTTCTCGATGTCGGCGGTTCGATGGACTGGCACGTGGAGCTGGCCGAGGAGCTGTTCTCGGCGGCGCGCTCCGAGTTCAAGCACTTCGCGCATTTCTACTTCCACAACTGCCCCTACGAGGCGGTGTGGACGGAAAATCATCGCCGCCACGATGAGCGTATCCCGCTCCTCGACGTGATCCGCACCTATCCCTGCGACTACCGCGTGGTGTTCGTGGGCGACGCCTCCATGAGTCCCTACGAGATCGCCCATCCCGGCGGTTCGGTGGAGCATTGGAACGAGGAGGCGGGCGAGGTCTGGCTCGGCCGTGTTCTCGATCATTTCCCGAAGGCGGTCTGGCTCAACCCGATTCCGGCCGAGCACTGGGCCCACACCCACTCGATCGGCATGGTCCGCCGGATCTTCGCGGACCGGATGTTCCCGCTGACGCTCGAAGGGTTGGACGGGGCAATGCGGGCGCTGCTGCGCTAAAGCGCTTTCCGACGACAGGGCCGCGACGAGGACGCCCGGCGGCGGGAGCCCGTCGAGGCAGCCGATCAGGACATGCTCGGGTTGGAACCGTGCCTCGGTGTGGTCGGCGCCGCAGAGCGAGAGGCCGAGCAGCAGCGTGTCCGGCATCGGGCGGCGTTCATCAGCAGGACGCGCGCGGCGCGTTCGCCCGGAGCGAGGCCGGCCCCGCGCGGCGTCGCCTCAGCCCTGGCGGGCCGGGGTCGTCACGATGAGGCCGTCGAGTTCCGGCGTCACGCGGATCTGGCAGCACAGGCGCGAGGTCGCGCGCACGTCCGAGGCGAAATCGAGCATGTCCTGCTCCATCGGCTCGGCCGGCCCGACCTTGTCGGCCCATTCCCCGTCCACATAGACATGGCAGGTGGCGCAGGCGCAGGCTCCGCCGCACTCGGCATCGATCCCCGGAACATTGTTGCGGATCGCCGTTTCCATGACGGTCGAGCCAACCTCGCCGTCGATCGTGCGGGCCGTGCCGGCGTGATCGACGAAGGTGATCTTGGGCATACCTTGCTCCGGGACGTGTCGGCGTCCGCCTGCGATCCTTCAGGGGCGGCGTGGCGCCTGCTTGCGGGCGGCGGAGTGAGAAAGCAAGCGGGAAGCCGACGCTTTTCCGTCGCGCCGCCGGTGCGGATGCCGCGCGTCCGATCGCCGAGCGGTGGGGACGATGCGGCGGCGGTCTTACGCCGCGGGCAGGGAGCGCGCCTGACAGGCGGCCGCTCACATCTCCCGGCCGCGGGCGGCGAGCGCCTCCAGCGTCTCGGCGACGGCGCTCCGCAACCCTTCGAGATCGGCCGCACCAACCGTGCGAAACCCGGTTTCGACGGCCGTGCTCCCCTCGGCCACCCGCATCGCCCCGACGCCGAGCGCCGCACCCTTGAGCGTATGGGCGAGATCGGCCCGTTCCTCCGCCGGACGGCTCGCCTCCGCCATCGCGGGCAGGAGCCGGCGGCACTGATCCTCGAACAGGCTCAGCACCTCCCGGGCGAGGTCGGCATCGCCGAAGGTCTGCGCATCGAGGTGAGCGTGATCCAGCAGAGGGGCGAGCTTGTTCTCGAGGTCCACGTCCGTCCTCATCGTCGGGTTGATCATCGTTGCGCGGGATGAAACGGCCACTCCATCCACGCGGTTCTGGGAAAAGGCGCTCGGCGCGGCGACCTGCCTGTGGGCGGCGCCGGCTATCCACAGCGCAGGGCGGCAAGGGGCGTACCCGTTTAAGGCTGCAAGCGTCAGAACTTGGGGCGAATGCCGGATCACGGGACCCGGCTTGGTAACCATTCCGTTAAGGTTTCTTGGGTGCGCCGGGCCGATCGGGTATCGGGGGCATCATCCGAGGGACTAAGATCCCGTGAGACGTCGGGTAAATCCGTCTCCATTGCGGAGGGCGCGAGCTCTGCAATGGACGGCGATGCGTACGAGGGTTGCATGGCCACCGAGAAGAAGCTGAAGGATCCGGCAGAGGCGGCCCTCTCCGCGATCGAGCAGGCTTTGAATCTGGACATTCCGGCGCCGGGCGACACCGCCCGCGTCGAGCCGCGGCTGCCCGATGTCGGCGACGGCGATCCGCTGGCCGATCCGTTCTCCGAGGCCGGGGGACGCCGCACCCCGACCCTCGACATCGATCCCTCCGCGTCCGATCTGCCGCTGCCCGAGCGGGGGCGCTCGCGCCGCGAGGGCGGGCTTCTGCCGCCCGACCGCTCGCTGGTCGCCAACGACGACCGCCAGAACATCGGAATCCTTCAGCAGACGCTCCGGGTGCGGCCCTCGCGCAAGCCGTACCTCGTCGCGGCCATCGCCTCGTTCCTGTGGCTCAACGGCCTCGTGGCGCTCGCCTGGAACCAATCCGGCGGCGATCTGAAGACGTTCATCACCGGGCTCACCGCGCTTCAGGCGGCGGTGGTGGCCACCGCCATTGCCGGGCCGATCGTGCTGTTCCTCATCACGGCGATGCTGGCCGTGCGCGCCCACGAGATGCGCCTCGTCGCCCGCGCCGTCGGCGAGGTCGCGATCCGGCTGGCCGAGCCGGAGAGCTTCTCGACCGACGCGGTGCTGACCATGTCGCAGACCGTTCGCCGTGAAGTCGCTGCCGTCGGCGACGGTGTGGAGCGGGCGCTGGCCCGCGCGGGCGAACTCGAAACGCTGGTGCGCGGCGAGATCTCGACCCTGGAGCGCGCCTATTCCGACAACGAAATCCGCATCCGCAGCCTCGTCGATGAGCTGATTGCCCAGCGTGAGTCCATCGTCGGCAGCGCCGACCGGGTGCGCGGGGCGATCGCCGGCTCGCACGAGAACCTGTCGAGCGAGCTGGAGGGCGCGGCCGAGCGCATCGTGGCCGCCATCAACGGCGCGGGCGAGCGGGTGACCGGGGCGCTCGACGCCCGCGGCACCGCGATCACCGAAGCGCTCGGCGAGGTCGGCGAACGGGTGGTCGGCAACGTCTCGACCCGCGGCGACGACCTCGTCCGCCAGCTCACCGCCACCAGCGAAGGCGTGCGCGGCGGCCTGGAGGAGATCGGCACCACCCTCACCAGCGCGCTGCAGCAGCGCGCCGACGAGGTGACGCAGGCGTTCGAGCGCACCGGCGGGGCGCTCACCCGCACGCTGGCCGACAATGCGGGCGCCGTCGCCCAATCCCTGTCCGAGACCGGCACCGGCCTGATCGAGGCGCTGGACCGCCAGGGCGGCGCCGTGCGCGAGACCTTCGAGCGCTCGACGAAGGGCCTGGAGGAGGCCTTCCTGTCGCGCGGGACCGAGCTGACCGAGCGCTTCGCCCAGACCGGCGGCGCGATCACCGCCCGCTTCGCCGAGACCGGCGAGGGGTTGAGCCGCACCTTCGCCGCCACCGGCGCGGCGATCTCCGAGGACATCGCCGTTCGCGGCGCCTCGCTGCAGACCGAGATCGAGGCCGCCGGCACCGGCGTCTCCGAGCTGATCGAGGGCCGCGGGCGTGACGCGCAGGCCGCCCTGGCGCTTGCCGCCGGCAGCGTCGCCGACGACTTCTCCACCCGCATCGACCGGGTCCGCGACGCGTTCCTGGCATCCGCCACCCGCGCGGCCGAGACCATGGACGGCCGCGGTCTCGAATTCGCCGCCCGCATCGAGGCGGCGGCGTCCCGCGTCGATGATGTCATCGCCGTCCAGGGCGGGGCGCTGGCCTCGAACCTCGACATGGCGGGCGATCGTGTCGTCGGGCTGATGACCGAGCGCGCGGCGCAGGCCGCCGCCACCGTCGAGCAGGCTCTGGCCGGGCTCGGCGCCTCCTTCGCCGCGAATGCGAACGGCACCGCCGAGAGCCTGGGCGAGACCGTGGCCCGTCTGGGCCAGGATCTCGATGCCCGCACCGGCGCTGCCCAGGAAGGTATCCGCCGCAACGCCGAGACCGCGGCCGCGTCCGTCGGCGCGAGCGTTGAAGCGCTGGAGCGCCGTCTGCGCGAGGCCGCCGAGGCCATGAGCGGCCTGCTCGCCGAGCGCGCCGTGGAATCGACCGCGCGGATGCTGCACGTTGCCGAGGAGACCTCGGGGGCCGCGCAGGCGCAGAGCGCCGTCGTCACCACCCGCTTCGCCGAAGCCGCGGCGGCGCTGCGCCGCGCGGCCGACGAGGCCGCCGCCGCTGTCGAGAGCCGTTCGGACGAGGTGGTGGGCCGGTTCCAGGCCGCCGCCGACCGCGTCGGGGGTGAGCTGGGCAGCCGCAGCGAGAGCGCGTCGCAGGCCCTTCATGCCGCGATCCAGCGGATGGCCGACGAGCTGTCGGCCCGCAGCGCCGAGGCGACCGGCGCCCTGGCGCTTGCCACCGCCCATGCCGGTGGCGAGATCGGCAACCGCACCGACCAGTCGATGCACGCGCTTCAGGATCTCCTGCGGCAGGTGGCCGACGAGATCTCCGTGCGCGGCTCGGAGGCCAGCGTCGCCCTGTCGCTGGCGGCGGCTCAGGCCGGCGGCGAGATCGGCAGCCGTGCCGACCAGTCGGCGCAGGGCCTGCGCGACCTGTTGCGGCAGGTGCAGAACGAGATCGACGGCCGCAGCGCCGAGCTCACGGACGCGCTGGCGCGGACCGCCGAGCGGGTCGGCGGCGAAGTCGGTGCGCGCACCGAGGAATCGCTGCGGAGCCTGCATGAGACGCTCGGCCGGATCGGCGAGGAGCTGTCCGCCCGCGGCGCCGAGACCAGTGCGGCCCTGGCCCGCGCGGCCGAGCAGGCCGGCGGCGAGGTCAACAGCCGCACCGAGGCGTCGCTGCGCAGCCTGCGCGACGCCCTGGCCCAGATCGGCGACGAACTGTCGGCCCGCAGCGCCGAGGCCACCGCTTCCCTCGCCCGTGCCGCCGAACAGGCCGGCGGCGAGGTCGGCGACCGCACCGAGAGCGCCCTCGAGGCCCTGCGCGAGACGCTGCGCCGGCTCGGCGACGAGGTTGCCGCCCGCGGCGAGGCCACGACGCAGGCGCTGTCGCGCACCGCAGAGGGCGTCGGCACCGAGCTGGAGACCCGTCTGGGAACCCTGGAGGACAGCTTCGGCCGCCACGGCCGCGGCGCCGCCGCGCTCATCGCCAGCCAGTCCGACGAGGCTCAGGCCCGCCTCGAAGGCGCCGGCCGCGAGGTCGTGCTCGCCATTGCCGGCCACGTATCGCAGGTCGGCGACACCCTGCACCGGAGCCATGCCGCCTTCGTCGAGACCGCCGACAGCCGCACCCGCGCGGTGGAGGAGGCTCTGGGCAACCGGCTCGCCGCCCTTCAGGAGACCATCGCCCGCGGCGACATCCTCGCCGACCGGATCGCCGGCAACGCGCAGACGCTCGGCGACACCCTGGATTCGCGCCTCACCGAGATCGACCGGATCATCGCCGTGCAGGGCAATGCCCTGGCCGATTCCCTGGCCGAGCGTGCCCGCCTCGCCAGCGAGACCGTCGAGGCCCGCATCGGCGAGATGGAATCCCTCTCGGCCCGCCGCGCCGCCGAGATCGGCGAGAGCTTCGCGGCCCTCGTCGGCCATGTCGACACGCGGCTGGGTGCCCGCGCCAACGCCCTCAACGAGGCGCTGGTGCTGCGCAGCTCCGAGATCGCCCGCACGCTGGATGAGGGCAACCGCATCCTCACTGACGCCCTCGACCGGCGCATCGAAGGCTCCGCGCAGGACATCGCGGCCCGCGGCCGCTCCGTGGGCGACGTTCTCGCCGCCCGAGCGGCCGAGATCGCCGAGCGGCTCGAGCGCACGACCCAGGATCTCGCCCGCCGCCTCGACGAGGGCGCCGAGCGCCTCGATACCGGCGTGGTCGCGCGCCTCGACGCCCTCAGCGGCACGCTGGAGGAGCGCACCCGCCACCTCGACGAATCCTTCGGCATCCAGGCGCTCGAAGCGGTGCGCCTGATCGAGAGCCGCACCCGCACCATCGACGGCGAGCTGACCGGCCGCATCCGCGACCTCGTCGCCCTGCTGGAGCGCCGCAGCGGCCTCGCCGTCGAGGCGCTGGGCGGTCATGTCGAGGCCATCGCCCGCCTGTTCGACGAGCGGGCCGAGAGCCTCAACCACCTGTTCGACGAGCGCGGCGGCGCGCTCGCCGCCGACCTCGACCAGCGTGGCCGCGTGGCCGTCGAAGGGCTTGAGGGACGCCTCTCCGACATCACCCAGGCCCTGGAACAGGGCGGCGCTTCGCTCGGCGCCCTGCTCGACCGCCGCGGCACCGCCCTGCTCGCGACCCTGCGCGACCTCATGGGGCAGGTCGACGGCCTGCTCGGCGAGGGCACCGGCCGCCTCGGCCACGCCTTCGAGACCCAGGCCGGCGAGATCCGCACCCTGCTCGACAGCCGCGCGGACGATCTGCGCGGCCTGATGGAGGGCAGTGCCGGCCGCGTGCGCGGCGAGCTCGAATCGGGCCTCGGCGCCTTCGAGACGGTGCTGGAAGAGCGCCTGCGCACGGTGCGCGACCTGCTCGACGCCCGCAGCAACGAGATCCGCGACACCTTCGATCACCGCACCGACGACCTGCGCGGCCTGATGGAGGGCGGTGCCGGACGGGTGCGCAACGCGTTCGAGGCGAGCCTCGGCACCCTCGATACGACGCTCGAAGAGCGCATCCGCATGGTGCGCGAGCTGCTCGACAATCGCAGCGACGAGATCCGCAACACCCTCGACAGCCGTACCGGCGAGCTGCGCGGCCTCGTGGATGGCAGCGCCGGCCATGTCCGCGGCGAGTTCGAGACCGGGCTCGGCGCCTTGCGCGCCGCCCTGGAGGAGCCGGCCCGCACGGTGCAGGATCTCCTCGACAGCCGCGCGGGCGAGATCCGCGCCATGCTCGATGCCCGCAGCGACGATCTGCGCACGACCCTGGAGGAGCGGGCCCGCACGGTTCAGGACATCCTCGACCACCGCACGTCTGAAATCCGCGGGCTGCTCGACGGCCATGCCGGCCGCCTCGACGAGGGCTTCCAGGGCCGCATCCTGCCGCTTCAAACAGCGCTGACCGAGGGCGCGCGCCTGTTCGTCGAGACGCTGGAAGGCGGCATCGGCCGCGCGGCCGGCGAGGTCGATGCCCGCACACGGGGTCTCGCCCACCTGTTCGACGAGCGCCTCGGCGTTCTCGGCGACATCGTGGATGGGCGCGGCCAGCAGGTCGCGCAGACCGTCGAGAGGCGGTCGCAGGAGCTGCGCGCCCTGTTCGACGAGATCCACGCCACCCTCGGTGCCCTGGTCGATGAGCGCTCGACGGCGCTGACCGGACGTCTCGAGACCCAGACCCAGGCGCTGGCGACGGTATTCGACGAGCGGATGCGGAGTCTCGACGGGCTCGTCGAGAGCCGCGGCGGTGAGTTCGCCCGGCTCGTGGAGAACCAGGCGGCCACCCTGTCGCAGACCGTCGAGGCCCGCAGCGAGGACTTCACCGCTCGCATCGACGCCCGCCTGCGCGCCTTCGCCACCGTGGTGGCGAACCGCGCCAACGCACTGGCCGATGCCTTCGACGAGCGCCAGGACGCTTACAGTGCGCAGATCGACGGAGGCACGGCCCGCATGGTCGCGACGCTCGATGAGCGCGCACGCCAGCACGCGGCCCAGTTCGAGACGGTCGAGGAGCGCCAGAAGACTGTCGCTGCCTTGATCGAAGAGGGGACCGCCCGGATCGCGGCGACGCTGGACGAGCGCGCCCGGCAGCAGGCCGCGTTCGCTGAGGCCTTCGACGGCCAGCGGGAATCCTATGCGAGCGTGATCGAGCAGGGCACCGCCCGCATGGTCGCCGCGCTCGAAGAGCGGGCGCGCCGCCACGCCGCGCAGGCGGAGACGGTGGAGGAGCGTCAGCGGGCCGTCGCGGCGCTGATCGAGGAGGGCACCGCCCGTATGGTTGCGGCTCTCGACGAGCGGGCCCAGCGGCAGGCCGCCTTCGCCGAGACCCTCGACGGGCAGCGGGATGCCTATGCGAGCGTGATCGAGGAGGGCACCGCCCGTATGGTCGCGGCTCTCGACGAGCGGGCCCAGCGGCAGGCCGCCCTCACCGAGGCGTTCGACGGGCAGCGGGACGCCTATGCCACCCTGATCGAGCAGGGCACTGCCCGCATGGTCGCCGCACTGGAAGAACGGGCCCGCCGCCACGCGGTCCTGGCCGAGGCGTTCGACCGCCAGAAGGAGGCCTACGCGGCGCTCATCGACGGCGGCACCGCCCGGATGGTCGCGGCCCTGGACGAGCGTGCCGAACGGCAGGCCGCCCTGGCGGAGACCTTCGACGAGCGCCAGAACGCCTACGCGGCGCTCGTGGACGACGGCATCGCCCAGATGGGCCGGATGCTGGAGGAGCGCGCCCGCCGTCACGCGGCCGAGGTCCAGGCCCGCGCCGACGCGCTGGCCGAGACGATGGATCAGCGCAACGGCGCGCTGGCCCGCATGATCGACGGGCCGGCCGTGGCCCTGGCCGACGCGCTGGCCGAGCGGGAGCAGGCCCTCGACCGGCTCATCGCCGACAAGGGTGCACCGCTGGTCGAGGCCCTGCGCGAGCGCACCGACGCCATCGTCGTCCGCACCGTCGAGTCGGCCAAGGCCCTGCGCGTCGCGCTGGACGAGGGCGCGGCGGCTTCCGCCGACACCGTCGCCCAGGCGCATGAGCGGGTCCGCCGCGACGTTGCCGGCTTCCTCAGCCGGATCGAGAACGCCAATGACGGGCTGAAGGAGCTCGTCGGCGGCGCCTCGGAGAACCTCGGTGCCATCGAGCAAGGGCTCGCGGCTCGCGTCGAGCAGATCCAGTCGGCCCTCGACCGGATCGCCGCCGACACGGCGCAGGCCTCCGACCGGGTCTCGACCCAGGTCGTGGCGCTCCGCGAAGCCTCGCAGGGGGCGCTCGCCCAGGCGTCGAGCCTTGCCGAGACCCTGGACACCCGCGGCAAGGCGCTGGTGGAGCGAACCGGCACCCATGTCGGCGCGCTCGAAGCCGCCGCCGGCAACTTGGAAGTGGTGGAGGGCCGGCTCGCCGAGAGCCTGTCGAGCCGGCAGGCCGTGGTCGAGGCGGTGCTGTCCCGCCTCGAAGAGCGCAGCCAGGCCATCGAGGCCCAGACCGGCCGCTTCGGCAGCGTGATCGAGGAGACGCTGCGTGCGGCCGAGGCCCGCGCCCGCGAGCTCAGCGAGAGCGTCGCCCGCGTGGCCCGCGAGGCCGGGACCGCCGTGGCGGGCGACTTCGAGCGCCTGCGCAGCGGCGCGGACGCCGAGAGCGCCCGCACGGCGGAAGCGGTGCGTCGCGCCATCGAGGAGGCGTCCGCCAAGATGATGCAGAGCTTCGCCGCCGCTTCCGGCCAGTTCGGCGACTCGGTCACGCGGATGAACGCGATGGCCGCCGAGATCCGCCGCGAACTCGACGCCACCCGCGCCGACCTGCAGCGCGGCGTTCTCGACCTGCCCCGCGAGACGCAGGATGCCACGAGCGAGATGCGCCGCGTCGTGGCCGAACAGATCGACGCGCTGAACGAGCTGTCCGCCCTGGTGGCCCGCTCGAACCGCTCGGTCGATGTCGCCCAGCCGGCGGCGCAGGCCCGCGGAGCCGAGCAGCGCCGCACGGCCGAGGCCGGCCGCGCGGCGTCGGCGTCGGCGGCCGTGCCCGCTCCGGTCTCCGCGCCTGCGCCGGTCCGCAATGCGGCCCCGACGGCGGGCCGGTCACAGCCGGCGGCTCCCGTGCGTCCGGCGAGCCCGGCCGCTGTCCCCGGTCCGGTCCAGGGGCGGCCCGGCACCCGCGACAACCGCGGCTGGCTGTCCGATCTCCTGACCCGCGCCTCGCTCGACGACGACGGCGCCGAGGCGGTCCCCGCCCCGGCTCCGGCCGCCGCGCCCGAGGCGAAGGGACCGGTGGAGCGGATCTCGCTCGATGCGATCTCGACCGACATCGCCCGGATGGTGGATCATCAGGCCTCGGTCGAGTTCTGGCAGCGCTACCGCCAGGGCGACACCAACCTGTTCGACGGCCGCCTCTACACCGTCCAGGGGCGCCAGACCTTCGAGCAGATCCAGCGCCGCTACCGGGCGGATGCCGAGTTCCGCCGCACGGTCGATCGCTATGTCGGCGAGTTCGAGCGTCTGCTCGGCGAGGTGACGAAGAACGACCGCGACACCAAGCGCGCGGACGCCTACCTCACCTCCGAGACGGGCAAGGTCTACACCATGCTCGCCCATGCCAGCGGCCGGTTCGACGAGGGCTGAGGCCGGCAGGCGGATGAGGCGGGTTCGGTATCACCGAGCCCGCCGCAAGGCCCGATCGACCAGAGTGCCCCATGAAAAAGGCCCCCGTCGCTCGCCAGCGACGGGGGCCTTTTTCATAAAATGCCGCGACCCCGAAGGAGCGGCGCGCGCCGGATCATTCCATCACGGCAGCCTTCATGATGACGACCATGGTCGCGCGGCCGGGCCCGTCGCCGAGGCAGCGGATGCTGTGGGGGCGGTCGCAGCGGTAGCGCAGGGTCTCCCCCGCATTGGCCCGCTGCACCTCGCCGGCCACATCCACCTCGAAGCTGCCCTCCAGCACCGACAGCGACTCGACCGAGCCGCGCTGGTGCGCGTCGGATTCGAGCACCCCGCCGGCATCGGCGGTCACGTCGTACCATTGCAGCCACTCGACGGTCTTGATCCAGCCGATGATGGCAAGGCGCACCCGGCCGTCGTCGGAGACCAGCCGCGGCGTGTCGGCGCGCGAGAAGCGCTCGATGAAGGGTTCCTCGTCGGAGGTGGCGAGCACCCGCTCGATCGACACGTCGAGCGCCTGGCTCAACCGCCAGATCGTCGCCAGCGTCGGATTGGTTTCGTTGCGCTCGATCTGGCTGATGATCGACTTCGCCACACCCGATTGCTCGGCGAGTTCGGAGAGAGAGAGATTGTAGGCCTTGCGCAGCCGTTGGATCGTCTTGCCGAGCTGGCCCGAAAGCACCTGGGCGCCACTGACGAGATCCTTCGGCCGTCCACGCTCGAGGCTTGCCGCTATGTCTTGCATCACGTCGGTCCGCTGAAAGTGCCTGACAAGCCGTTCACGCGCCGGAAACACCCTCGCGGGCAGATCGGATCACGAAATCTTGTGCGGGGCACCGAAAGGCGTTCCGTTATCCGAACGAGCGTTTGGTCTGTCAAACGCAAAAGCCGGAAAAGGGCTGATTCCGCTGAGCCCGGCGCCTATTGCCAGAGCGCGAAAAAGTGGTGGAGCGGGCCGTGGCCATGGCCGACCGGCACTGTGTCCGCCGCGCGGATCGCGCCTGTGACGTAGGTCTTTGCGCCCCCCACCGCCTCGGCGAGGCCCTGGCCGCGGGCGAGCCCCGCCGCCACCGCCGCCGAGAGGGTGCAGCCGGTGCCGTGGCTGTTGCGGGTCTCGATGCGCGGAGCCGCGAACCGGCGCAGGGTCCCGTCCGCGGCGATCAGGTGATCGACGCTCTCGCGGCCCTCGCCGTGGCCGCCCTTGATGATCACCGCCCGTGCGCCGCGCGCCAGCAGCCGCCGTCCCTGCGCCACGGCCTCGTTCTCGTGTCCCGCTTCCTCCTCGTCGAGCAGGGTCGCGGCTTCGGGCAGGTTGGGGGTGACGACGGTGGCCAGCGGCATCAACTCGATGCGCAGGATCTCGACGGCTTCCTGCGAGATCAGCCGGTCGCCGCTCGTGGCCACCATCACCGGGTCGAGCACCACCGGGATACCGGGCGCGTGCCGCCGCAGGCCCTCGGCCACCGCCCGGATGGTCTCGGGCCGCGAGAGCATGCCGATCTTCACCGCCCCGACCGCGAGGTCGGAGAACACCGAGTCGATCTGCGCGGCCACGAAATCGGCGGGCACGTCGTGGATCGCCTGCACCCCGCGGGTGTTCTGGGCCGTGAGCGCCGTGATGACGCTGGCGCCGTAGACGCGCAGCGCCGCGAAGGTCTTGAGGTCGGCCTGGATGCCGGCGCCCCCGCTCGAATCCGAGCCGGCGATGGTCAGGGCGATGGCGGTCATGGGCGTCTTCCCTCGTCTGTTTTTTCGGTGGTCCGCTTCTTCTGGCCTTAAAGCATCGTCCTGGATACCTGATCCAAGGCGATGCTTTAGGCTCTTGTTTTCGCATCATATTTTTTCCGAAAGCCGGCAACCACCTTGCGGGGCGATGCTCTCGTGCCTCACAAAACTCCCGATGACCGATCGTCTCCGTTCCGGGCACGGCGGCGCAGCGGGCGTTTTGTGAGAGACACTTAACGCGTGCCCGTGCTTCCGCGCTGGCTCAGCGCCTCATCGACCCGTGCAAGCAGATCCCGCGCCTTGGCTTCAGTCGCACCGCCCTTGAACAGGGCGCCGATCAGCGCCACCCCGTCGGCACCGGCCCGGATGACGGAGGCGGTGTTGCTGGCGTCGATCCCGGCAATCGCGCCGAGCGGCAGGGACTGGCCGCGGGCGAGCCGGGCGCGGAACACGATCCGCTGCAACCCATCGAGCCCGACCGGCGGGTCGGGGTTGTCCTTGCTGGTGGTCGCGAACACGCCGCCGATGCAAGCGTAGTCGATGGGAAGCCGGTAGAGTTCGTCGGCCTGGGCGCCGGTCTTCACGGTGAGCCCGATAATGGCGCGCGGGCCGAGCAGGCGGCGTGCGTTCTCCGGGTGGAGATCCGACTGGCCGAGATGCACGCCCTCGACGCCGGCGGCCAGCGCGAGATCGACCCGGTCGTTGACGAGGAGCGGCGCACGGCCGGCGAGGGCCGCATGGATCGCCCGGATCCGTGCGAGGGCCGCACGGGCGTCGGTCATATCCTTGTCGCGGTACTGAAGCAGGGTGGCGCCACCGGCCACCGCCTCCGCTGCCAGGGTGGCAAGCGCGTTGGCATCGCCGCCCAGTACGCCGACATCGAGGATGCCGTAGAGGCGCAGGTCCACGGCGACGCCCGCCGACGGCCGGGACAAACCGAGTCCTGTTCCACTGCCCATGCCCGCTTCCTTCGATGAATTCGCCTTTCGATCTAGCAGGATCGGTCTGGCGCGGCGACCGTGCCGGCGACCGCCGCAGCACGCTCCTGCGGAATCCTGCAGATGGGGCCGCAGGGCCATCGCGCGAAGAACGCCGCGCGGCGCGGGCCTTTCAGGGCTTCGGTCTTGAAAGACACCGAGCGGAGCGGACGCGGAAGCCCGCGAAGGCGGGCGCCGGCGACCGAGGCCAGCAAAGAACCGGGGTTGATCCTCTTCGATTGCCAGGGATGAGGCCGGAGGTTCCGTTGACGGTGCCGGGGCCGATCCGGCAAGACCGGAATGCGGACCGGAACCGCTTCCACCGCCAACGGGATGCCCGAGGAGAGGGCTGAAGGCCGACGAACGCATGAGCACGGCCGAACTGGGTGTGATCGCCGCCACGGCGGACAAGGGGACGCGCGCCGCCAGCGCTTCCTCGGTGGGGCTCGTTGCCGTCATCGTCGCGGCGACGGACGGCGAGCCGCGCGCGCTCACCGTGCAGGTCGGGGGACAGGCCGAGGGGCGGGAGACCGCCCTGCCCGCCGGGCCGCTGGTGCCCGAGCACGCCACCCTGGAGCGAGGTCTTCGCGCCTGGGTCGAGCAGCAGACGCATCAGCGCCTCGGTTATGTCGAGCAGCTCTACACCTTCGGCGACCGCGACCGGGAGGGCGGGCAGCACGACGTGCACCTGCTCTCGGTGGCCTATCTCGCCCTGGTGCGCGAGCTGCGCCCGGCGGGCCTTGCGGAAGCCGCGTGGCGCAATTGGTACCGCTACCTGCCGTGGGAGGATTTCCGCGAGGGCCGGCCCCCGGCGCTTGCCGAGATCGAGCCGCGCCTGATGGCTTGGGTCGCCGCCGCCTCGGATCCGAAGCTCCGGCGCATGCGCGAGGACCGGGTCGGTCTCAGTTTCGGGATCGGCGGCGCCTGGAACGAGGAGCGGGTTCTGGAGCGCTACGAATTACTGTTCGAGGCCGGGCTTATCCCTGAAGCCAACGGCCAGAACGGCGCCGCCGTGCCCGACGACCTCGCAATCACCGGCCAGCCGATGGCCCACGACCATCGCCGGGTGCTTGCCACGGCAATCGGCCGCCTGCGCGGCAAGATCAAGTATCGCCCGGTGGTGTTCGAGTTGATGCCGCCGGCCTTCACCCTGCTTCAGCTTCAACGCACGGTCGAGGCGCTCTCGGGCACCCGGCTGCACAAGCAGAACTTCCGCCGCCTCGTGGCGCAGCAGGGACTCGTCGAGGAAACCGAGACGCTCACCAGCGGCAATGCCGGGCGCCCGGCCCGGCTGGTGCGCTTCCGCCGGGAGGTTCTCTTGGAGCGCCCCGCTCCCGGCGTTCGGCTCACCCCGACGCGGCGAACTTTGTGACGCTCGCCATCCGGCCTCCCACCTGAGAAAAGCCGGGATTCATCGTCCGGGAGGATGCGCTACCCCTCGAAGAGGCGACCGAACTGTTCGGGGCAGCCGGCGACGAGTGTCGGCGCCAGGGGAAGGTCGGCCCGGGTACACAGCCTGAATCCGTAATAGGGCGTCAAGAGCTCGATCTCGGGAACGCAGACCCAGACACGAATCACCGACCCATGCTCGACCACGCTGACGAGAAGCATTTGCCGCGTGCGGTCGAAGGAGACGGCCTGTTCGCGAAACAGAAGTTCGACCGAACGGATGTCATCGATCGCGATCCGTTTATGTGCCCAAAGCATCGGCAAAACGCCCTCCAATTGGGCGTTTTGCCGGCTCGACACCGATCGATCAACCGATCTGAACGCAGGGCAGTCGGCAGTGCTGCCTACGGATTAAGCGTTTATCGAGATCGTCTGCTCGTCCTGGCGGCGCGTCACGCCCACGGCATCGCGATGCGGAGCGCGCGGAGGCCGCGCTGACGGAGCCGAGCGCAGCGCGGCTCCTCCGAGATCGACACCTCATCCCGGCGCCGGGCGCCATCGAACGCGGCGCGGGCCCGGCACCGCCGAGCCCGCCTCAACCAAGCACATCCGCGCTTAGCCTAGTGTCTCTCAAAAGACTCCCGCCGTCCTGTCATCGCCAGAGCGAGAACGGTCAGAGACCAGCCGTTTTGTGAGGTACTCTTAAGCGTCCTTCTTGCGGCGCGGAGCGCGGCGCTTCTTCTCCACAGCGGGTTCCGGCTCGGCGGCCACCGGCTCGGGCGCCGCTGCGACTTCCGCCTCCGGCTCAGCGATCCGGCGGCGCTGCTGACCCAGGCCCAGCGCACGCGCCAGTTCGGAGCGCTGCTCCGAGTAGCTCGCCGAGGTCATGGGGTAATCGTTGGGGAGGCCCCATTTCGCCCGATACTGTTCCGGCGAAAGACCACGCAGGGTGAGATGGCGGCGCAGCGTCTTGTAGGGCTTGCCGTCCTCGAAGCTGACCAGAAAGTCGTGGCTGATCGACTTGCGGATTTCCTGCGGCGTCGCCTTGGGCGGCCCGGTCTCGGCGGTGGGGCGGCCGCTCAGGCTGACCGACCGAATCGCTTCATGCACTTCTCCGAGAAGTTTCGGCAACTCGGCGCTCTGAACGTGATTATTGCTGACATAAGCAGACACGACATCGGCCGTGAGGGTAACGAGGCGGGCTGTCTCCGCATCCTGTTCACTGGTTTCCATGGCGCAATCTTCTATGAGGGGGCTTTAGCTCGAAGACGGTAAGCTCAGGACCGTGGCAGAGCAAGACATCGCGGATGAATTCGAGCGCAGTCAGGTCGAGAAGAACTGAGCGTAGCGTGTGTTTCTATGCAAATCGAATGGAAAAAACGCCGAGCCCGGCCTTCGGGAAAAAAGGATTGTGCCCACCTTGAGGGTGACGCTGACGATCTCAAAGAAATATTTCAAATGATAGAAAGTCTGCGGTCCAGTTCAGAAAATGCCGACGTTTCAAAGAGTTGAGATTCCAGATGGTCACCGGATTTCCCCGCGGGCACGATAAAGTTGCCGGCTTTGTGCGACCGCGCCGGGCGCAGTGCGGAAGTCACGCTTTGATTGCGACGTCCTGCCGCAGGAGTGCGTATTTTCTGTGGATTGTCGGAGGTCGGACCGGTCCGCCCGGAAATATCCGGCACGCCAAAGCGTCTTGTGCCAGTTCTCAGCCGACGCGGTGGAGCCTTCACCGGCCAATTCCTAGAGGCCGATTGTCAAAAGACGGACGACAGCCGATGGCCCCTCCTGTCGATTGGCAGATGACTGGCGCTCGCTTCGGTGGCGCGCGCCTCTAGGCCAGCCTGACAATGTTTGTGAGGTGGACTGCCTGGCTCATCGCGTCGATCCATTTGGAGAGCGGATGTCTCCTCATGTGCGGCAGGGACTCGTTGCTCGTCCCGGATAGGCTCTGCACGGTGAGCGACGCGCATGATGGATGTCGCTCCGGCCCCGAAAGGCGGCCGCCACCTTTCGCGGGGCGTCCGTCGACCATCCGGTCGGATATCGCTTTGCAGGCACCGTCCCGGCACACGCGGACTGCACGTGCCAGGTTTTCATCGAGCCCCTATCGAGAGCGTATCGGGGCTGAAGCGGCCCAGGGGTCAATCGAGCCCGAGCATGAGCCCGAGATTCTGCACGGCCGCGCCCGATGCGCCCTTGCCGAGGTTGTCGAGACGGCCGACCAGCACGGCTTGGCCGTGGCTGTCGGAGCCGAACACCCGCAGTTCGAGCCGGTCGGTGTCGTTGAGGGCCTCCGGTTCGAGGCGTTCGCGGTGGGCGCCCTCCTCCGCGCCGCGTACGACCTTCACCAGCGGGGTGCTCGCGTACCAATCGGCCAGCGCATCCTCCAGATCGCCCGGCTTCGGGCTGCCGGGCAGGGCGCCGAGATGCAGCGGGATGCTGACCAGCATCCCCTGCCGGAAGTTACCGACGGAGGGGATGAAGATCGGCCGCCGGGTGAGCCGGCTATAGGCTTCGATTTCCGGCAGGTGCTTGTGGCCGAAGCCGAGCCCGTAGAGCTGGAACGGGGCGCCCTCCCCGCGTTCGTAACTCTCGATCATGCTGCGGCCGCCGCCGCTATAGCCGCTCACGGCATTGACGCTGACGGGATGATCCGACGGGATCAGGCCGCGTTCCACCAGCGGGCGCAGCAGCGCGATCGCCCCGGTCGGATAACAGCCGGGATTGGCGACCCGGCGCGCGGCGCGGATCACCTCGGCCTGATCCGGCGTCATCTCGGCAAAGCCGTAGGCCCAGCCCGGCGCGATGCGATGGGCGGTGCTGGCATCGAGCAGCTTCGGGCCGCCTCCGGGCAGGCTGTCGGCGAGCGCCGCGGTCTCGCGGGAGGCGTCGTCGGGCAGGCAGAGCACGGCAAGGTCGACCTCTTCGAGGATCGCCCGCTTCACCCCCGCATCCTTGCGGCTCTCGATCGGAATGCTGACGAGGCGCACCCTGCCCTCGCGCTCCAGGCGCTCGCGGATGCCGAGACCGGTGGTGCCGACCTCTCCGTCGATGAACACCTTCGGGGCGCTGAGGCCGTCGGACATCGCAGATTCCTTAGCATCGGCCCCGATCCGGGCCGGTCTGACACAGGGTGTATTCAGCGTTCCCGGCCGCATCGGGCACGCTTGATGAGACGCTTCTCCGGTGGCGCGGAGGTGGAAGCTTCGTCTTCCCCTGTCAACGCCGCTCCGTCGCCGCTCGCGGTCGCGCCCCATCCTCCCGTGGACGGGAGCCGCGCGGCCGGAACTCACGATGACGCCTCCTGTTGACAGCCGAATGTCGCTCAGGAGGCGAAACCGATGTCAGGCACCGCCAAGAAGACCGATCCGAAGCTGTGGGAGAAGGTGAAAGAGGAGATCACCGAATCTTCCAAGGGCGGCAAGCCCGGCCAGTGGTCCGCCCGCAAGGCGCAGATGGCCACCAGCGAGTACAAGAAGGAGGGGGGTGGCTACGCCGGCAAGAAGTCCGACGACAACCACCTCAAGCAATGGACCGACGAGGAGTGGGACACCAAGTCGGGGAGGGAAAGCGGCAAGACCGGCGAGCGCTACCTGCCCAAGAAAGCGCGGGAGAAGCTGTCCGATACGGAATACAGCCGTTCGACCGCCAAGAAACGCGCCGATTCCGCGAGGGGCAAGCAGCACTCGAAGCAGCCTGCGGATGTGGCGAAGAAAGCGGCTTCTGCCCGCAAGACCGGCGGCAAGACCGGCAAGACGTCGGACAAGGGCGGAAACGCCGGCGCGACGAAGTCCGAACTGATGAAGCGGGCGCGCAAGCAGGACATTCCCGGCCGCTCGAAGATGACCAAGGGCGAGTTGGAGCGCGCCCTGACGACCTGATCGTTTTGCGAGCGATGAGGGGTGGGAAGGTGCGAGATCCTCCCCGCCCCTCAGGAGCGCTTCTCGGCCCCGGCCACGACGAAGCTCTGTCGCTCGCAGAGCGGGCGCGCCGCCGGGCTTCGCAGGAAGCCGAGGAAGGACTCGGCGCGCCCGCTCGGCTCGCATCCTTGGTCGTGCCGGGCCGCCGTCGATGCAGCAGGCCCGGCGCCGGCTCTGCCGGACGCGCGCCCGACACGCGCAACGCCGGCTTCCAGCCCGCGCGGGCGAGCGCCGTCATCGTCCGGGGATCGCGGAAGTCTCTCTCCCGGGGCTCAGTCGTCGGACGGGCCGGCCGCCGAGGGTTCGGGCTCGTCGGCAGTGAAGCCTTCGAGCCAATCCAGGCTCTCCTGCGAGCCCGCCTCGTAGGGATTGGCCGAATCGGGCCTGCCCATCGCCTTGGCGACTTTGCCCTCTTCGAAGATCTTGCTCGATACCACGACCATCGACCGATCCTTTCTCGATGTGGGCCAGGAGGTGCGGGACAGGAAGTGGCCGGGCGCGGCCGGAGTTCCCGCCGCCTTCAGGCGGCGGGCTCGGTCCCCCGCGCCGGCTTGGTCTCGGCGCGATGGAGCCGGCTCAGCAGCACCAGCAGCGAGCCCGGCAGCGGCGCTTCGAGCGTGTCCGATGCGAGGATGCCCGCGTTCGTGGCGCGGCGGCGGTCGGGGCGCGGCTCGCGCCTGACGACGACGGGGGAGCGAAGGCGGACGGATCTGGGTGTCATGACGCGATGGGAACTCGAAAAGCGCCTGATGAACGAGACGGAAAAACGCCTCGCGCAATGCCCGGCCATCGCGGCCGACGAGGCGCATGCGCGAGACGCTTTGGAGGATGAGAACGCTGCCTCGCCGATCCGGTTCCGGGGTTTTCGGCTAGGAATTAAACATCATGCCTGTGGATTAAGCATCTTTGGTCTTGCTTGTGCTGTTCTAGGTACGCGCTCCTGCTCGATTGCTCATGAACCGTGCGTCGAAGGGGTCGTGAAGCCCGTGGCCCTCGGCGCGCGCGGATGGTAGAGGGCGCCCCATGCTCGAAGGTCTGCCGCCGCACCGACCCACGCACGTCCTGCGCCTGATCACGGACGAGCCCTCCGCTCGTGCCATGACCGAACTGCTGGGCGAGATGTTCGACCCCATGGAGACGGCGGTGGCCGCCTTCGAGGTCGAAGAGACCGGCGCGTGGCGGTTGGAAGCCTATTTCTCCGAGGAGCCCGACGCGGAGATGATCCGCGACCTGATCCGCCCGATGGTCGGCGAGCAGGCCGACGCGGCCCTCTTCGAGACCATCGACCAGCAGGATTGGGTGCGCGCCTCGCTCGAGGGACTGAAGCCGGTTCGGGCGGGCCGCTTCCTCGTCCATGGCGGCCATGACCGTCATCAGGTGCGGGGGAACGACCTCGCCATCGAGATCGAGGCGGCGCTTGCCTTCGGCACCGGCCATCACGGCACCACGCTCGGCTGCCTGCGGGCGCTGGTGGACGAATTGAAGCGGCGGCGGCCGGCTCATGTCCTCGATGTCGGCACCGGCACCGGCATCCTGGGATTTGCCGCCGCCAAGGTGCTTCGCACGCCCGTGGTGGCTGGCGACCTCGACCCGGAAGCGGTGACGACCGCCCGCGGCAATGCCCGCCTCAACGGCCTCGGGCCGTTCATGCGCTTCTATCACGCGCCGGGCGTGCGCCACGCCCTGGCGAACCGCCCGCGCGGCTTCGACGTGGTGTTCGCCAACATCCTGGCCCGCCCCCTCAAGCGGCTCGCACCTTCGCTCACCGCCGTGGTGGCCGATGACGGGGTGCTGATCCTCTCCGGCCTGATCGAACGCGATGTGCCGGGCGTGCTCTCGACCTACCGCCACCGCGGCTTCCATCTCGCCCGCTCCGGCGTCATCGAGGGCTGGGCGACGCTGGTGCTGCGCCGCGGCGGCGCGGCGGCGCGTCCCCGCTGAGGAGCGTGCTTTTTTGGGGCGTGAGCCCCGGAAAGCATCAAGCAGAGCGCAAGCCTAAGCCCGCGGAGGCGGGCGCCGGCGACTTCGGCCAGCCAAAGCCGGGGTGATCGCTTCGTTCGATCGGCATGGAGGAGGGTGTCGCGCGGGCATCCGACGCGGTAGGTTTCCGCCATGACGACGCCCCTGCCCCGCTTCCAGACCTTCGACGATCCGAGCCATGCCAAGGGGCCCGAGCGTATCGAAGCCCTGCGCGCGGCGCTCCGCGAGATCCGCGCCGACGGCTTCGTCGTGCCACGGGCCGACGAGCATCAGTCGGAATACGTGCCGGCCAACGCCGAGCGTCTCGCTTGGCTCACCGGCTTCACCGGGTCGGCCGGCCTCGCGCTGGTCCTGGCCGACGAGGCGGCCCTGTTCGTCGATGGCCGCTACACGCTCCAGGCGCCGGAGCAGGTCGATACCGGGATCATCACCGTGGTGCCCCTTGCCGAGGCGACGCCGGAGGCTTGGCTCGGCACCCACCTGAAGCCCGGCCAAACCCTCGCCTACGATCCCTGGCTTCTCACGCCCGACGGCGTGGCCCGCCTGGAGCGCGCCGCCATCAAGGCGGGGGCGTCCCTGCGCGCGGTGCCGGACAATCTCGTGGATGCGGTCTGGGCCGGGCGGCCCCGGGCACCGGCGGGCCGTGTCGCGGCCCATCCCGATGATCTTGCGGGCGAGACGCGCGGCGACAAGCTCGGCCGCATCCGCGCCGCGCTGGCGGAGAGCGGGATCGACACCCTGGTGATCTCCGATCCCCACAACCTCGCCTGGACCTTCAACCTGCGTGGGTCCGACATCGTGCACACGCCCCTGGCGCTCGGCTATGCGCTGTTGCCCCGCGAGGGGCGGGCGGCGCTCTACCTCACTTCGCCGCAGATCGACGCCGACTTGCGCGCCGCCCTCGAACCGCTGGCCGACCTTCGCCCGCGCAGCGCGTTCGACGAGGATCTCGCCGGGCTGTGCACCGGCGCCGCGCGCGTACGGATCGATTCGGCGACGGGGGCGGCGGCCCTCAAGGATCGCGTCGAGGCCGCCGGGGGCGTCGCCGATGTCGGCGCCGATCCGATCACCGCGATGAAGGCGGTCAAGAACGCGGCCGAGATCGCCGGCACCCGCGCCGCCCACCACCGCGACGGCCTTGCCGTGACGCGCTTCCTCGCCTGGCTCGACCGGGCCGCTGCCGATGGTGTGAGCGAGATCGCTGCCGTCGAGGCACTGGAGGGTTTCCGCAAGGAGGGCGGCCTGCTGCGCGACGTCTCCTTCCCGACCATTTCCGGCTCGGGCCCGAACGGTGCCATCGTCCATTACCGCGTCACCCGCGCCACCGACCGCACGGCGCAGCCCGGCGAACTCTTCCTGATCGATTCCGGGGCGCAATACGCCGACGGCACCACCGACATCACCCGCACCGTCGCCATCGGCACGCCGACGGACGAGATGCGCGATCGCTTCACCCGCGTGCTGAAGGGCCATATCGCCCTCGCCCGCGCCGTCTTTCCCGAGGGGACGACGGGCGCGCAGATCGATGCCTTCGCCCGGATGAGCCTGTGGGAGGCCGGGCTCGATTACGATCACGGCACCGGCCACGGCGTCGGCGCCTTCCTCTCGGTCCACGAGGGTCCGCAGCGCATCGCCAAGACCGGCACGGTGGCGTTGAAGCCCGGCATGATCCTCTCGAACGAGCCGGGCTATTACCGGAGCCGTGCCTACGGCATCCGCATCGAGAACCTGATCCTCGTCGAGCCGCGGACGATCCCCGGCGGCGACCGGACGATGCTCGGCTTCGAGACCCTGACGCTGGCACCGATCGACCGGCGGCTGATCGATCCGGCCGTGCTCGGTGCGCACGACGCGGCGTGGCTCGACGCCTACCACGCGCGGGTGCGTGAGGCCCTGTCGCCGGATCTCGACGGGCCGACGCGGGATTGGCTGGAAGGAGCGACGCGGCCGCTTGGAGAGGCCACGGCGTGACCGAGCCTTCCCGCTCCGCGATCCTGTTCGTGTGCCTGGGCAACATCTGCCGTTCGCCGCTGGCCGAGGCCGCCTTCCGGCAGGAGGCGGCGCGGATCGGTCTCGACGTCACGGTCGATTCCGCCGGGACCGGCGACTGGCACGTCGGCGAACCGCCGGACCCGCGCGCGATCGCGGTGGCGCGGGCGAACGGCGCCGATATCGCGGGTTATCGCGGACGTCAGGTCACGCCGGCCGATTTCGAGCGCTTCGATCACGTCGTCGCCCTGGACCTCGCCAACCTCGCGCGGCTGCGGGCCCTGCGGCCGGACGGGTCGCGGGCCGAGCTGAGCCTGCTCCTCGATCACGTGCCGGGCCGGGCGGGCGAGCCCGTGGCCGACCCCTATTACGGCGCGGAAGAGGGCTTCGACACCACCTGGGCCGATGTGACCGCAGGCGCCCGAGCCCTCGCCCGCCGGATCACGGGAGCGGAATGAAAGACCTCGCCCGGCACGCGGCGGATCTGCTCGGCGTTCCCCTTGCCGAGGCTCGGCCGATGGCGGGCGGCGACCTGTCTCAATGCGTTCGCCTGAGGCTGGAGGATGGGCGCGAGGCCGTGGCGAAGACCGGGCCGGCGCCGCGGGAAGAGGCCCGGATGCTCGCAGCCATCGCTGCGACCGGCGCCCCGGCGCCCGCCGTGCTGGCTGCGGACGCGACGGCGCTCGTCCTCGAATGCCTACCCGATACCGGTTCGGGGCCGGGCACCGACGCCGATCTCGGCCGGGTCGTCGCCCGCCTGCACGCCGCCGAGGGCGAGTGCTACGGCTGGCATGCCGATTACGCGTTCGGCTCCGTCGCCATCGAGAATGCCTGGGACGACGACTGGCCCGCCTTCTGGGGCGAGCGCCGCCTGCTCTGCCATGCCGGACACCTCCCCGCCCCATTGTTCCGGCGGATCGAGGCGCTGGCCCGCGACCTGGGAAACCGCCTGCCGGGACGCCCCCGCTCCGCCCTGCTCCACGGCGACCTATGGGGCGGCAATGTCCTCTATGCCGGCGAGCGGGTCTCGGGGCTGATCGATCCGGCCTGCTATCACGGCCATGCCGAGGTCGATCTGGCGATGCTGAGCCTGTTCGGGCGGCCCGGTCCGGCCTTCCGTGCGGCCTACGGAGCGCCCGAGCCCGGCGCCGCGGAGCGCGCGCCGATCTACAAGCTCTGGCCGGCCCTGGTGCATTGGCGCCTGTTCGGCGACGGCTACCGCGGCATGGTGGCGGGGTTGCTGGACGCGGCCGGCGTCTGACCGGGCTTTCCTTCGATCCTCGACCGGACGCCGTCTCAGAACATCCCGTTCGAATGGGCGGAGTGTTCGGGCAGGATCTGCAGGACGTCCCAGTGCTCGACGATCCGGCCGCCGTCATCGAGCCGGAAGATGTCGATGGCCGCATAATCGTGGTCGCCCGGCCAGTGCTGGAGACAGTGCAGCACGACCAGATCGCCTTCGGCGACCGCCCGTTTCACCTCGACCCGCTTGCCCGGCCACTCGCGCGCCATGCGCTCGAAATAGGCGATGAAGCCGTCCTTGCCGTTCGCCACGTGCGGGTTGTGCTGGATGTAGTCCTCGCCGGCGTAACGCTCGATCGCCTCGCGCGGCCGGCTCTCGTTGAACATCAGTTCGTAGAAGGCGATGACGGTCGCCTTGTTCGTCGCGAGGTCGGTCATGCTGTCGCTCCGAGCGGGTGAACGGGCAAAGTCCAGCCGCAGCGCGGCCTCACGCCGTTCATCATGCCCGAGCGACAGTTCGCCGTCAGCGCGGCCCCTACTCCGCCGGAGCCGGCATCGGCGACAGGCGCGGCTCGAAGCGGCCGCCCTCCGTCGGCTTCATCTCGACGCGCCGGTCGTGATGCTTGTGCAGGGTCGAGCGGTGGCCGATCGAGACGATGGTCGTGCCGGGCATCGTCGCGCGCAGCGTCCGATAGATTTCGGCCTCGGTGTCCTCGTCGAGGGCGGCGGTCGATTCGTCGAGGAACAGCCAGTCGGGCTTGGCCAGGATCGCCCGCGCGATGGCGAGGCGCTGCTGCTCGCCGCCCGACAGGCGCCGGTCCCAGGTATCGACCTCGTCGAGCTTGTCCGCAAGCTGGGGAAGCTGGGCGGCGTTGAGCGCGTCGCGGATCTCCTCGTCGGAGAACCGGTCGATCGGATTCGGATAGGCTACCGCGCCGCGCAGGGAACCGAGCGGGATATAGGGCCGCTGCGGCAGAACCAGCGCCGACTGTCCGGCCGGCACGTCGACCCGGCCCTTGCCGAACGGCCAGATCCCGGCGATCGCCCGGAACAGGGTCGACTTGCCCGAGCCGGAGGGGCCGGTGACCAGGGTCGCTCCGCCTTTCGGCAGTTCGAGCGCGCCCGCATGGACGATCTCGCGGCCATCGGGCAGCGCCAGCGTCAGGTCGCGGGCGGTCACGCCGCCGGCGGTCTCGTTGCCGTTGGCGAGGCCGTAGCCGGCGCCGGCCAGAGCCTCGGCCTGGGTCATCGCCCGCTTGAACGAGCCGAGACGGATGGTGTTCGCCTTGTAGGCGGCGAGGATGGTGTAGGACGTGATGAAGAAGTTCAGCGAGTTCTGGACGTTGCTGAACGCATTCGAGGTCTGCTGCAGGGCGCCGAGGGTGATCTTCTTGGCAAAGAAGGACGGCGCGGCGATGACGAGCGGGAAGATCGCGCTCAACTGGCGGTAGCTGAAGGTGAAAGCGATCAGCTTGATGCGCCGGAAGATGATGCCGACGTAGTTGTCGACGATGGCGTGGAACAGGGTGGAGAGGCGGGACGCCTCGGCCCGTTCGCCGCGCAGCAGGGCGATCTGCTCGGAATAGATGCGGTTGCGCGCCAGGGCGAAGCGGAAATCCGCCTCGACCTGCTCCTGCCGGTAGTCGAGGCCGATGAGCGGCTTGCCGATGAGGTGCGTGAGCCAAGTGCCGACCACGGCGTAGGCGATCACCAGCCACACGAGGAAGCCCGGGATCACGGCGTCGGTGAACGGCAGCACGAAGTCGCGCGAGAGCGTCCACAGGATGACGATGAAGGAGACGAGCTGCGCCGCCTGCGAGAGCAGCCGGGTCGAGAGGGTCGTGGTCTGGGCGATGAAGTTGTTGACGTCCGACTGGATGCGCTGATCCGGGTTGTCGGCGTGCTCGTCGACGAAGGGAATGCGGTAATGCGTGCCCTCCCCGAGCCAGCGCTCGTAGAGATTGTGAGTGAGCCAGGTGCGCCAGCGGAGCTGCAATCCGGCATCGACATAGATGTCGAACATGCCGATCACGACGTTGAGGATCGCCAGCGGCACGAAGATCCAGCCGAGCTGATACCAGAAGCTCGGTGCGTCGAACTCCTGCAGCGCGTTGTACATGTCGCGGTAGAAGAAGTTGAACCGCAGCGTCAGCGCCACGTCCGCGAAGCTGACGAAGATCGACAGCGCCACGAGGTTGCGGCCGATCTGGCCCTCGGTGCGGCCGAACCGGCGGAACATGCCGACTTCCCGGCTCGGAGTGTCGTGGCTGGCGAAATAGGGGTCGGCGATCAGGGTGATGTCGCGGATCGGCTTCCAGTGCGAGACGGCGAGCACGATGGCGGCGAACACCACGGAGCCGGTCGCGGCGAAATCCGGCGGCAGCAGCGCCGCGACGACGCCCGGCAGGGCGCCCATCGCCGCCAGGGTCTTGGCGCCCGCCAGCAGCAGGTAGCCGACGCCGTAGACCGAGATGAAAATCTTCAGGTAGGCCGAGAGGCTGTTCGAGGCGATGAGGATGCCCGCCATCGCGAAGCCGGCGAGCGAGACGTAGAGCGGCGGGCTCGGAATCCCCGGCATGGCCAGCAGCAGGAGGGCGACGAGTGCCGTCAGCACCGCCTGGATGCCGAGCCTGCTCTTCAATGCGGCCACGCGGGTCGTTCCTTCTCGCTGCACCGGCCCTGCCCATCCTCGTATCGAATGGCGCGCCGACGGACGGGTTCAATCGCCGAATGCGGCGGCCCTGGCTATCCGTCGTGGCGAGAACGTGGCGCGCAGCCGCGCCTGTCACGTGAATTTTCGGTCATGTCGAGAAGTGGGGCTGTCGCCAGCCAGTGCCGCACGCCGCCGGGTGCGACACCATGAACAAGTTTTCCGACGACTTTTGAAACGATGGCCGGGTGTGCCTCCCAGCCCCTCGGTCCTCAGTTCGCGTCCCAGTTCCAATCACCGTAATCCGGCTCGCGGCAGCGGTAGCCGATCGGGCATTGCGGGTTGTCGCGGGTCGGGACGAAGCGCAGCTCGGCGATTTCCGTGAGTTCGCAGAAACTGCGGTCGCGCACGAAGCGCTCGGGCGGGCGCCCGCCGAAGCTGAGCGTCGCCGCGCCTTCCGCCTTCACCAGAGCCATCGCTTCCACGCAGGTCGGGCGCGCCGTCTGCGTGCGCGGCTGGGCCATGGCGGGAGCAAGGGCAAAGGGCGACGACAGCAGGGGCGCCAGTGCCGAGCCGAGAACGGCGAGGGTGACAGGTTTCATCACAGGGGTACGGTCGACGGCCGTTGCGGCCGCTAAGCTTGACCATGGCAGGTTCCGCTTGCGGCGGGAAGGGGTTGCCGTGCCTCTGCCGCAATCCCGGCGTCTATCGCGGAACGTGGGCCACGACGGCCTTGAGTCGTTTTAGGAAAAGTGCCGTGTGGTGCGGGCGGCCCGGGTCGACGATGCGGCCGGCCGCATGGCGCCGTTTTCTGAAACATCGTCTCGGACGCGAGAATGCTGATATCAGGAGCGCAAGCCGAAGAGGCGGCGAGAGGGGCGGCGGCAGAGCCGATGACGGCAGACGGTGCGCAGGAGGCCGGCGGGACCGATGTTGGGGCACGGGAGGTGACGTCCGCGGCCCTGTCGCGGCGTCTCGCGATCCCGGTGATCCTGGCCGCGGGCTGGGGCGCCCTGTTCGCTTATACACTGATCGTGCTCACCGATGACGGGTCCGTGGCGGCGCCCGCCGGTCAGATCCGATTCGCGGCGACCGACGGCATCGACGTCCCGGAGGTGCGGTTGCCCGAGCCGGAGCGGCCGGCCATGCCCACCGCCAACCCGCCGCGGGTGCTGACAGTCGCCGCGCCCGCACCGCCGCTGGAGACGGTGGTCCCCCCCGCCGAGCCGCGGCCCGCCGCGCCGCTGGTGGAGCGCGCCGCCTTCGTCGGCATCTGGGGGCCGACCCCGGTGGCCTGTGGCCAGCGCCAGCGCCGCCGCGGTTTCCTGCCCGCCACGATCACCGAGGACGGCGCCAAGGCCGGGCGCACCATCTGCCGCTTCCGCAACAACCGCCGCGAGGGCAGCGCCTGGACCATGGCCGCCGATTGCAGCGAGCGCGGTCGCCGCTGGACCTCCCAGGTCCGCCTCCTCGTCGAGCATGACCGGCTCACCTGGACGAGCGGCAAGGGCCAGGCGAACTACATCCGCTGCGGGCGGAGATCCGACTGAGGCGCCGCTAGGCCGCCCGATGCTCGATGAAGCGCCGCCCCAGCGCGCGAGCCCGAAACACGACCTGCTCCGGCACGAAGCGCCAAAGGCGCTCTGCGCCGTCCATCCGCTCGTCCTCGTGCGGATCGAGCACGACTTCGGTGCGTCCGCTCATCTGCAGCAGATCGCCGGTCGCGAAATCCGGAAAGACCAGCCCCGCCCGCGGGTTCGCTAGCAGGTTGCCCAGCGTGTTGAAGAAGCGGTTGCCGGCATAGTCGGGCACCGTCAGGCTGCCATCCGCGCCGACCTGCACGAAGCCGGGCGGCCCTCCCCGGTGCGAGACATCGACCTGCCGCCGGCCCCCCGCATCCTCGACGAAGCTCGCCACGAAGAAGGTGTCGGCCGCCGCGATGAATCTCCGCGCCACCGGATCGAGCCCGTTCGACAGGACGGAGCGGGGCCGGGCCGCCTCCTCTCCGAGGCGGGGGCCTTCATGCCGACGATGGATGTATTGCGGGCAATTCCCGAAACTCTGCTCGACGCGGATCGCGAAGCCCTCCGGTCCCGTGCGCTCGACGCTTCCGTTCAGGCGGTTGCGGCGGCGCGTCGCCAGTTCGATGCCGAGCAGGGCCACGCCGTCGCCGTCCTCCAGCCCCGCCTCGGCGGGATCGTCCGGCTCGCGGCGCCCGTCCACTCTGAGTCGAAACGGGTCCGGCGCGTGGAGGAAGCCCGGTTCGCCCTCCCGCAACGTCGCCCAGGGGCAGCCCTCCCCATCCACGCTTCCCAGGACGGCGAAGGGCAGGAGCGGAAAGAACGCCCGGTGCTGCTCGGTCAGGTGATCGCGGATCACCCGCGGGCCGAGTTCGGCCATCCGGCCGGCCATGCCGACACGCTCTTGGATCGCCACCTCGCCCCGGTGCCAGGGGGAGGATGCGGCTTGCCCGTTCATGCGGAGTCTCCCGTCGCGTTCAGGCCGACCGGTGAGGCCGGGAGTGACACGAAGCCGGGCAGCGCCTCGATGCGGGCCTGCCAGGCACGGACGTTTTCGTAAGGCGCGAGATCGACGTTCCCCTCGGGCGCCGCGGCGATGTAGCTGTAGAGCGCCACATCGGCGATGGTCGGGCGGTCGGCGGCGAGCCAATCGCGGGACGACAGCTCCGCGTCGATCAGCGCCAGAATCCTGTGGGCGCGGGCGATCACCTCCCCCGTATCGAAGTTGGCGCCGAACAGCGTGACGAGGCGGGCGGCGCAGGGGCCGAAGGCGATCGGCCCGGCCGCGACGGAAAGCCAGCGCTGCACCCGCGCGGCTCCGGCCGCATCCTCCGGCAGCCAGTCGCTGCGCCCGAGCTTCTTGGCGAGATAGACGAGGACGGCGTTGGAATCCGGCACGATCGTCCCGTCGTCGTCGAGGACGGGGACCTGCCCGAACGGGTTGATCGCGAGGAAACCCGGCGATCGGTTCTGCCCCCCGGCAAAATCGACCTCGACGGTTTCATAGGGCTGGCCGAGCAGAGACAGGAACAGGCGTGCCCGGTGGGCATGGCCCGAGAGCGTCAGGCTGTAGAGCTTCACGGCGTCGTCTCCTCCCGGCCGCGGGATCGGCCGTGGGGCGGATCACACTCCTTCTCCGCCGCGAGGTGAACTGGCATTGTCGGCAAGCGACTGTTGCGTGCAGCGGAATAATCGCCACTCTGCCCCAGACAGGGAGGGACCGCGATGGACCGGCTGCAAGGGATGCGGGTGTTCGTGCGGGTTGCCGAGAGCGGCGGCTTTGCCGGGGCGGCCCGTGCGCTGTCCATGAGTCCGGCCGCGGTCACGCGCGCCGTGGCGGCACTCGAAGCGGAAATTGGGGCGCGGCTGTTCATCCGCACCACGCGCTCGGTGAAGCTTACCGAGGCCGGCGGGCGCTATCTGGAGGATTGCCGCCGGATCCTCGCCGAGATCGCGGAAGCGGAGGCCGCCGCCGCGGGCTCGACCGCGACGCCGACCGGTGTCCTGACGCTGACGGCCCCGGTGCAGTTCGGGCGGCTCTACGTGCTGCCGGTGGTGACCGATTATCTCGCGCGCCACCCGGCGGTCGCGGTCCGCGCGCTGTTCCTCGACCGGATCGTCAACCTGATCGAGGAGGGCATCGATGTCGGCGTGCGGATCGGGCATCTGGCCGATTCCGGGCTCACGGCGATCCGTGTCGGCAGCGTGCGACGGGTCGTCTGCGCCGCACCGAGCTATCTCGAGCGGCATGGCGTGCCCGAAACACCGCACGACCTGCGCGATCATGCGGTGGTCGGCTCGTCAAACCCCGGTGCCCTGCCGGAATGGCGGTTCGGGCCCGAGCGGCGCACCACGGTCAGCGTCCATCCCCGGCTCGTCTGCAACACGGTCGATGCGGCGCTGGCAGCGGCCCTCGACGGTTGGGGGATCGCGCGTCTGCTGTCCTATCAGGTCGCGCCGGCGGTGGCGGAAGGGCGCCTGCGCATCCTCCTCAGCGAGGACGAGGAGGCGCCGGTTCCGATCCACGTCGTCAGCCCCGAGGGACGGCGGGCGCCGGCCAAGACCCGCGCCTTCGTCGATCTCGCCGCGGTGCGGCTGCGCGCCGATCCACGGGTCAACCCGGCGACCTGAGGCAGTGGGAGGCCCCCCTCAGTACACGTCCGCCTGATAGCGCCCGCTCTTCTTCAAGGCGGCGAGGTAGGCCACGGCCTCGTCGGGGTTCTTGCCGCCGAACTGGGCGGCGACGTCGATGATCGCCCGCTCCACGTCCTTGGCCATGCGCTTGGCATCGCCGCAGACGTAGAAATGGGCGCCGCCCTCCAGCCATTTCCACAGCTCGGCGCCGTTCTCGCGCATCCGGTCCTGCACGTAGGTCTTTTCCGTGCCGTCGCGCGACCAAGCAAGCGAGAGGCGGGTCAGCACCTTGTCGTCCTTCAGGCCGTTCAGCTCGTCTTTGTAGAAGAAGTCGGTCGCCTGCCGCTGGTGGCCGTAGAACAGCCAGTTGCGGCCGGGCGCCTTCGTCGCCGCCCGCTCGCGCAGGAACGAGCGGAACGGCGCGACGCCGGTGCCGGGGCCGCACATGATCACGTCCTTGCCCGTATCCGCCGGCAGGCCGAAACCGTGCGCCTTCTGCAGGTAGATCCGGACCTTCGTCTGCTCCGGGAGACGCTCGCCCAGATGCGTGGAGGCGACGCCGAGGCGCAGGCGCGAGCGATGGTTGTAGCGCACCGCATCGACGGTGAGCGAAACCCGGCCCTCGTCCATCTTCGGCGAGGAGGAGATCGAGTAGAGCCGTGGCTGCAACTCGTCGAGCGCCTCCAGAAAGACCTCGGCATCGGGGCGCGCACCGGGGAATTTGTGGAGCGCGCCGAGCACGTCGAGATGCTGTGCATCGCCGTCCGGATCCTCGCCGGCCGCCAGCGCCTGCGCCTTCTTCCGGGCGGCACCCGAGGTGAGGAGCGAGAGGAGTTGGTAGAGGTTGTCCGGCGCGGCACCCAGGGAATACTCGGTCAGCAGCCGGTCGCGCAGGGTCTTGCCCGCGATCATCCGCTCGGGCCGCGTGCCGAGTTCAGCGATCACCGCATCGACCAGGGCCGGGGCGTTGGCGGGGAACAGGCCGAGGGAATCGCCCGCCTCGTAGGTGATCGGCGTGTCCCGCAGGTCGATCTCGATGTGCCAGGTCTCCTTCTCGCCGCCCGGCGCGTTGAGGCGCGTGCGCGAGAGGAAGGTCGCCTCCACCGGGTTCTCGCGGCAGAAGCCCAGCGGTCCGAGTTCCGGTTCCTTCTTCGGAGCGTCGCCCGCCTCCGCCTTCGGAGCGGAGGCCGCGCCGCCGGAGGCGCCGAACTCCTCATCGAGCTTCTTGAGCATCCGGAGGGTCTCTTTGCCGCCGGGCTGGCAAAGGTTCAGCCGCTCCTCGCTCTTGAGGAAGATCGCGTTGGCGTAGTCCGCGCAGTTGTAGCCGCACTGTCCGCAATCCTGCTGGGCCATGGCGGCCATCAGCTTCTGCGGCTCGGAGCGGTCCTTGGCGATCGCCATCCGGTCGTTGATCGGCATCGACGGGTCGTGCCAGGGCGCGTCGTCGTTGTCGGCGAGCTTCGGACCCGTGGACGGCGCCTCGCCGGGGGCGAGCGCGGTGGCGCCTTCCACGGCAGGGCCGAGGAGCGCGGCGAAGTAGCCTGACAGCCAGGAGCGCTGGTCGGCGTTGAACGGGGCGCTTTCAGGGATGAGAACGAGCGGGGGCGCGACGTGCTGGGTCATGCGGCGGCCTTGAGGGCGGGTTGTTCTTCGGCGGCGTCGCGCAGGGCCTCGGGGCCGGTGCGCGCGGTGAAGGCCTGGAAGCTCTCCTCCGGGCCAAGGCGGCGGGCGAGATAGGCGTTGAGCAGCGCCTCGACGCGCGAGGGCACGTCGTCGGCCTTCACCGCCTTCCAGATCTCGGTGCCGATCTTCGGGTTTTCGGCAAATCCGCCGCCGACCACGACGTCGTAACCCTCGACGGTGTCGCCCTCCTCCGAGACGACGACCTTCGCGCCGATCAGGCCGATATCGCCGATGTAGTGCTGGGCGCAGGAATGGTGGCAGCCGGTGAGGTGCACGTTCACGGGCACGTCCAGCGCCGGCACGGTCCGCTCGACATGGTCGGCGATGATCATCGCGTGACCCTTGGTGTCGGCGGCGGCGAACTTGCAGCCGCGCGAGCCGGTGCAGGCGACGAGGCCGGAGCGGATGCCGGCGGCCTTCACCGTGAGCCCGAGCGCGAGCACCCGGGCCTCGACCTCGGCCACCTTCGCGTCCGGCACGCCGGAGAAGATGAAGTTCTGCCAGACCGTCATGCGGATCTGGCCGTCGCCGCATTCCGCGGCGATCTTCGCCAGCCCGCGCATCTCGTCGGTGGTCATCTTGCCGACGGGAAGCACCACGCCGACCCAGTTCAGGCCGGGCTGGACCTGGGCATGAACGCCGACATGGCTGAAGCGGTCGGTCGTCCGGCGCGGCGCGACGTGGGCGGCGTCGACCCGGTCGAGCTTGCGCCCGAGCTTCTCCTCGACGGCGGCGATGTACTTGTCGAAGCCCCAGGCGTCGAGGACGTACTTCATCCGGGCCTTGTTGCGGTTGGTCCGGTCGCCGTTCTCGATGAAGACCCGGATGATCGCGTCGGCCACGAGGTTGCAGTCCTCGGGCCTGAGGACGATTCCGGTGTCGCGGGCCAGATCCCTGTGGCCCGAGATGCCGCCGAGCACGAGGCGCATCCAGACGCCCGGCGCGACCGCGGCGCCCTCCAGCACCTCGATCGCCTGGAAGCCGATGTCGTTCGTCTCTTCGAGCGCCGGCATCACGCCGCCGCCGTCGAAGGAGACGTTGAACTTGCGCGGCAGACCGTAGAGCGAGCGGTCGTTCAGAATCCAGTTGTGCCAGGACTTGGTGAGCGGACGGGTGTCCAGCAGTTCCTGCGCGTCGATGCCGGCGGCGGGCGAGCCGGTGACGTTGCGGATGTTGTCGGCGCCCGCGCCCTGCGCGGTCAGGCCGAGATCGATCAGCCCGTCGAGGAAGGGCTGGGCGTGCTCGGGCGCGATCTCGCGCACCTGCAGGCCCGCGCGGGTGGTGACGTGGCTGTAGGCGCCGCCATGGGCGTCGGCGAGGTCGGCGAGACCGGCGAACTGCCAGTGGTGCAGGATGCCGTTCGGAACCCGGATCCGGCACATGTAGGAGGTCTGGGTCGGCGCGACCCAGAACATGCCGTGGTAGCGCCAGCGGAAATTGTCCTCGGGCTTGGGCTGCTTGCCTGTGGCGGCCTCCGCCTTCAGGCGGTTATGGCCGTCGAACGGGTTCTCGGCCCGTTTCCACTTCTCCTGGTCGCAGAGCTTGCCGCCCTCCTTCACGGTGCGGATCTGCGCCTTGATGTGGATCGCGTCCGGGCCCGTGGGCTCGGCGGGCGCGCTCGCCGGGGCTTGGCCCGCGGCGAGGCCGCCGGTCATCCGGGCCGCGGCGATGCCGGAGGCGAAGCCCTCCAGGTAGCGCTTCTGCTCGGCGTCGAATTCGTCTGCCATCGCTGCCTCATTCACGCTGCGAGGGTTTTCGGGGCCGGGCCGAACATCAGGTCGTCCCGGTCGTCAGGAGAGAGCGGCGCGCCGGAGCGGATCAGCTCCTTGCAGCGCGCCTGCTCGGCGATATCGCCGACAAACACCGCCCCCGCGAGGCGGCCGTCGGCAATGATCAGCTTGCGGTAGAGGCCGGCGGCGGCATCGTGCATCACGACCGCCTCGGCGCCCTCGGGCGTATCGACCACGCCGGCGGAGAAGACCGGCAGGCCCGACACCTTCAGGCTCGTGGCAAGGGACGTGCCGGGATAGGCCGCCGCCTCGCCGAGAAGCGCCCGCGACAGCACTTCAGCCTGCTCGTAGGCGGGCTCGACGAGGCCGTACACGACGCCCCTGTGCTCGGCGCATTCGCCGAGCGCATGAATCGCCGGATCGGAGGTGGTCATCCGGTCGTCGACCGTGATGCCGCGCCCGCAGGTCAGCCCGCAGGACTGCGCCAGGGCCGTCGAGGCGCGGATGCCGACCGACATCACCACGAGGTCGGCCGCGATCACGCTGCCGTCCTTCATCCGCAGGCGTTCGACGCGTCCGTCGCCCTCGATCGCGGCGGTGTCGGCGGACAGCATCACCTTGACGCCGCGCGCCTCCATCGCCGTGCGCACGAGGCGGGCGGCGGCGTGGTCGAGCTGGCGCTCCATCACCCGGTCCATGACGTGGATCAGCGTGGTGTCGACCCCGAGCCGGGCGAGCCCGACCGCGGCCTCCAGGCCCAGAAGCCCGCCGCCGATCACCACCGCCCTGGCATGCTCGACGGCGGCTTTGCGGATCGCCGCCACGTCGGCGAAGTCGCGGAAGGTGAGGACGCCGGGCAGGTCGATGCCGGGCAGCGGCAGCCGGATCGGCAGCGAGCCCACCGCCAGCACCAGCCGGTCGTAGGGCAGCACATGGGCGGAGCCGACCAGCGCGATGCGGTTCGCCCGGTCGATCTCGGTGACCGGTGCGCCGGTGACGAGGCGGATGCCGTGCTCCTCATACCAAGAAAGAGGACGGAAGCCGCAGGCCGCCTCGTCCACCTCGCCGCCGAGCAGCGAGGAGAGCAGCACCCGGTTATAGGCCGCCACCGGCTCGGCGCCGACCACCGTCACGTCGTAGCGGCCCGGCGCGCGCTCCGTCAGCCGCTCGAGGAAGCGGAGCGAGGCCATGCCGTTGCCGACGACGACGAGTCTGTCCCTCACGCTCATCAACCCGTGATCCCCCTTCACGAAATCAGGCGGCGAGAGCGGGCTTGGCGTGGCGGGCGTAGAGGAATTCCAGCACCGCGGCGCGGGCGTGGACGTAGGTCGCGTCCTCCACGAGGTCGAGCCGGCGGCGGGGCCGCGCCAGCGGCACGGGCAGGATCTCGCCGATGGTCGCCGACGGCCCGTTCGTCATCATCACGATGCGGTCGGAGAGCAGCACCGCCTCGTCCACGTCGTGGGTGATCATGATGACGGTGTTCTTGAGCCGCTGCTGGATCTCCATGGTCTGGTCCTGGAGATGGGCGCGGGTCAGCGCGTCGAGCGCGCCGAAGGGCTCGTCCATGAGCAGCACGGTCGGCTCCATGGCCAGCGCCCGGGCGATGCCGACGCGCTGCTTCATGCCGCCCGAGATCTCGTTCGGGCGCTTCTCGGCGGCGTGCATCATGTTCACGAGCGCGAGGTTGTGCTCGATCCACTGCGTGCGCTCGGCGCGGGTCTTCTTACCCTTCGAGACCTTGTCGACGGCGAGCGCCACGTTCTCGCGCACGGTCAGCCAGGGCAGGAGCGAGTGGTTCTGGAACACCACCGCGCGGTCGGGGCCGGGGGCGTTCACTTCACGCCCGTCCAGCAGCACGCCGCCGGTCGAGGCCTTGAGCAGGCCGGCGACGATGTTGAGCACCGTCGACTTGCCGCAGCCGGAATGCCCGATGATCGAGACGAACTCGCCCTTGGCGATGTCGAGGTTCACGTCGCGCAGCACTTCCGACGCCTTGCCGCCGCGATGAAACGTGATGCCGACCTGGGAGAGGGAGAGATGAGCCATGTTCCTAGTCCCTCACGCTGCGCTGGTGCCGCGGGTCACGAGCACGCCGAGCCCGGCGACCATCCGGTCGAGGACGAAGCCGATGAGCCCGACATAGACGAGGGCGACGATGATCTCGGAGATGTGCGACGAGTTCCACGCATCCCAGATGAAGAAGCCGATCCCGACGCCGCCGATCAGCATCTCGGCCGCGACGATGGCGAGCCAGGACAGGCCGACGCCGATGCGAAGACCGGTGAAGATGTAGGGGGCCGCCGAGGGCAGCATGATCTTCACGAAGAACTCGATCGGGTTCAGCCGGATGACCGCGGCGACGTTGCGGTAGTCCTGCGGAATGTTGCGGATGCCGACCGCCGTGTTGATGATGATCGGCCAGATCGAGGTGATGAAGATCACGAAGATCGCGCTCGGCTGGCCGTCGCGGAAGGCGGCGAGCGAGAGCGGGAGCCAGGCCAGCGGCGGAATCGTGCGCAGGATCTGGAAGATCGGGTCGAGCCCACGCATCGCCCAGTCGGACTGGCCGACCAGCGTGCCGAGCATCACGCCCGCCACCACCGCCAGCGAGAAGCCGAGGGCCACGCGCTTCAGGCTCGCGGCGATATGCCAGAACAGGCCCTTGTCGGTGCCGCCGTTGTCGTAGAACGGATCGACGATGATGTCCCAAGCCTCCGTCACCACCCGCGAGGGCGGCGGCAGGCCGGCGGTGGGAGAGGAGCACAGCACCTCCCACAGGAGCAGGAAGCCCGCCAGGACGACGAGCGGCGGCAGGACGCGGGCGGCGACGCCGCGCAGGCCCGCCAGGGTGATGAAGGGCCCGCGCGCCTTGACCGCGGCGCGGTCGCGGGCGGCGGTGCCGAGGGTTGCTCCAGTGGCCATCACGCGACCTTCTTGATCTCGAGGCTGTTGAGATACGCGGCGGGATTCTCGGGGTCGAAGACCTTGCCGTCGAAGAAGGTCTCCTTGCCCCGCGAGGTCGAGGCCGGGATCGCGATGCCGCCGAGCGCCTTGGCCGCGTCCTTCCACAGATCCTCGCGGTTCACCTTGGCGATGAGCGCCTTGGTGTCGGTGCCCCCCTCGAACTTGCCCCAGCGGATGTCCTCGGTGAGGAACCAGAGGTCATGGCTGTGGTAGGGATAGCCGGCGGCGCCGTTGTCCCAGTACTTCATCATCACCGGGCTCTTCTCGACGACGCGGCCGTTGCCGTAGTCGAACTTGCCCTTCATCCGGTCGATCACGTCGGCGACCGGCACGTTGATCCACTGGCGCTTGGCGACGATGGCGGCGAGTTCGTCCCAGTTCTCGGGCCGGTCGCACCACGCCTGGGCCTCCATCACCGCCATCATGAGCGCCTTGGCGGCGTTGGGATTCTTGTCGACCCAGGCGGCGCGGACCGCGAGCGATTTCTCGGGGTGGTCCTTCCACAATTCGCCGGTGGTGAGCGCGGTGTAGCCGATGCCCTGGCTGATGAGCTGCTTGTGCCAGGGCTCGCAGACGCAGAACACGTCCATCGTGCCGACCTTCATGTTCGCCACCATCTGCGGCGGCGGCACGACGATGGTCTCGATGTCCTTGTCGGGGTCGATGCCGCCGGCCGCGAGCCAGTAGCGGATCCACAGGTCGTGGGTGCCGCCGGGGAAGGTCATCGCCGCCTTCACGGCCTTTCCGGAGGCTTTCTTCTTGTCGATCGCGGCTTTGAAGACCTTCGGGTCGAGGCCGATCTTGTCGTCGGCGTATTCCTTGCCGACCGAGATGCACTGGCCGTTCAGGTTGAGCCGGCCGAGGATGTACATCGGCACCGGCACGTTGTTCTGCGTCACCCGGCCGGCCGAGATCAGGTACGGCATCGGCGTCAGGATGTGGGCGCCGTCGATGCCGTTGCCCTCGGAGCCGAGCACGAGGTTGTCGCGGGTCGTGCCCCAGCTCGCCTGCTTGAGCACCTCGGTCTCGGGCAGGCCGTACTTGGCGAAGATGCCCTTCTCCTTGGCCACGAAGAGCGGCGCCGCATCGGTCAGGGCGATGAAGCCGAGCTTGACCCCCTTCACCTCAGGCCCCGCGCCCTGCGCGAAGGCACCGGCCGGCAAGGCGGCGCGGGCGGCACCCGCGAGGGCGAGGGCAGCCGCCGCCCCCTTGAGGACGCCGCGGCGGGTCGTGTTGCCGTGATCGATGCTCATCCGCTCTTCGCTCCGGTGCGCTGTCTGCACATGGAAAAGGCCGCCGTCCGGGATCGCCAGCGCGATCGACATGCGTCGCGTGCGGGCAGTCCGGATCAGCGGCCTTGCTGACGTTGGGGGCGCGTCGTCGTTGGCGGGCCCGTACGACCACCCCTGCAGGAGCCGTGCCAATTGCGCGGAAGGGCGTGCCGCTTCTCGCGGACCTCTGGCATCACGGGTTTGCCGCGCTGCCCGCACTCAGCGGCGCCATGATTTCATGCACTGCACAAGAATGAGGCTGACGGTGCTGCGCGACGCAGCCCGAGCCGGTCATCGGCGGCTGAAAATGCGATCAGCCGCCGATGGCCGCGGCGAAGATGTCGGGCCGGTAGAGCGCCGCCGCCCGGTCCGCGGCATCGTCGCCGGCGGCCACCTGCCCGCAGGCGGCCATCTGCGCCACCAGCCACCGGGCATGCTCCGGGTCCGGCCGGTGGGTCGCCGCGTCGAGGCGCAGATAGTCCGGGTTCGCCCGCTCGGTTCCGTCCCGATCCACGATCAGCGCGCCACGGAGTGTGCGCGCGACGAGCGCGGCATCCGCGTCGAGTCCTGCCCGTTCGGCGAGCAGGCGGCTCAGAGCCTCGCGGTTCTCGGGGGCGGCGCACCACAGCCCGGCCCGGTGGACGGCCCTGACCAGGGGGGCCGTGAATTCGGCCCCCTCCGCCGGCAGCGCCAGGACCTTCTCCGGGCAGTCGGGCGCGATCTCGCAGCCGAGTGCCGCGATCCGGCCGAGGCCCGCGGCGACCGCGACGCTGTTCCAGGGAGCGCCGACGCAGAAGCCGTCGATGCGCCCGTGCCGCAGTGCATCCACCGTCTCCGGCGGCGGCACCACGACCAGCTGCACCGTCGCGTCGAGGTCGAGCCCGCTCAAGCCCGCGAACAGGCGGAGCTGGTAGGAATGGCTGGAGAAGGGATGCACGGTGCCGATGACGAGCGGACGCCCCTCCCCGGCCCGCGCGCGGGCGACCCTTGAGAAAGCCGCGGCCACGTCACCGAGCCCGTCGCTCTCCGGCGCCATCGCCGCCCAGAGCGCGTTCGAGACGGCCACGGCGTTGCCGTTGAGGCCGAGCGCCATCGGCACGCTCAAATGGGCCTGCGGCCCCGAGAGGCCGAGCGCGCTGGCGATGGCGAGCGGCCCGAGCATGTGCGCGGCGTCGAGATGGCCCAGCGCCAGCCGGTCGCGCAGAGTCGCCCAGGAGGGCTCGCGCGCGAGTTCGATCTCAAGCCCCTCGGCCTGCGCGAAGCCCAGTTCCGCCGCCGCGATCACGGGGGCGGCGTCGGTGAGGGGGACGTATCCGAGTCTGATCCTCATCCGAGCAGATCCGCCGCGGTGACGATGGCGCGGGCGATGTCGACGATCTTGCGCTTCTCGTTCATCGCCTGCCGCCGCAAGAGCTTGTACGCCTCGTCCTCGCTCATGCCCTTGCGCGTCATCAGGATGCCCTTGGCGCGCTCGATCAGCTTGCGGTCGGCGAGTTCCGAGCGGGCTTCGTCGAGTTCGCGCTGGAGCCGGGCAAAGGCATTGAAACGCAGGATCGCGATGTCGAGGATCGGCCGGATCCGTTCCGAGCGCAGCCCGTCCACCACATAGGCCGAGATGCCCGCATCGACGGCCGCCTGCATCATGGTCTGGTCCGAGCGGTCCACGAACATCGCCACCGGCCGCTCGGCCTGCCGGGACAGGCCCGACATCTGCTCCAGCACGTCCCGGCTCGGGCTTTCCAGATGGACCACGATCACGTCGGGCTTCAGGCTCGCCACCCGCGCCTGGAGGTCCGGACCGTCCGCAAGCACGACGACGTTGCCGACGCCGGAGGCGCGAAGGCCCTCCTCCAGGATCGCTGCGCGGGCGCGGCTCGGATCGATCACGGCGACGGTGAGGCTGGTCTCGGTCATCGAGGGCCGGAGTGGTTCGATCCGTTCGAGGAAGGCATCGGTGAGGAAGGCGGTCGGTCTTGAATGAGGCGCGTGCGGAAGCGCCTGCCGTGAAAGGGGCGGACGCATCGCAGGCAAGCCGTATGCCCGCCCGATCGATAACGACGGTTACAAACCGACATCTCCCGGCCCCGGTTCTGCCGCAAACCGGGGCGCACACTCAAGCCGCTTGCGAATCTATCAGGAGGGGCCGGTTCATGCGCGTCGTCGATCCGCTGCGAAAGCCGGACGTGTCCGCGACCCCGCGCGCCGTGCTTCCCCCCTTGCTGCCGACCCTCGGCCTCGCCGTGGCCGCCGCCCTGCTGTCGCTCGTCTGCCGCGAGCCGGCCCAGGGACCGACGATGCCGCCGGTCGAATCGGTGCGGGCCGTGCCGGCCATGGCTGCGGCCCCCGGCTTCACCGTGTTCGATCCGGGCAAGGCCCTGCTCGCCGATGTCGAGGCGGGGCCGGCCAGCGAGGCCTTCGCCCGCCTCGTGCCCCTCGTCGCGGCAAGAGAGGCCGCGCCGCCGCAGGCCCGCCCCCCGCGCCTCGCCACCCGAACCGAGCGCCGGCGCGCCACCGCGAGCCGGATGGCGACGACGCAGCCCGCGAGCCCGGCGAAAGCCGCGTCCGAGCCGGTCGTCTCGGCACCCGCCGCCGTGGCGCGTGCGGAAGAATTGGCGCGCGCGGAGGAAGAGGGCGGCCGCTTCCTGCCCGCAGGCGCCCTCCCCTTCGCCGCCGTCGACGCGGTCTGGGATGCGGCCCGCACGGCCGGCTCCGGCGCGGCGACCGGCGTCACGAGCTTGAGCAGCTCGGTCGTCAGCCTCGTCTCGGAGCTGCGCTGAAACGGAGCGCGCCGCGCCGCGAAGCGGGGTCTTCACAATCATTAGCTCTGAAACCTTGCGAAGCGCGGCCGCTGCGCCACTTCGCGCGGGGCGGAACCGCGACCCCGTCCACCGCGTCGCCGACGCGGCGGCTTGTTCGCGCGTGATGCTCTGCGAGTGAGGCCGAAGCCCGCGTTTCCCCCGCGTCGTTCGGCTCAGGGTGCGACGACGGAGGCCGGGATGGCGGGACGGATCGAGGATTACGCCCTGATCGGCGACGGGCGCACCGCCGCCCTGGTCGGCCGCGACGGCAGCATCGATTGGCTGTGCATGCCGCGCTTCGATGCTTCGGCCCTGTTCGCGAGCCTTCTCGGGACGGAGGAGCACGGCTTCTGGAAGCTCGCCCCGGCGGCGGAGGGCGCGCAGCATTCCTGGCGCTACCGCAGCGGCTCTCTGGTGCTGGAGACCACGCACAAGACCCATGAGGGCGAGGTCCGCGTCACCGACTTCATGCCCGTGGGCGATGGCAGCCACGTCATCCGCTTGGTCGAGGGCGTGCGCGGCCGGATGGCGATGCGGATGGAGTTGGCCGTGCGCTTCGATTACGGCTCGGCGGTGCCCTGGGTCTCGCGCAGCGAACTCGGGGATCTCCGCGCCATCTCCGGCCCGCACAAGGTGGTCCTGCGCACCAACGCGCCGATGCGCGGCTCCACCCACCAGACCACGGTCTCGGAATTCACGGTCTACAAGGGTGATGCGGTCCGCTTCGTGCTGAGCTACGGCGCCTCGCACGAGGACGATCCGCCGCCGATCGAGCCGCGCCGCTGGCTCGACGACACCAACCGGTTCTGGCGCGAATGGTCGAGCCGCTGCACGCTTCAGACGCCCTGGGACGCCATCCTGCGCCGCTCCCTGTTGACGCTGAAGGCGCTGATCTACCAACCGACCGGGGGGATCGTCGCCGCGCCCACCACGTCCCTGCCGGAAGAACTCGGCGGGGTGCGCAACTGGGACTACCGCTTCTGCTGGCTGCGCGACTCGACCTTCACCCTGCTGGCGCTGATGGATTCGGGCTACATCGAGGAGGCCCGCGCGTGGCGCGACTGGCTGACCCGCGCGGTGGCCGGCAACCCGGAGCAGGCGCACATCCTCTACGGCATCGCCGGCGAGCGGCTTCTGCCGGAGATCGAGCTCGACTGGCTGCCCGGTTACGAGAACTCGCGGCCCGTGCGCGTCGGCAACGCGGCGATCGCGCAGTTCCAGCTCGACGTCTACGGGGAGTTGTTCGACGCCCTGTTCCAGGCCGGTGCCCGCGGCATGGGACAGAACAAGGAGGGCCTGCGCGTCGGCCAAGCGATCATCAAGCACCTCGAGACGGCGTGGCGCGCGCCCGATGAAGGCATCTGGGAGGTGCGCGGCGGGCGGCGCCACTTCGTCCATTCCAAGGTGATGGCCTGGGTCGCCTTCGACCGGGCGATCCGCAGCGTCGAGATGATGGGCGTGGACGATCTGCGCTCCGCCGAACCGCCGGTCGCGCACTGGAAGGCGATCCGCGACGAGATCCACGCCGAGGTCTGCGCGAAGGGGTTCGACCCGGAACTGAACAGCTTCGTCCAATCCTACGGAAGCAAGGCGCTCGATGCGAGCCTGCTGCTGATCGCGCATATGGGCTTCCTGCCCCAGGACGATCCCCGCGTGGTCGGCACCGTGGCGGCCGTCGAATCGCATCTGATGCGCGAGGGCTTCATCCTGCGCTACGAGACGGAAGGCCAGACCGTCGACGGCCTGCCGGGCAACGAGGGCGCCTTCCTGCCCTGCAGCTTCTGGTACGCCGACAATCTGATCGGCCTCGGCCGCTGTGACGAGGCCCGCGACCTGATCGAGCGCCTGATCGGCGTCTGCACCGACCTCGGATTGGTCTCCGAAGAGTACGACGTGCGCGCGAAACGGCTGGTGGGGAACTTCCCTCAGGCGTTCACGCATGTTGCGCTCGTCAACACGATCCTCAATTACAGCCGCGCCACCGGTCCTGCGAAGGAACGGGGCAGCGGCACGGACGATTCCGAGTCGAGGGTAGGCGAATCCATCGCGGCGCAGTAGGCGCACTCCGTCAGACGGCGGGCGATGGAAGCGAGAAAGACGGTAACTCCATGAGCGGTGCAGACACGAGCCCGAAGGCGGCCCTGAGCCAGGGCGATAAGCTCGCGATCGACACGATCCGGACGCTCGCGATCGACGCGGTGCAGAAGGCCAATTCCGGACATGCCGGCGCGCCGATGGCGCTCGCGCCCGTCGCCTACACCCTGTGGAACCGGTATCTGCGCTACGATCCGGCCCATCCGCACTGGCCGAACCGCGACCGCTTCGTGCTCTCGGCGGGCCATGCCTCGATGCTGCTTTACGGGCTGCTGCATCTCGCCCGCGTCGCGGAGAGCGACGGCGGAAACGCCCCCGCCATCTCGCTGGACGACATCAAGAAATTCCGGCAGCTCGACAGCCGCACGCCGGGCCACCCGGAATACCACTTCACCACCGGCGTCGAGACCACCACCGGGCCCCTCGGCCAGGGCGTGGCGAATTCCGTCGGCATGGCGATGGGCGGCCGCTTCAAGGGCGAGCGCCTGAACCGGCCCGACCTGCCGCTGTTCGACTACAACGTCTACGCCATCTGCTCGGACGGCGACCTGATGGAGGGCGTCAGCCAGGAGGCCGCCTCGATCGCGGGCCATCTGCGCCTGTCGAACCTCTGCTGGATCTACGACAACAACACCATCACCATCGAGGGCCACACCGAACTCGCCTTCTCGGAAGAGGTCGCCGCGCGTTTCCTCGCCTATGGTTGGCAGGTGCTGCGGGTGGCCGACGCGAACGACACCCACGCCATCGCCTCGGCGCTCGAGACCTTCCTGCAATCGAGCGACCGCCCGACCCTGATCATCGTCAACTCGATCATCGGCTACGGCGCGCCGACCAAGCAGAACACATCGAAGGCCCATTCCGACGCGCTCGGCCCCGACGAGGTGAAGGGCGCCAAGCGCGCCTATGGCTGGCCGGAGGATTCCGAGTTCCTCGTGCCGGACGGCGTCTACGACACCTTTGCCGAAGGCATCGGCAAGCGCGGCGCCGCGCTCTACAGTCAGTGGCAGGGCTTCTTCGAGGCCGCCAAGGCGGCGGATGCGGAGCATGCCGAGGATCTGTCGGCTTTCCTCGAAGGCCGCCTGCCCGAGGGCTGGGACCGGGACATCCCGGTCTTCGAGGCCGACGCCAAGGGGCTCGCGACGCGCGAATCCTCGGGCAAGGTGCTCAACGCCATCGCCCAGCACGTGCCGTTCCTCCTCGGCGGCTCGGCCGATCTGGCGCCGTCCAACAAGTCGAACCTCACTTTCGAGGGCGCGGGCTCGCTGACCCCGTTCGAGCCGGGCGGGCGCAACATCCATTTCGGTGTGCGCGAGCATGCCATGGGCTCGATCGTGAACGGGCTCGGACTCGTGGGCCTGCGCGCCTACGGGGCGACCTTCCTCGTCTTCGCCGACTACATGCGCCCGCCGATCCGGCTCGCCTCGCTGATGGAACTGCCGATCTTCCACATCTTCACGCACGATTCGATCGGCGTGGGCGAGGACGGGCCGACCCACCAGCCGGTGGAACAGATCCTCTCCCTGCGCTGCATCCCCGGCCTCGTGACCCTCCGCCCGGCCGACGCCAACGAGGTGGCCGAGGCCTACCGGGTGATCTTCTCGCTGAAGGATCAGCCGGCGGTGCTGGCGCTCTCGCGCCAGCCGCTGCCGACCTTCGACCGCTCGAAATACGCCCCCGCCTCCGGCACCGCGAAGGGCGCCTACGTCCTCGCCGACTGCGAGGGCACCCCCGACGTGATCCTGATCGGCACGGGCTCCGAGGTGCAGCTCTGCGTCGGCGCCTACGAGACCCTGAAGGGCGAGGGCGTGAAGGCCCGCGTCGTCTCGATGCCGTCGTGGGAACTGTTCGAGCGCCAGGACGAGAGCTACCGCAACTCCGTCTTGCCGCCGGACGTGCTGGCGCGCGTGGCGGTCGAGCAGGGCAGCGTCATCGGCTGGGACCGCTACACCGGCTCCTCCGGCTCGATCATCGGCATGAGCACCTTCGGCGCCTCGGCCCCGATCAAGGATCTGCTCGGCAAGTTCGGCTTCACCGCCGATAAGGTGATCGAGGCGGCCCGCGCGCAGGTGGCCAAGCACAAGAAATAGGCTCGCAGATCAACCCTCCCCCGCGCAGGGGGAGGGTAACGCGCGGCTCCCCGCCCTATCTACAGGGTGACGGGACGCAAGAAGAATGACGCGAGGACGACCGAGATGAACGCGCTGAACGCCCTCTTCACCGAGCACGAGCAGGCGGTCTGGCTCGATTTCGTGGCCCGCGGCTTCATCGCCAAGGGTGAACTCCAGGCGCTGGTGGAGAAGGACGACCTGCGCGGCGTCACCTCCAACCCGGCGATCTTCGAGAAGGCGATCGGCCACTCGCCCGAGTACGACGACAGCCTCAAGGCCGTGCTGAGCCAGGGCGATGCCCGCGTCATCGATCTCTACGAGGGGCTCGCCATCGCCGACATCCAGGCGGCGGCCGACGTCCTGGCCCAAGTCTACGACACCAGCGACGGCGCAGACGGCTATGTCAGCCTCGAAGTCTCCCCCTACCTCGCCCTCGACACCGAAGAGACCCTGAACGAGGCCCGTCGCCTGCACGCGGCGGTCGGGCGCGACAACCTGATGGTGAAGGTGCCGGCCACCCCTGCCGGCCTGCCGGCGATCCGCCAGCTCACGGCGGAGGGCATCTCGGTCAACATCACGCTGCTGTTCTCGCAGAGCGTCTACGAGGAGGTCGCCCACGCCTTCATCGACGGGCTGACCGAGTTCGGTGCGAAGGGTGGTGACGTCTCGAAGGTCGCCTCCGTCGCGAGCTTCTTCATCAGCCGCATCGACAGCCTCGTCGACAAGCGGCTGGATGAGGCGGGCGGCTACGAGGATCTCAAGGGCAAGGTGGCCATCGCCAACGCCAAGCTCGCCTACCAGCGCTACAAGCGCATCTTTGCCGGGCCGAAATGGGAGGCGCTGGAGGCCAAGGGGGCGAAGGCGCAGCGCCTGCTCTGGGCTTCCACGGGCACCAAGAACAAGGCCTACTCGGACGTGCTCTATGTCGAAGAGCTGATCGGCAAGAACACCGTCAACACCATGCCGCCGGCCACCATGGACGCGTTCCGCGACCATGGCCGGGTGCGGGCATCGCTGGAGGAGAATATCGGCGAGGCCGAGACCGTGATGGCACGGTTGGCGGAAGCCGGCATCGACATCGAGGCGGTGGCGCGCCAACTCGTCGAGGAGGGCGTGGGGCTCTTCGTCGATGCCGCCGATGCCCTGCTCGGTGCAGTCGCGGGCAAGCGGGTGGCCCTGCTCGACCACCGGCTCGACGCGCAGACCTTCAAGTTCGACGAGCCGCTCCAGGCGGCGACCGACAAGGCGGTCGAGTCCTGGCGCGCGAGCGGCGCGATCCGCCGGCTCTGGGCGCACGATGCCACGGTCTGGACCGGCCGCGACGAGGGCAAGTGGCTCGGCTGGCTGCGCATCGTCGAGGACGAGCTGGAGCGGGTCGATCTCTACGAAAACTTTGCCGAAGAGGTCCGTGCCGAGGGCTTCACCGACGCGGTCGTGCTCGGCATGGGCGGCTCCAGCCTCGGCCCGGAGGTGATCTCCGCCACCTACGGCCACCGGGAGGGGTTCCCGAAGCTGCGCATCCTCGACTCGACCGACCCGGACGAGGTCCGCGCCGTCGAGGCCGTGGTGAATCTCGAGACGACCCTCTTCATCGTCGCCTCGAAGTCGGGCTCGACGCTCGAGCCCAACGTGTTCCGCGACTACTTCCTCGGCCGGATGAAGGACGTCGTCGGTGCCGACAAGGCCGGCCGGCATTTCGTCGCCGTGACCGATCCCGGCTCGGCGATGGAGAAGGCCGCCAACGACGACGGTTTCCGCAAGATCTTTCTGGGCGTGCCGCAGATCGGCGGGCGCTACTCCGTGCTCTCGGCCTTCGGTCTCGTCCCCGCGGCGGCGGCCGGCGTCGAGATTCGCGAGTTCCTCGACAGTGCCCGGATGATGGTCCGCTCCTGCGGGCCGGCGGTGCCGCCCGCCGCCAATCCCGGCGTGCGCCTCGGCGCGGCGATGGGCGTCGCGGCCAAGGAGTTCGGGCGCGACAAGATCACGATCATCGCGTCGCCCGGCATCGGCACCTTCGGCGCCTGGGCCGAGCAGCTCATCGCCGAGTCGACCGGCAAGGAAGGCGTCGGCATCATCCCCGTCGAGGGCGAGCCGGTCGGCGTTCCGGCCGTCTACGGCGAGGACCGGCTGTTCGTGTACTTGCGTCTGACCAGCCAGGCCGATGCGCGCCAGGACGAGGCGGTGAAGATCCTGGAGAGCGAGGCGCAGCCGGTAGTGCGCATCGATCTCGACAAGGTCGAACAGCTCCCGCAGGAGTTCTTCCGCTTCGAGATCGCGACCGCGGTGGCGGGGGCGGTGCTCGGCATCAACCCGTTCGACCAGCCCGATGTCGAGGCGAGCAAGATCGAGACGAAGAAGCTGTTCGCAAGCGCCGAGGAGACCGGCGCCCTGCCGGCCGAGACGCCGATCTTCGAGGACGAGACGGTCGCGCTCTATGCCGATGCGGCCAACGCGGAGGCCCTGCGCCCCGGCGAGGGCTTCGAGGCGATCGTGGCCGCGCATCTGGCGCGGGTGAAGCCGTGCGACTACGTCGCCCTGCTCGCCTATGTCGAGCGCAACGAGGCGCATCACGCGGCGTTGCAGGAGGCCCGGCTCACGGTGCGGGACGCGCGGCAGGTCGCGACCTGCCTGGAATTCGGCCCGCGCTTCCTCCACTCGACCGGGCAGGCCTACAAGGGCGGTCCCGCTTCCGGCGTGTTCCTCCAGATCACCGCGGACCCCTCCGCCGATCTGCCGATCCCGGGACGCAAGCTCGGGTTCAAGACGGTGATCGCGGCCCAGGCGCGGGGCGATTTCGCCGTGCTGTCCGAGCGCAAGCGCCGGGCGCTGAGAATCCACCTCAAGGGCGGTGATGTCTCCGGCGGCGTGAAGCGCGTCGCCGCCGCGATCAAGGCGGCGGTCGCCGGCTAAGGCTTCACCCTCTCCCCGCAGGCGGGGAGAGGGGCTCGCATCGATTGCCGGCGCGATCTGACTTCGAAAAAGATCAGTGCGTCAGCGGGCCGGGGATCGCGGCTTCCGCCTTCACCAGCAGCCGCTCCTCGTGGCGCTTCATGAACAGCCAGAGCGCCAGTCCGCCGAAGACCACGAAGGCCAGCAGCGCGAGGCCGACAGGGCCGACGATGTGCTCGATCGAGCGGCCGCAGGCATAGGCGCCAAAGCCCATGATCCCGGCCCAGGCGACGCCGCCGAGGCCGTTGAACAGCATGAAGCGGCGCGCATCGAGCCGGTTCACGCCCGCCAGCACCGCCGCGTAGGCGCGCAGCATCGCGGTGAAACGGCCGAAGAACACGATCTTCCCGCCATGCTCCCGGAACAGATACTGGCCGAGCTTCAGCCGGCCGTGGTCGAGGGCGATGAGGTGGCCGTAGCGTAGAAGCAGCGGCATGCCCCAGCGGCGCCCGACCCAGTAGCCGACATTGTCGCCGAGGATCGCGGCCGCGGCCGCTGCGGCGACGATGAGGACGACGTTGAGGCTGCCCGTGCTGCCGGCATAGACGGCCGACGAGATCAGGATGGTCTCGCCCGGCATCGGCACGCCCGCGCTCTCCAGCGCGACGACGACGAAGACGGCAAGGTAGCCGTAATGGGCGATGAGGTCGGCGATCGGAAGTCCCTGAAGGAAGGACATGAAAGAGGGCGTCTCCGCGGATCGTTGCGCGGCGCAGTCTGGCCAGGAACGTGGCCGCAGCAGGGCGGTCCTTTCCTCCCCTTCAACCCGTCGGGTCCGTCTCCGAAGGGGGCTCAGCCGAGGCCGGGGCAAGGACGGCGCTTCCCCCGCCCGTGCCGGACTGGCAAAGGGCAGCGAAGTCGTCGTTCGGCAACGGCAGCAGCCGCGCGAGAGCGTCCGATACGCCGAACAGGACGGGATCCGCCGAAAGGCCGAAGCCGGGCGGGAGGAGGCGTATGCTGTCGATCATGACGGGCTCGAACCGCCGAAGGGCGGACGTGACGATAAGCCCTTCAGCGGCACCCGGTTGCGTGGCCTGACCGATTGTCGTGACGGGCGGCACGTCGGCGTTACGCTGTTCTCCCCGTCCGCGTCCCGTCCTCAGCTCGCCTTGAGGAACTTCTCGACGCTGGAGCCCAGGCCGGCGGAATGCGTCGCGAGATCCTCGGCGATGGTGCGGACCGAGTCGACGTGGCTGCCGGTGGCGTCCGCCGCCGAGGACACGCCGACGATGTTGCCGGACATCTCGTGCGTCGAGGCCGCCTGCTCCTCGACCGCGCTCGCCATGGCGAGGGTGAGCCCCGAGAGGTCCGCCACCGCCGCGGTGATCGTGCCGATGGCCTCGACCGCCTCGCCGGTGGCGCTCTGGATCGCGGCGATCTCGCCGGTCGCCTTCGCCGTCTGCTCGGCCAGCGCCTTCACCTCGGCGGCCACCACGGCGAAGCCGCGGCCGGCCGCGCCCGCGCGGGCCGCTTCGATGGTGGCGAGCAGGTTGGTCTGATCGGCGATCGAGCGGATCATCGCCACCACCGCATCGACCTTGCGCGCATTCTCGGCGAGTTGGCGCACCGTCAGATCGGTCGTCTCGGCCTGAGCCGCGATCCGCTGGGCGCGTTCGGACACGCTGCCGACCTGCCCCGAAATCTCCTGGATCGAGGCCGTCATCTGCGCCGAGCCCGCTGCCACCGAGGCCGCGCGCTGCCGGGCATCCTCGGCCGAGCGTGCCAGCTCCTCCGCCGAGGACCCCATCCGCTCCACCGCCGACCGCACCGCCTCGACCACCCGCGAGACGTCCGCCGACATCTGGACCTTCGCCGTGATCACGGACCACGTCACCATCGGACCGACATACTCGCCCTCGGGCCCGTGGATCGCCGAGACACGCAGATCGAGGGTCTCGGGGCCGACCCTGATCTTGGCCCGGTGCGGCAGGCGGCGGCTGTCGGCCAGCATCGTCCGCTGATGATGCGGGTGCTTGTGGAAGACGTCGAAGGAGCGGCCCATCATCTCCGAGACCTTGATCGACAGATGCTCCTCGATGGTGGAGAGTGTCGTCAACGAGGTCTGGTTCAGATAGTTGATCTTGAACTCGTCCTTCGGGTCCACCGTCATGACGGCGACGGGCATACCGTCGATCATCGTCAGGAGCCGGGTCGCCTCGTTCTTCTTGGCGGTGATGTCGGTCGCGAACTTCATCACCCGCTCCGGCTTGCCGTCCGCCCCGAGCACCGGGTTGTAGGTCGCTTCGAGCCAGATCTTGCGTCCGGACTTGCCGAGACGGGGGAACTCGCCCGAGGCGTGCTTGCCGCTGCGCAGCGTCTCCCAGAAGGCGCGATACTCGGCGCTCTCGGCATAGGCGGCTTCGACGAAGAGGCGGTGATGCCGGCCCTTGATCTCGTCGAACTCGTAGCCGATCGCGTCGAGGAAGTTCCGGTTCGCGTCCAGAACCGTGCCATCCATCGCGAACTCCATGGTCGCGATCGATCGAGTGCATCGAGCTTCGCTTGGGCGTCGCTCTGCTTGGGCTTACGGAACATCACAGAACCCCCGTGACGCCATCTTTCTCCGGCAGCCACGTCGCCCGAGCGATGTCGTCATTGATCGAAGGCGGACCTCGGCGACTTCGCGCGATGTCTTTTATCCGCCCCTTATGTATAATGTTCATTTACTGGATAAATTATGAATTAAAATCTGCAATAGCGGACATTGCAATCGCCTGTAGGCTGCAATCTTGTTTCGCCATGCGCCGAACAGACCGCAGTTACGATATTAGCCTATGATGTTGGCTTGCCGTTGCGCTGGCGATGCCCTCTTGCGCGTCCGCGTTGGGTTCGAAGAACGGTCGGCTTCGCTGCCACTTCGCCGATGGCAGGCAGGAAGCGGCCTTCGGACGGCTCGCCCTCCCCTGAACGGGATGTGACGACGGTCTTCCGTCCAGCCCGGCCTTGCGAGCGTCGTCGTCAACGACGCTCAGTTGCCGCGGCGGAGATCGTCCAGGGGCACCGGTGCAGCGTGGGGCCGGCTGCCGAGCATCGCATCGATCAGCGCCACAACCTCGGCCCGGCCGACATTGGCGGCGGGCTCGAACGGGGTCCAGGTCTGGGTGAAATCGAGGCGCTCGAAGACGTCGCGATAGCGGCGCAGCTCGTTCACTGTGAGCGGCACGCCGCGCACGAAGGCCTTGTGTGCCGAGATCGTCAGCGCCTTGCGGACGTCGTTCGGGTCGAGCTCGAACTTGAGCGCGTCGCCGCAGAAACAGATCTTGCGCTTGCGGTCGAACAGCACGGCGTGGCCGTCGAAATGGCCGGCGGTGCGGTGCAGTTCCAATCCGGGAAGGGGTTCGAGGAAGTCGTCATAGGGCCAGGAGACCTGAAGCGCCGCACTCCAGATGAAGTCGGCCGCCGGCAGACACAGTTCCGGGTCGAAACGGTCCTGAAGCTGCACCAGCGCGCCGTAGGAATGCGGGTGCGAGGCCGAGAGCACCTGCATGCCGCCGAGCCGCTCGATCTGGTCGAGCGCCGCCTCGCTGAAGACGGGGCAGGCTTCGAAGCCCATATTCCCGTTCTCGGTCCGGATCAGGTAGGCGCTCGGGCCGATGCCGGAAACCGGGTCGTTCCAGAAGCGCCAGACGCCCGGCTCCAGCTCTTCCCAGTGGCAGGGAAAGGCGTCTTGCGCCTCCCGCGTGGTGCGGAAGCGCCAGCCGTCCTGCGGCACGACGTGGCGGGCGTCCAGGCACATCGGGCAATGCGGCGGCGCCTCGAAGTGGCGCTGCCAGAACCCGCAATTGTCGCAGGTGTAGGCGGGCAGCTTCAGGGCGCCGGCGAAGGGCAGGTAACCGGGCACGGGCAAGTCCTCATGGGTGCCCGCGGGCGGGCCGGAGATCGGACGGTCCTATCCGCCCGATGCGGGTGAAGAAAGAGCCGGCTCAGACCCGTCCCAACAGACGCAGCGGCCCGCGCAGGGCCCGCGCCGCCAGGGCGGTTCCGAGCAGGGCGGCGCCCGCGACGCCGAGCACGAGGGCGTCGCGCTCCCGGCTCGTCCAGAACTCCGAGCGCGTCGTCTTGGCCCGCGCCCGCGCGTCGCCGTCGATCCGCGCCGGCCCCGGCACCGGGCCGTCGAGGTTGCCGCGCCGGTCCGGGACCGGCCCGTCCTGCACCATGTCGTCCAGGCTCTCCGCCGCCTTGCGGTCGGCGTAGGAGGGCAAAAGCGCCTGGGCCGCCGCCATCATCAGCGAGGTTCGTCCGACCCAGACCTCGCGGGTCGGATGCTCGATCGCGTGGTGGATCGCCTCGGCGCAGAGGCGCGGATCGAACACGGGATCGGGCGCGCGCTGCCCGCGGCCGGTCCGGGTGCGGGTCCAGCCGAATTGCGGCGTGTTGACCGCCGGGAGGTAGACCACGCTGAGCGCGACGTGGCTGTCGGCGTGGATCAGTTCGGCGCGCAGGGAATCGGTGAAGCCGCTCACCGCGAACTTCGCCGCGCAGTAGGGCGCCTGCATCGGCGCCGCGCGGATCGCCAGCCCGGAGGAGACCTGCACGATCACGCCGCGGTCGCGCGGTTTCATGCGGCGCAGGGCCGCCAGGGTGCCGTGGACGGTGCCGAGATAGGTCGCCCCGGTCACGCTGCGGTATTCCTCCGGCGTGATCCGTTCGGCCGGCCCGACGATCGTGGTCATGGCGTTGTTGATCCAGGCCCGGATCGGCCCGAGTTCCTGCTCGATCCGGTCGGCCGCCGCTTCGACCGCGGCGTCATCGGCCACGTCGGCGGGGATCGCCAGCACGCGTCCGCCCTCGCGGGCGAGCAGTGCCTCGGCTTCGGCCAGCCGGTCGGCGCCGCGCGCCAGGATCGCCACCGACCAGCCGCGCTGCGCAAGAAGCTGGGCCGTGGCGAGGCCGATCCCCGCGCTGCCGCCCGTCACGACGGCGACCCGCGCTGCGCCTCTTCGTCCCTGCCCTGCCACCGTCGCATCCTCCTCCGCGAAACCTGCCCGTCAATGCGCGCTGCGCGGGCGAAGTTGCGACGGAGGCGGAGCCTGCGACGTCGAATGCGAGAAGGCCCGCCGATCCGGAGATCGGCGGGCCTTCGCAGAGTTCGGTGCCGATGCGGGCAGGCTCAGCCGTGGGCCGGGGCGCCGTGCGGCTCGCGATGCCCGTCGTCGCCATGCGGATCCTTGCCGCGTTTCTTGCCGACCCAGATCACCGCCTTGCGGATCACCACGTAGAAGACCGGCGTCAGGAACAGGCCGAAGAAGGTCGCGCCGATCATCCCGAAGAACACCGCCGTCCCGAGGGCTTGGCGCATCTCGGCGCCGGGCCCCGTGGCGATCACCAGCGGCAGCACGCCGAGGATGAAGGCAAAGGCCGTCATCAGGATCGGGCGCAGGCGCAGGCGGCAGGCCTGGACCGCGGCGTCCACCGGGCCCTTGCGCTCGCTGTTCTCGATGTCGTGGGCGAACTCCACGATCAGGATCGCGTTCTTGGCGGCCAGACCGATGAGCACGATCAGTCCGATCTGGGTCAGGATGTTGTTGTCCTGCCCTCGCAACTGCACCCCGAACAAGGCGGCGAGCACGCCTGTCGGCACCACCAGCAGGATCGCCAGCGGCAGCGCCCAGGATTCGTACTGCGCGGCGAGCACGAGGAAGACCAGCAGCACGCCGAGCGCGAAGACGTAGATCGCGGTGTTGCCCGCCGCCTTCTGCTGGTAGGCGATCTCGGTCCAGTCGTAGGAGTACCCCTCGGGCAGGGCCCGCTTGGCGATCTCCTCCATGGTGTCGAGCGCCTGGCCGGTCGAGACGCCGGCCTGGGCCACGCCCTGCAGCGGCACCGAGTAGAACAGGTTGAACCGCTGCACGATCTGCGGGCCGGTGATCTCCCGGATCGTGGCGAGCGTGCCCATCGGCACCAGGGCGCCGGTGGAGGAACGGACCTTCAGCTGTTCGATGTCGCGCTGCGACATGCGGAAGGGCGCGTCGCCCTGCACACGCACCTGATAGATGCGGCCCAGCGTGTTGAAGTCGTTGACGTAGGCGCCGCCGAGCGCCGCCTGGACCGTCGCGAAGACGTTGGGCAGCGGCACGTTGAGCATGCGCGCGATGGTGCGGTCGATGTCGAGGTAGAGCTGCGGCGTGTCGTTGCCGAAGGTCGTGAAGACCCGCGTCACGTCCTTGCTCTGGTTGGCCTGTCCCATCACCTCGCCGGCCGCCGCGAGCAGCGGGCCGGTCTCCGAGGATTGGCGGCTCTCGATCTGCATCTTGAAGCCGCCGCCCTGGCCGAGGCCGCGCACCGGCGGGGGCGGGATGACGATGACCCGCGCCTCCTGGATGCCCGCGGTCGCCTTCATCACGTCGCCGGTGATCACCGCCGCGCTGCGGCCCTGCGCGGCCCGCTCCTTGGCGCCCTTGAGGGTGAGGAACATCACCGCCGCGTTGGTGGTGTTGGTGAAGGTGGCGCCGTCGAAGCCCGCGATGATGACGGTGTTGGTGATGCCGTCGATCTTGCGGGCGATGGCGGCGGCCTTGTTCACGACCTCCGTGGTCCGGTCGAGCGAGGCGCCCGACGGCAGCTGCACGACACCGATGAGGTAGCCCTGGTCCTGGTCCGGGATGAAGCCCGTGGGCGTCGTCCGGGCGAGGTGCAGCGTGCCGGCGATCACGCCCGCGTAGAGGATCAGCATCGCGATCAGGCCGATCGCCGTCCCGGTCAGGAAGCGGATGGTGTGGCCGTAGGCGTTCGAGAGCCAGTCGAAGGCGCGGTTGAACAGGCTCGCCAGCCAGTTGACGAAGCGCGTGAGGAAGAACTTCGGCGGCTTGTGCTCGTGGTGCGGCTTCAAGAGGATCTTGCAGAGCGCCGGCGACAGCGTCAGCGAGTTGAAGGCCGAGATGATGGTCGAGGCCGCGATGGTGAGCGCGAACTGCTTGTAAAACTGGCCCGAGATGCCGGGGATGAAGGCGGTCGGGATGAACACCGCCGAGAGCACCAGGGCGATGGCGATGACCGCGCCGCCCACCTCGTCCATGGTCTTGTGGGCGGCCTCGCCGGGAGAGAGCCCGTCGGCCATGTTACGCTCGACGTTCTCCACCACGACGATGGCGTCGTCGACCACGATGCCGATGGCGAGCACCAGCCCGAACAGGGTCAGGTTGTTGAGCGAGAAGCCGAGCGCGGCCATGACCGCGAAGGTGCCGACCAGCGACACGGGGATCGCGATCACCGGGATCAGCGCCGTGCGCCAGCTCTGGAGGAACACCAGCACCACGATGACGACGAGGAGGACCGCCTCGAACAGGGTCTTGTAGACCTCGTGGATCGATTCCTCGATGAACTCCGTCGGGTTGTAGGCGATGCGGTACTCGACGTCCGGCGGGAAGCGCTTCTTCAACTCCTCCATCGTCGCCTTGACCGATTCCGCGGCCTCGAGCGCGTTGGTGCCCGGCCGCTGGAAGGCGCCGATGCCGATCGCGGGGGTGTCGTTGAGGAAGGAGTTCGTCGTGTAGTCCTTCTGGCCCATCTCGACGCGAGCGATGTCGCGCACGCGCACGAGGCGCCCCTCGCTCGCCTTGACGATGACGTCGGCGAACTCCTCGGGCGACTGGAAGCGCCCCTGCGACTGCACCACGAGCTGGAAGGCGGCACCCGGCGCGGCGGGCGGCCCGTTGAGCTGGCCGGCGGCGACCTGGACGTTCTGCTCCTGCAGCGCGGAGATGATGTCGGTGGTGGTCAGGCCGTAGGCGGCCATCTTCTGCGGGTCGATCCAGACCCGCTCGGCGTACTCGTTGCCGCCGAAGACCGTGATGTCGCCGACGCCGTTGAGGCGCAGCATCTCGTCGCGGATGTTGAGGTAGATGTAGTTGGCCAGATAGTTCTGGTCGTAGGTGCGGTTCGGCGAGAGCAGGTGCACGACCAGCATCAGGTCGGGCGAGGCCTTGCGGACGGTGACGCCGAGGTTGCGCACGTCCGGCGGCAGGCGCGGCTGCGCCACCGAGATGCGGTTCTGGACCAGAACGTTGGCGATATCGAGGTTGGTGCCGACCTTGAAGGTCACGGTCAGCTGCATGGCGCCGTCGTTGGTCGACAACGACGTCATGTAGAGCATGTTGTCGACGCCGTTGATCTCCTGCTCGAGCGGCGTGGCGATCGTGGCCGCGACCGTCTCGGCGTTGGCGCCGGGGAAGGAGGCGCGCACCGTCACCGTCGGCGGGACGATCTCGGGATACTGCGCCACCGGCAGCGACAGGTAGGCGACGTAGCCGACGAGCAGGAAGACGATCGACGTCACGGAGGCGAAGATCGGCCTGTCGACGAAGAAGTGGGCGAAACGCATCGTTCAAACCTCTCGCCGCCGGGACGGGCGCGCTCGCGCCACCCCTCGCAGCTTGCCGTTTGCGTTCAGGCCGGCGCCCGGTTGGTCCGGAGGCGCCGGTGCTCGAATCTCTTGGTCCGCTCCGCGCCCGCCACCGCGGTCGGAGCGGCGTCAGTTCTTGGTCGGCGGCAGCTCGGTCTTCTCGGCCTTCACCTGGGCGCCCGGGCGCACCTTGGCGACGCCGTTGATCACCACGAGTTCGTCACCCTTCACGCCCTCGCGGATCACGCGGTAGCCGTCGACGATCGGCCCGAGCTTCACCGTCTTGGCCGCCACCTTGTCGCCCTCGCCGAGCACGTAGACGATGCGCTTGTCCTGGTTGGCCGAGACCGCCTCGTCGGGCAGCAGGACGCCCTGGTAGGGCTTGGTCGCCGGCATCGAGACGATGCCGAACAGGCCCGGCTTGATGAAGTTGTCCGAGTTCTCGACGGTGGCGCGCAGCAGCATCGTGCCGGTCTGGTTGTCGACGCGGTTGTCGACGAAGTCGAGCGTGCCCTTGCGGGTCGGCTTCGCCTCGCCGGACAGGGCGATCAGAACCGGGGCGCCCTTGCCGCGCTGCATCTGGCCCATGCCGATGCCGAGCGAGCCCTGGTACTTCAGGAACGAGCGCTCATCGACGGTGAAGCCGAAATAGACCGGATCGAGCGAGACGATCCGGGCCAGGATCGTCTGGTCGGTGCTGACGATGTTGCCCTCGGTGACGAGACGCTGGCTGATCCGCCCGTTGATCGGCGATTTCACTTCCGTGAAGTCGTAGTTGAGCTGCGCGTTGCGAAGCGCCGCTTCGGCACTGTCCACGTCGGCCTGGGCGGTCTGCGAGGCCTGGCGGCGCTGGTCGGTGACCTGCTCGGAGATGTTGCCGCCGCGCGACAGCACCTGGGCGCGCTCCAGATCCGTCTGGGTGAAGGAGAGCCGCGCCTTGGCCGAGGTGAGCGCGGCCTGGGCCTGTTCCAGAGCCGCCTTGTAGGGGCGGCGGTCGATGATGAAGAGCGTCTCGCCCTTCTTCACGTTCGCACCGTCCTGGAACATGATCTTGTCGAGGTAGCCGGTCACGCGGGCGCGGACCTCGACGAATTCGATCGGGTCGAACCGGCCGGTATACTGGTCCTGCTCGACGATCTCCCGCACCACCGGCTTCGCCACGGTCACGCCGGGCGGGGGCGCGCCCGGCATCTGCGCGCCGGCCGGCCCGGCAGCCAGCAGCGCGGAGGCGATCAGCGGTGCGGCGAGGAGAAAAGGCCTAAGGCTACGCATCATTCGGTTCCCTGCATGGTGCGGCCTAGTCCCCACACCCTCGAATAGGGGGTGCGCTCCCGCACATGACGGTCCGTCGCGAAAGGGACCGTTCCGCGCCCTGCAATGCAGGCATGCCGTATCTACGATTCAACCGGCTCTCCCGCGGCGTACCAATCCTTGAAGGCGCCCGCGTAATGTTCGCTCACATCGAGGCCGGATTGCTGCGCGGCAGCGATCGCATGGACCGAGCGCACGCCCGAGGCGCAGGAGAAGACCGGCCGACGCCCGTCCGCCACGATCAGCCCCTTCAGCGCTTCGGGATCGAAGCTCGAGAGCGGATGCGAGATCGAACCGGGAATGCGCCCGCGGGCGAATTCATGATCTTCGCGCACATCGATGAGCAGCAGCGAGCCGTCCGCCAAGCCCTGCTTGACCGTCTCGCGGTCGAGGTCGACCACCTTCATCGCAACCGAACTTTCTAAGGGGAGGGAGCCGCCGCGGAAGGGGGCGGATCAGATCGAGCTGGGATTTCTTAAGTCCTCTCGCCCGTGCGGCGCAACAGCGGCGGGCAGGTCGGCGATTGCGGCATCGACCCGCTCGAAATGCGCGGCCCAGCTCGGCGGTTCGTAGGTTGCGAGCCGTCCCGCCAGCTCCGTCCGCAACCGGGAGCCGGCTTCGCTCAAGGCCCGCACGGCCGCCGTCCAGCCCGGGCCGTCGAGCGGGTCGAGGAGATGGGCGAAACCGCCGCCGATCTCCCGGTGGACGGGGATGTCGGAGGCGACGACCGGCAGGCCGCTGGCGGCGGCCTCAACCACCGGCAGGCCGTAGCCTTCGATGAAGGAGGGCATCAGCAGGGCGGTGGCGCCGCGCATCAACCGCGCGAGGCCGTGGGTGGACAGGCCGACCACCTCGCTCACATGGGGGCGGATGGCCTCGCAGCGGTCGAGCATGTCGGCGACGTTCTCGATCTCCCAGCCGCGCCGGCCGATCAGGACGAGCCGCGGGATCGCCGCACCGGTCTCGGCGCCGTCGCGCCCGGCGAGATCGCGCCAGAGGTTGAGCAGCAGCAGGTGGTTCTTGCGCGGCTCGATGGTGCCGCAAACGAGGAAGGTCGGCCGCGCGAGCTCCGGCAGGCACGCCTCGCCCGCACCGCTCGAGAAGACGGGCTCGACGCCGAGGGGGACGACGGTGACCGGCTTCGGGCCCAGGCCCCGCTGCCGCGCGTAATCCGTGAAGCGGGCGCCGACATCGCCCGAATTGACGAGAACGTGCGCGGCGTGGCGTGCCACGGTCTCCATCCGGATCGCATGGCGCTCGGCCTCGCCCGGCCGGCCGTATTCGGGGTGCGAGATCGGGATCAGGTCGTGGACGAAGAAAACCGGCCGCACGTCGCGCCGCGTGTAGAGCCAATCGAAGCGTTCGGGCCGGTCGAGCCGCAGGTGCGAGGTGTGCAGATAGATCGTTCCCTCGGGAAGGCGCTCGATGCCGCCCGAGCGCAGCACCCGCAAACCGGTTTCGGCCTGAAGGCGACGTCGATCGAGCCCTCCCTCCGCCCGGCGCTTCGCGGCCGTCGGCAACGGGCGGGCGTCGTCGGCAAGCGAGGCCGCGAGCGCCTGAAACACCGGATCGGCCTCGGCGGCGACGTCCTCGACCCAGCCCGCGGCGACCGCCTCGACGATGCCGCGCGCAGTCTCGCGGTCGAGGACGCGCGGGCCGAACGCCGTCGAGACAAGCCCGAAGCGCGTGCCCTCCGCGCCTCGGGACAGGATGTGCCGGGCATAGGCGAGATCGACCCGGTCGATGCCGGTGGGGCTGGCATGACGGAGCCGGGTGATGAGGCGGGTCAGGTCGATGGCGAGGCAGGCTTGCATGCCCGGCTGCATAGACCGGATTCCGTGATCCTGGCGACCGCTACCGGGCCATCGCCACGAGTCTTTGGCCACGAGTCTTTGGCCACGAGTCTTTGGCCACGAGTCTTTGGCCACAGGTCTTTGGCCGCCGGCCTTTCGCCGCGGGACTAATGCTGTTGCCGATCCACGTCGCTGCTGCGGCTCGCGATCTCCCGGGCGATCTCGAGCAGGAGGACATCGACGAGCTGGCGCAGCCGGGGCTTGCCGCTGGCATCGATCGCACGGCGCGCCGCGATGATGAGTTCGGCAGCCTCGTCGACGGCATCGGCCGCGGCCGCGCTTTCCAGCTCGTGCAGGGTCCGTGCCTGCACGCCGGGATCGGCGGTGTCGATCAACCTCCCCTCCCCGCGCACGGGGTGCTGCCGCGCGTCCCGGTGAATCCGGCCGCGGCACAGAAGCCGGCGCTTGGGTCCGGAGAGTGACGCTACCCAGAGATCGACCGCGACGTCGTCCTCCTGCCCGGCGGCGTGGCGGACGTCGCCGAGGAAGCGGGCAGCCGCCGACGCATCGAGGCCGGCGGTCGCCCGCTCGCTGCGCAAGGGGTGCCCGGCGAGGCCGGCATCCCCCGCCATCAACTCGGCGGCTCCCTCGTCGAGGATGAAGCATCCGGTCGCCGGATCCCACTCCCAGGTTCCGGCGATACCAGGCGTCGTCATCGTTCCGGCGAGCCCCGGAGCTGTCGCGTAGCGGGCTTCACTGCGTCTGCGTTTCACGGTTCTACTCCCCGCGCACAATGCGTCAGGCCTGTGGTGTCTGCGTCCTGCCGTGGCGGCCGGATCGCGGTGCCGATGTCCGGCGACGGATGCGGCGCACCCGTCGCCGCGTCCGTCAGGAGGCGAGCCGGGCGAGGCTGGCCCGCGGCGGGGCCAGCACCGAGCGGATGTCGCCGCGCTTGATCTGGAGCTGGCGCAGCGAGCGGCCGTCGAAGGCCGCTTCGACCGCGACGATCTCCTCACCCTCGATCTCGTGAGGGAGGCCGAGGGGCATCGCGCGCAGGTGCAGTTGCAGGAGGCGCAGGATCCAGCTCGTCGGCATTTCGGAGATGAAGCTGGTGATCCCCCGCGGCAGTCCCCATTCGACGATGGCCGTCATCAGGGCCAGGGCCGTCGGGTTGAGCCGCCGGCCCGAGGTCCGCGCGCATTCCGCGACGCAGATGCGGCCCCATTCAACGATATGCGCGCCCGACGGTGCCGCCCCTTCGCAAAGCTGCGGCAACACCATCGGCAGCAGGTAGGGCCGGGTCGTCGGCAACAGGCGCGAGTAACCGATGACGGAATCGGTTTCGTCGAGGGCGAGGAGGTGGATGGCGTGCTCGTCGTCGAACTCGTCGATCTCGCGCCGGTCCGGGCGGGCGAGGTTGGACCAGCCCAGTTCTTCGACGAAGACACGGTGTCTCAGTCGGAAGGCCTGATCGAGCGCACCAGCATAGTCCTGCATGTTTTCAGCGGTCACGACATGGATCATCGGAACACCTCTTCAGAAACCTGAAGTGGTCGTCCCAAATTCAGTCGTGCCGCGGCACTACGAGAACCCGTAGGTTTTCGTTCGATCGGCGTTTTGCCGTTCGGGAATCAAGTCCGTCCGCGAGCGATTGCTCGGGCGCTCTCGCGAATCGCGCTGCCAATATCTCTATCTTGGATTGAATGTCCGGAACAATACAGAACGTGCCGACAGCCGGCGGCGAAACGGCTCACACCCACCGTCGTCATGATCGGTGACGCACGATCCTCCATCGCGTCCGCGCGCCGGCCGACGTCGTCGCCCCGTGCCGCGATCCGGATATCGGACCGGGCGCGATGCACCGGACATGCAATCGTGCATTGCCTTTTTTCGAAAGCACGCCGGGCTCGGTACTTCGGTCGCGCGACGGCTCACCCTTTGGAGGGGGCTCTTTCGACCCGATGGAGGCGGTTCGACGGGGAGGCGGTCTGGTCCGCTCAGATGATCAGGCCGCGCCTGAACCCCTCGGCCACCGCTTGCGTCCGTGAGACGCAGCCGAGTTTCACCCGGGCGGAGCGCAGGTGGAAATCGACGCCGTGCCGCGAGATGCCCATCAACTCGCCGATCTCCCAATCGGTCTTGCCCTCGGCGACCCATTGCAGGCTCTCGCGCTCGCGCGGGGTCAGTCCCATTTTGCGTTCGCTGGGGCCGTTGTCCATGAGCAGCGTCTGCCCGACCACGTAGGAGGCGAGCAGGGTGAGCATCCCGCGCTGTCCCGGGCTGATATCGAGCTGCCGGCCCGCGAAGGTGAGGCCGCCGCGCTCCTCCTCCAGCGTGGCGAGCGGCACGGTGAAGCCGTCGCCGAGGCCGAACTCGCCGGCCTCATTCATCACCTGCCGCGAGCGGGGGTCGAGCACGGCGGCCGGTTCGATCTCCGACCAGCGGAAGCCCGTCGTGCTGGACAGAGTCGCCTGCACGATCGGGTCAGTATACATATAGCCTTTCGAGAAGTAGAGCCGGTTCCACTCGTCGGAAGTATTCTCTAAAATAACATAATTCTTCTGTGTTCGCGCAGGCAGGCGTTTCAGCGGAATCATGGCCGAGATGACGTATTCGATGCCCAGCGCGTTGAGCCGCGGCATGATGGCCCGCAGGATATCCTCACGCGAATGCGCTCGATCGAGCGACTTCAGAATCTCCAACGTCAGGTCAAGTGATTTTCTAGACATGGCCCGGCAAAATCATCGCACTCTCATCACGATAAGTCGTTGGTACGTCTTTGAGAAGAGCGCTCATAAATTTCGTTGAAGTTGTCTTGCTGTTGCCTGCGCGGAATCACGACACAAGGGGCCGGCGCCCCCTCCCCGTCCGCCGTCCTGCGCGACACCGTGCGGCCAAGCAATGCGCTGAATTAAGTTTCGAGGGTCGGCGCGCGCTCGTGCACAGGTCGCCTCCGCGGGGTGGGGGAGCGCGCCTCGCGGTTCAGCGTCCGCGGAAGGGCTTGCGCTGTCCGAAACGGACCGCTATGAGCCGCGGGCCGTAAGGGCATCGGAGTGTAGCGCAGCCCGGTAGCGCACCTGTCTGGGGGACAGGGGGTCGTCGGTTCAAGTCCGGCCACTCCGACCATTACTTACCAACGACTTAGGGCCGGCTCAGCCGTTCGCCCCTCCGGCGTTTTGCAAGTTCCTGTTCCGGCGGTGTTCGTCGAGCTTCGCGATTGCCGACTCGGCCAGCGTCCGAGTTCGGGCAAGATAGCGGTCCAAAATCTTCTGGGCGTGCGCCTGCGAGTGGCCCGTGATGGTCGCGATCTCCGGCACCGTGCAGCCCGCCTCCGCCAGCACCGTCACCGCTGTCCCGCGCAGGTCGTGGAAGTGGAGATCGTCAGCGATTCTTCGCCGCCGCGAACGCCTCGCTCCACAACTCATGGAAATAACGCTTGCGCCAAGCGGTGCCGCGGGGCGCGACTAGGATCGTGGTGGCACGGCGCGGCGCCGCGTCGAGTGCCGCCTTCAAGGCGCGCGTCGCCGGCACGTAGACCAGCCGACGGCTTTTGCTCTGGCTGCGCACGGTCACCGCCGTGCCATCCCAAGCCGACCACGGCAGCGTCAGAAGATCGACCTGTCGCTGGCCGGTGTGGAGGGCCAGCATCATCGCCAGCCGGATCTCGGGTGAGGCGACCGCCTCGAACGCGGCGACATGCTCCGGCATCCAGATCACTTCGGCGCGGTTCGAGCGGTAGGCGCGCTCGAAGCTCGCGACCGGGTTGTGCCGGATGTGCCCCCGATCAACGCCCCATGCGAACACACGCGCCAGCCGTCCAAGCTTCGCGTCGGCCGCCTTGGGGTGCTTCTCGGCGAGATTGTCGTGCCACTTCAGGAAAGCCGGCCGGCTGCGCGGGTTCTCGACGATGGTCAGAAGCGTCGAGCCCCATCGCTCCTCGCATGCCTTCAGATCATAGGCGGCGCTCTCCCGCGTCTTTGCGGCAAGTTCGGTCCAGGCTCTCGATTCCCGGTACTGCCGGATCAGCCACTCGACGGTGCCCTCGCTGCGCGCCAGGGCCGTGTTGCGGACCGCGTCCTGAAACGAGCGGATGAACTCGGGCGTGCCGGGCTCGCCGACGAGCTTCGTGCCGGTGGCGCGGTGGTAGTGGTAGACCTTCTCCGTCCCGTCCGCGAGCTTCGCGCGGACGGTGTTGATGCCCCGCAGCCTAACTCGCATTTTCGGCCAGCCATTCGTCGATCGAAGTAGTGGCATCAGAAATCAGGCCCGAGCGGCGATCAAGCGCGCGGTCGATGGCGCGCCGGTCCCACCGATGCGTGCCGGCGATCGGCCCCGGCACGATCCCCTTGCGCACCCAGCCGTCGAACGCCTCGACCGTCTCGCAGCCGCAGTATTCCGCGGCCTGGGTCCGGGTCAGGCATCGAGGGGCGATGTTGGCCGGCAGTCTCGCCGAACCGCCCGCTCTTCCATGGGCGCCTGTCGCTGGCGCTACGCATCTCGGCCTCGTGCGGTGGTGGAAGGGGGTAGAGCGAGCGCAGCGCGCAGCATCTCCGCGGATCGCTGGTAGCGCAGCCCGTGCTCTGGAGGCGCCGTCGGCAGGGCCCGCGCTGGGTCGAGGTTGTCCTCGTTGTCGCTCAGCTTGACGATCATCGCGAGCCGGTCGCCGCTGGCGATGATGCCGGCGACGCATTCGAGGTACGGCTTGCCCGCGGGCCGGGTGAGCAATCCGACCGCCTGGACGACGGCCGGGTCGAAGCCGGCATCGAGAAGGTCGTCGGCGGTGGTGCTGGTGTCCTCGATCGTGTCGTGGAGCCAGCCGACCTGCTCGCACCATTCGGCGTGCTGGCTCGGCAGCCCCATCGCCTCGGCGTGCGCGCGGGCGCGGGCTGCAACCCGGCCAAGATGCCCGGTGTACGGCGCGCCGCCCTTGTCGACTTGGCCCGCATGGACCCGGCGAGCGAAGATCTCAGCGGCGAGGGTCGGCCAATCAGCCATGTGAGCCTCTATCCTTGGAGGGGGCCGGCAGTCGCAGCGGATCGCTCGGCATCTCACCTTTGTCGTAAGCGAGCTGTAGCGCCGGCTCGGCCCACTGGCCCATGGTGCGCCCGTTGGGCAGCACGACGTGGCTCAAGAAGGCCTGCTCGACCGTTTCGATGCCGTTCTCGATCGCCTCGCGCTTCGCCTTGATGGTGAGGAGCAGGGCGCGCCAGCGGGACCAGCGCACCTGGTCGTTCGCGTTGCCAGCGATCGGCACCACGATCTTGATGAGCCGGCCGGCGAGCATGAACATGACGATCGCCTCGAGGTAGTCGTCCATGGTGATGACGCGCGTCGCCTTCGCCGCCTTCAGCAGCTTCTCGATCTCGGCCCGGCTCTGCGCGATCGGCACCTTTGTGGTCTCAGCGTAGGCCACCGCTCAGCGATCCTCCGGCTTCACGAGATGCAGCTTCGACCGGCCGACAGGTTCGGACGGGTCCACGGGGGCGAAGAATGCGTTCAACTCCTCCTCCGTGGTCACGCCGCCTCGGGCGTTGATCATGTCGCGGAGAAGGATGACCTTCGCGCCCGAGACCAAAGGCCCGCCAGACAGGACCGAGGCATCGCGCGCCAGCACCTCGTAAGTGCGCTTGTTGCGGGTGTCGCGGACGCGCTCGCGCAGGGGGACGGGATCGTGCTCCGTACTCATCGGGTCGGCTCTGCTTCGAGGGGTTGCGCGAGGCCGCTGCGGACCTTGGCATCATGGCGGGCGCGGAAGTGATCGACGGACTTGCCGAGGATCCGCGACAGCTCTCGGCGCTCGCACTCGTCGACCGAAAAGCCCTTTGCCGCGCAGTAGGCGAGCAAGGTCGTGCCGATGCCGCCGACCTCCTGGGGCGGTTGGCCGGGCTCCTTGCCGTAGACGTGCCCGATGATCTCGAAGAGCCGGGCTCGGCTGATCCCTTCGGCCTGCGTCAGCTCGGCGGCCTCCTCGAAGAACCGCTCGACGCGCTCAACCACACCGACAGCGCCCTCGCCCCAGCAGCGGACGACCCAATCGCGAACCTGCTTCTGGCGATCGTCGCGGCTGTTGGCGGCATACCGCGAGCCATCAGGCGAGCCGCTGGCGGGCCTCGCAGAGCGTGAAGGCCTTCGGGCGCTGGCTCTACGGCGACACGGCCGGCACCGGCCTGCTCGAGGTGACCGAGAGCGCGTTCGGCGAGGACGGCGACCCGCTGCGCTTCCGTGCCGAGAGCTTGCCGGCACAGGGCTTCCCGGCGCGCCTCGCGATCCCGCGGGCGGATTTCGACTTCGCGCTCGGCGTGGGCGGTCTCTCCGCCGACCCGACGATCTCCGATCCTCGCGTGCTGATCTCGTGGTCCGACGATGGCGGCCGCACCTGGAGCAACCCGCTCTCCCGTCCGCTCGGACGCCAGGGCGAGAGCCGCACCCGCATCAATCTCCTGCGCACCGGCATGACAGGGCCGCAGGGCCGGATCTGGCGCGTCGACGTCTCAGATCCGGTTTACTGCGCCCTGCTCGGGGGCGCGATGGCAGTCGAGGCCCGCACCGAATGAGCACCGATCCCAAAAGCATCAAGCCTCCCGGCCTTCTCTCTGCGCAGGCGCCGGTCTCCGTCGGCCCGAACGGCGCGATCTCCGCCGAGTGGTTCAAGTTCATCGCCGGGCTGCTCGCCTACGCGGTGGCGCTCGAAGCCCGCATCGCCGCCCTGGAGGCCTGACCGTGGCAAGCATCTTCTCTGGCAAGGCCGGGCGTCAGGCCGCGATATGGGGCGCGCAGCAGCTTCAGCAGGGCGAGACTGAGGCGAAGGACGCCCTCGACCAGGGGCTCGGCTTCGCCAAGGACCAGTACGGCAAGGCCGCTGGCCTCTTCGAGAACCTCGCAGGTGATTACGCGGGCGGGTCCAAGCTTTATCAGGACGCCACCGGCGCCAACGGGACCGACGCCGCCACTGCGGCGCGCTCGGCCTTTACCGCGTCGCCCGGCTACACCTTCAACATGGACCAGGGGATGCAGGCCTTGAGCCGCGCCCGCGCGGTCAACGGTACGGTCGCTTCGGGCAACATGGATACGGACGCGATGAAGTTCGCCTCCGGCCTCGCCGCGCAGGACTGGAACAACTGGCTCGCGAACCTCGCGAACCTCGATACGAAGCGCTACGGCGCGGTCTCGGGGCAGGCCGGGGCGGAGACCGGCCTCGGGAACGTCGGCTTCCAGACCGACACGGCGAAGGGCCTGTCCACGGTCGGACAGCAGGTACTCATGGCCGGGCAGCAGGCGGCCGAGAACCGCTTCGGCGCGCTGATGGGCGGCGCCAACCTGCCCGCGAAGGGCGGCGGTGCGCTGTCGGGCAACCCTGCCGCGCTGAGCAACGTCGGCAAGAACCTCTCCTCCGCCTTCTCGACCTTCGGGTGACGCGATGAACGGTGCGACCGTCTTCCAGATGGTGTCGGGCCTCGGCGATGCGTTCGGCAGCGGCTATTCCGACGCCCGTAAGCAGGCGCAGGAGGACGAGGCTCCGACCCTGATCTCGAACCTGATGAACGCGTACAAGGGCGGCGGGGCGGCGGCGGTGCCAGCGAGCGGTCTCGGTGTGCCGAGGGCCGCGCCCACGGCTCCTGTCGCGCCTTCCAGCACGCCTGCCGCCCTTCCGTCCTTCGCGGGCGGTGGCGGCGCTCCCATGCGTGTTCCGGGCAACGGCGGCGAGATCTATACCCCGTTCGTCGACTCGCTGAAATCGGGCGGACTGACCAACCCCTACGGCCTCGCCGCGATGGCGGCGTATGCCGGGCGGGAGAGCGGCTACAAGCCCAGCAACATCACCGGCTCCTGGGCCGATCCGAGCGAGAGCGGCCAGCCCGGCACCTCGGGCGGCATCCTGTCGTGGCGCGGCGACCGGTTCGCGAACATGCGTCGCCTGACGGCCGGGGCGAAAGATCCCGTTGCGGCGCGGGCGACCTTCGCCCTGACGGAGAACCCGCAGCTGACGCTCGCCCTCCAGAACGCGAAGAGCCCGGAGGAGGCGAACCAGTTGATGGCGAACGCTTGGCGGTTCGCCGGCTTCAATCGTCCCGGCGGCGAGTTCGCGGCTCGGCTCGGCTCGACGCGCCAGTATCTTGCTCGCCTCGGCGGGGCACCGACGGCAGGGCCAACCTCGCCGCAGCGCTCGTCCGTCGCGGTCGCGGAGAACGAGGCCGACGTGCAGGCGATGGAGCGCGAGATGGGCATGGTTCCGTCGGCGCCGCGCCAGGTCGCCTCGGCTGAGCCCGACGCCGCCAACCTGCCCGCAGTCGGCGCGCAGCCGGCCGGCTTCGTCGTTCCGCAGGGCGGCGCGCCGGCCGCGCCGTCTCAGGCTTTCGGCGGCTTCCCCGGCGGCACGGCCACCCGCATGACGCCGGAGCTTCAGACAGCGCTCAACGCGGCGTGGCGCAACCCGAACACCCGCGCGATGGCCGGGCAGATCTTCGGGCAACTGCTCAAGGGTCAGGACAACGGCTGGGACATCAAGGAGATCAACGGGCAGAGTTCCTGGTTGAACACACGAGACGGCCGAATCCTCCCCATCGGGCAGGCCAAGCGGAACACCGCGACCGTCGGCAACAGCCTCGTCGATACGGCGACGGGCGATGTCTTGTTCACGGCTCCGGACAAGGACAGTTCGAAGTTCACCTATCAGGCGATGCCCGGTGTCGGCATGGTGGCGCTGCACTCGACCGATCCGACGCAATCCCGCGTCATCATCGCCGGCCAGCAGCCGCGTCCGCTCTCGGCCGAGGAGCGCCAAGCCTACGGCATTCCCGAGGGGACAGGCGCGGCCATGGGCCCGGACGGCAAGCCGTTCGGCATCGGTGGCGGCCGCACACAGGTCAATGTCGATACGAAGGGTGCGGGCAAGTTCTCCGAGAAGGCGAACGAGCTTCAGGCCAAGCGCTATTCGGAGATGGTGGAGGCCGCGGACAACGCGGTCCCACTGCGCGCGGACATCGACACGATGGCCAGCCTCGGCGAGCGGATCAGCACGGGCAAGCTGGCTGGCGCCCGCCTCGGCCTCGCGCAGTACGCGCAGGCGGCCGGGCTCGACTCCATCGCCAACAGCCTCACAGAGGGCAAGATGGGCGAGATGGAAGCCTTCACGGCGCTCGCCGACAAGCTGACGCCACGGATGCGGGTTCCGGGCTCCGGCGCCACCTCCGACGCCGAGGGTCGCGCGTTCAAGAACAGCCTTCCCTCGCTGCTCAAGAGCCCCGGCGGCAACGCGATCATCGTCGATACCTTCCGCGGACTGGCCGACTATCAGGCGCAGGCCGGTGACATCGCCGGCAAGGCGCTGCGCGGCGAGATCAGCCAGTCAGAGGCGGATCAGGCTCTCAAGGCGCTGCCGAGCCCCTACGCGCGGTTCCGGGACTATCGGGGCGGTCAGCGCGGCGGCTCGGATGCGCCCGGCGCTCGCGAGGGTGGTGCCGCAACCGCTTCGCCGAAAGCCGCGGCGCCCGCCGGCCCGGCCTCCATCCCCATGGCGGCCGTCCGGGCGCTGCGCTCCGACCCGAACCTCCGCAGCCAGTTCGATGCGAAGTATGGTGCGGGCGCCTCGGCGCGTATCCTCGGCCCGGCCCGTGAGAACGGGCCCGACAGCATCCTCGCGGGACCCTGATCCTGATGGCGAACTTCTTCGACCAATTCGACGAGGCGCCGGCGCCGAAGGCGTCCGGCACCAAGGCCGCGCCGTCGGACAGCAACTTCTTCGACCAGTTCGACGAGGGGGCTGCACCCAAGGGCGGAAAGCCCGCGGCGGACACTCCGTCGGTGGTCGGCGATATCGTCCAGTCGGCCGGCGCCGGTATCATCCGCGGCGCCGCCGGACTGCCGGACCTGCCGCAGACGGCGCTCGGTCTCGTCGAGGCCGGCATCGGCTACCTGACCGACAAGATGGGCAAGGGTGCCCGCAGTCTCGCGGGCAAGGCCCCGCTCTCCGAAGCACAGGCTGCGGAGGTGCGCGCGGCGATGAAGGGGGGGCTCCCCTCGCTGTCCGAACTGCCGATGCCGGGCCAGACCGCGATCAGCGCCCTCGAAGCCGCAACGGGCAAGCTCTACGAGCCCCAGACGATCCTCGGCGAGTATGCCCGCACCGTTGCCGAGTTCCTGCCCGGCGGGGGCAAGACGATCGCCACGGCAGCCCGCAATGCCCTGGCGCCGGCGATCGCGTCCGAGACGGCCGGTCAGGTCACCAAGGGCACGGCAGCCGAGCCCGTCGCGCGCCTCGTGGGCGGCGTGGCCGGTGGCGCCGCGCAGGCCTTCACGCGCCGCCCCGGCACGGCCGAGCGCCTGTTCGATGGTGCCGCGGGCAAGATCACGCCCGACGAGGTCACGGCGGTGCGCGCGCTCATGGACGATGCGGCCGGTCGTGGCGTCGCCCTGACCTGGGCGGAGGCGCTGCAGCAGGTCGTCGGCCCGCGCCGCCTCGGCGATCTTCAGCGCGTCGTCGAAGGACAGGGCGGGCTTTCCGAGTTCTTCGCCGCACGTCCGGGCCAGATCGATGCTGCCGGGCAGGCTGGGCTCGATGCCATCGCGCCGGCCTCCCCGTCTTCCGCCCGTACCGGCGAGGCGGTCCAGGCCGCGGCCCGCAACGCAGTCGCTGCGACGCCCGAGGGGCAGGCGGTGATCCGCGCAACGCAGGGCGCCGGCCCGCGTGTCTCCCCGGATCAGGCCGGGCAGGTGATCCAGCGCGAGATGCGCGGCGTCGCCGATGCTCGCGAGGCTACACGATCGGAGCAGGCGGCCCGCGACTACGATGCTGCCCGCGCCGCGCCGGAGCGCGTCGGGATCGATCGCACGGTGACCGTGGAGCGACCCGGCGAGCCGATCATCACCCAGCCGGAAGGCGCCCCGCGGTTCACGGACGCCGCCCCGCGTCCCATGGACCCGCCGCCGGTCGTCGAGGCTTCGGCAGCAGCCGGCCCGGAGAGCCTTGCCCGCTTCGTGGCCCGGCACGGCGGTCTGCGGCTCGACGGCGATGTGCTCGCGACCGACCTGCACCGCTTCAACATCCCCGGCATGGGCAACGTCGCGCGCGAGGGCGGCAGGGGAATCGACAATTACTGGCGCGAGCGTCTGATCGAAGCCGGCTACCTGCGCGCCGATGCCGATGGCGGTGCCGCGCGGGACATCACCAACGAGCTGTTGCGCAAGCTCCAGAACGAGCAGCGCGGCCTCCCGAGCTATCCCATTGACGCCGAGCGGCAGGCCGCCGGAGCGCGTGGACGACAGGGGCAGGTGACCGACGAGTACCGGGCCGCGCAGTCGCGGGCGGAGAGCAGTCTGGATGAGGCCCTGCGCAAGGCCGGGGTTCCGCCCGAGAGCCTGCATCCCGAAGTTCGGAGCCGGACGCTCGGCGCCCTCATGCGTGGCGAGCACGTCGATCCACTCGACGCCTACGAGCGCACGGTGGCCGGGATGCGCGAGCCGCCGGCGCCCTACTCCCGTAGCACCACCGTCATGGAGGAGGTCTCCGCTCCTCGGTTCGGGCAGGTGAACCCGCAGGCCGCACTCGATGCGCTCGACGGTCAGGCACGCACGGCCAAGGGCGACGTCCGGTCCGAATTGGAGCAGGTGCGCCGCGACTTCCTCGAATACGGCACCGATCCCGTGTCGGGCGTCCGCGAGACCGATCTCTCCATCGAAGGCCTGCTGCACGCCCGCGAGCGTCTCGACCAGCGGCTCGCCCGGGCCCGCGAGGATGGCGATGCGACGAAGGTGCGCGACCTGCAAACGGTCCGCTCCGCGCTCGACGAGCAGCTCAAGGCGGCGCCCGAGGTGGCGACCGCGGACGCGAATTTCGCCGCCAACAGCGGCCCCTTGGAGCCGTTCTCCGGTAACACCCCGCTCGGCCGGGTAACGCAGCGCGACCCGCTGACCCGCCGCATGGCCACCCCGACGGAGCAAGTGCCGACCCATCTCGAAGGCGCCACCGCCGCGCGCGAGTTCTTGGCGAACGCCACGCCGGCGGCCCGCAACGCCTTCGAGGCGCGGGAGGTGACGCGCATTCTCGACGGTGTGACCGGACAGGGCGGTGCGACGGCGGAGCGGATCCGCGCCGCGATACGCCAGAACGAGGACCTCCTCGCCCTCCTCCCGGAGGCGCGCGGCCGGCTTCAGCGGCTTGCCCTCGCCCATCAGGGTCGCGAGGCCGTAGAGCGCTCGCCCCTGGGTCGGATCGCCGAGCGGCCGGACGTGAAGCGCGCGATCGACGCCCTGTTTCCGGCGAAGCCCGTCGAGGGCTCCTCGGCCGATGTCGGAGCCGCCGTCGGCGCCATCGCGCGCAGCAATTCGCTGGCGGCGCGCGAGCTCGTCCGGACCTATCTGGGGACCGAGTTCGCCGCCAAGACGAAGGATCTCCAGGGCGGCGCCAATCAGGCGGGCGGAGCGAAGTTCGCGGCCAGCATCCGGGGCAATGATCTGGCCAGCGAGAACATCTTCGCCGCGATCCGTGCCCTGCCGGATGGCGAGCGGATCGCCTCCGGCTTCTCTCGCCTACTGGACATCTTCGATGCGACCGGCACACGCCAGGGCGTCGGCTCGCGGACCTCGTTCAACAACGAGGCGCTGGCCGAGGTTCGGAAGGGCAACCTCCCCGCGGAGGCAGGCAAAGCACTCGCGACCGGCGGCCTCAACCTGCCGAAGCGGATCGCGCAGGCGTTCGAGGACTGGCAGGCGGGCCGGAACGTCGACCGCTTAGCCGCGCTGCTGACCACGCCAGAGGGAGGACGGCGTCTTGCGGATCTCGCGAACGCCAAGCCGGGCGCCGCTACGATCGCGCTCCTGAACCGGCTCGTGGTACTCGGCGCCCGCGGTGCCGGTGGCGGCGACCGTGACACCCGTGAGGCTCTTCAGCTTAAGGTGCGCGCGGTCCCATAGCCGCGTGGCCAGGGCGGTAAAGAACGCCGCCATGATCACCGAGACTCCGAAGCTCACCATCACCTGCGCCGGGTTGATCGGAGCGGGATTGCCCTCGGGCGGCACCGACATGCCGTAGGTCAGCGCCGCGATGAACGCGAACTGCGCGAGGCACCAGAGCTTTTGCGAGGGAGTCGAGAGCATGGAAGGCACGGTAGCACGGCCGCACCGTGCCGCCAGCCATCACCCCTTGACCCGACGGGCAAAACCCGCGAATTGATCACCGTGCCGCGCCTTACGCGCTGGCCCTGACCAAGCCCCGCCCCGTGCGGGGCTTCGTCGTTTCAGGCTCCCCCACATGCACAAACCGCTCGCCGCTGGGCTCGTTCTCGCGCTCGGCCTGATCTCGGCTGCCTCGGCCGCCGAGTCGTGGTCGAAGTCGCGCCAGCAGATCCTCGATGCGTCGGGTCGCCCCCTGCTCGTTCCGAGCGTGGTGTTTTTCGCGGCCGGGACCACGACGCCGCTCGCGGTCTACTCCGATGCCGCTCTGACCAAGCCGCTCGCCCAGCCGGTGAAAGCCGATGGGGCCGGCCGATTCCCGCGGATCTACCTTCCGACAGCGCTCTATGCCGAGGCCGTGCTCGGCCCCTATGGCGAGGTTCTCTGGCGCGACGACGGCCTTGGTACCGTGCCGCCGACCACGAGCGGCGGCGGCGGTGGCGGCACGATTGATCCGACCGCGATCGCCGTGACCGGCGATGTAAAGTGGCGCATGGACGCCGGGATCATGCCGGGCTGGGTGCGGATGAACGGCCGGACGCTCGGCGGTGCCGGCTCAGGCGCGACCGAACTCGCCTCCGCCACCGCCTCGGCCGCATTCGCCTATCTATGGAACACCTTCCCCGACACGGTCGCCTCCGTGGTCGGCGGGCGCGGCACCTCGGCTTCGGGCGATTTCTCGGCCGGCAAGCAGATCGTCATCCCGACCATGCAGGGCCTCATGCAGGCAGGCCTCGACGACATGGGATCGAGCCCGGCCGGACGGCTTCAGACGATCACGGACCTGACGCTCTCGGCCGGTTCGACCACGGCAACGGTGTTCAATTCGTCCCGACTCGCCATCGGCATGACGGTGATTGCCACCGGCATTTCGGCCGGTACAACGATTACGGATATCAACGGCACCACCATCACGCTGTCACAGGCTGCCGCGACGGGCTCGACGGGTACGGTCTCGGGCGCGCGGTTCTCGGGGCTCGGCGACGCGCAGACACCGGGCCAAATCGGCGGCGACGCACTCACGAGCCTATCGAACAAGAACCTGCCGGTGACGCTACCGGGCGGGTCGGTGACCGTTGATTATCCGGCCCATGCGTACATCACGCACGAAGAGCTTGCGACGGCCTCGCTGAGCACTTCGTCCGGTTCCTCGCCCGTGATCAATCTGCAAAAGGGCCTCAAGAACGACCTGACCGCACCGCCGAATGCGAAGGTCTTCGGCTTCAGCATCTCGAACCCTGGTGGCGGATTGCCGGTCTCGAACCTCCCGCCGACCCGGCTCGGCACCTTCTATCTGAAGCTCTGACGCCATGCCGTCCTTCATGAACACCCTCGGCGCGGTCTCCCGGCGCGGGCAGTGGCGCTTCCGCCACGTTTTCCGCGCCGGAGACGCGCGGGGACGGCTCGACCTGACCGATGCCGGCCTGATCGATTTCTCGACCTGCTCCGAGGTCGCGCTCGAGGTGACACCCCGCGCGCCACATCGCGGCGGCTGTGATGGCCGAGAGCCGGGCCCGGTGCTGGCGGCCTCGCTCGCGTCCGGAACCTTGGTCGTCTCAAACCCCGGCCTCGTCGAAGCGGTATTTCCGGCAGGCTCGCTCAATGACGTGCCGCCCGGCCTCTACGACGCGCGGGTCTTCGTCACCATCGGCCCGGAGACGGAAGAGGTCTTCTGCGAGCCGGTCGAGTTTGCCTGAGGAGGCCCCGCCATGCCGAGCTATCCGATCCGACCGATGTTCCCGATTGATGTGCGCTCCCCTTCGGGCACGGTGACGGTTGGGCGCCAGGGTGCCGCCGTCACGGTGGACGTCGTGGCGAGCAGTACTGCGGCCCAGATCACCGCAGGGCAGTTCTACTCCGCACTGGAGAATGCGTTTCCGGGGGCCTCTGCCACGGTGCGTGATGCCGTACCCTCCGACGTGACGAGCGCCGTCAATCGCGCCTACCGGACAACAGCGTTCGTCGTGCCGGGGTGCGTGCTGCTCGGATTTATTCAGGCGACCCTATCTCTCTCGGACGCGCAGATCGAAGCCCTGCTCGTCGCCGCCACCCTCCAACCGAAGTGAAGGGCCTTCACATGATCCGTTCGTTCCGCGCGGCACTGGTCGCGCTGGCGGTGGCCGCAGCCGGCATGATCGGGGCACCCGCGACCGCGCAGACCTTCACTCTGGCAGAAACCGGCCTCCAGAACGCCGGCGCCTGCCCGCAATTCGCGGTGCGTGATCGTGCCAGCAAGGCCATGGTACCTCTGGGGTGTATCGACGCCGGATCGGCCACGTGGGTACTCAATGCAGGGCGCTTGGTGAGCGGCGGTCTCGCCCCGCTAGATCTTGATCTTGCTGGCGTTTTCAATCCGAACGCTGTGCGGCTCGCACCGGGCAATCGGGTGTCGTTCTGTCCGCAACTGGCATGTGTCCGCGGCCCGTACGACAATTCGATCAATCCGGCCTATTTCGATCACCAGCGCGCCAGCCTGCTCGTCTCGTCGGAAACAAATCTCGGCATTGAGGCGGAGGAGCAAAGTCTCGCCGTTACTACCACGATCAAGACAGGCTTCGTGAAAGCTTACGGACCGAACAAAGCTTTTTCGACGGGCGAGGAGACGACGGTCGGCTTTGCCGCCTATCGTGCGATCCAAGGGGGCACGACTTCGGCTAATTCGCCGCCGCCCGGACTGAGGCCGAATAGTTTGCCTTTTACGTATACGGACGGCTCGGTCGTCTGGCGTTGGATCAACGATACAGCAATTGGCGCAAAGGCAGGCATCTATAACGAGGTTATGGCCATAGAGAAAGCCGGCGGGATCTGGGGGCAGGCGAACAACGTCCAGCTCATGCCCGGCATGACGCCGACATTCGCGGCCAACCTCGAACTCGACTTCGCCAATAAGTCGGGAAAAGACTGTGAGATCGGCGTCGCAAATTGTTTCGGCCTGTGGATGTACATGGGCGGCACGAACAAGAGCACCACCGGTATCTACATCAGCAGCAGCAACACAGCGGCGAACAACGAAAGCTTCACTGCCTTTTGGGCCCAACGGTTCGCGGGAGAGCGGCTCGCGTCCGAGTCGAATCTCGAAATGAACACGACGAATAGCAAATCAGGCATCAGCATCGGTGGTTTTCTGCCAGCGCAGTTCACCGAGCGAGCGATCTTTGAGAATTCGACGGCGCCGATCGCGATGCAGATCTCCGGCAACAAGTCCGTCGGCTCGATCGTGGACGATTCGACCGCTCCGACCGCGCTCAACATCGCTGGCGCGAAATCGCTAGCTGGGATCTACGAGCACTCGACAACCCCGGCCGGCATCACGCTCGGCGGAACCTACAGCCGAGCGCAAATCGAGGGTAATGGCTGGAACGTGAGTTCGGGAGGTATCGCCACGACGGCTGGGCTAAACCTGACCGGCTACCTTCGTCCGCCGACCTATACCATCAACGGCACTTTGCCGGCCTGCAATTCGGCCGGGCGCGGCGCTGTTGTGGGCGTGTCGAACGCGGGTGGCGCAATCAACTATCGCGGCACCATTCAGGGCACCGGCAGTGCCTACGCTCTTCTGCTCTGCGACGGGGCCAGCTGGATCTACCACTGACCCCGCCCACCCTCGCTCAGCGCGTCGAGCCAGTCTGCTGGCGAAGCTGAGCGAGGTTCTGATCCCGGCTCGGATGTGTGAGCGTTCGCGTCAGCGTGTTTCGGTGCAGCACCAAGAGTTTGTCGTTGTTGTACCACGGCTCTTGCGTGCCCTCGCTGTAGCGCTGGGCGTGGTTCGTCTCAATGAAAGCGCCGGACGAGAAATACGGTAAAACTGGCCGCAGAGCCTCGGTGAAGCGCTCCTCGGGCCAATCGCGGAAGATGTCTTCGACGATCACCATTCCGCCCGGCTTCACGAAGTCCACCGCGACGTTGACGAAATTGATCTGGTGCGGAAACAGATGGGTCGAATCATCAATCAGGATGTCGAAGGTCTGCTGCGTTCCGTTGAGGGACTCATAGAATAAATCCGCGTTTCCGATATCGGCTTTGACGTAGTGCGTCCGCGGCAAGCGTTGGGAACGCGCTTGCTCGATAAGATGGTCCTGGTACTCGAAGCCATAGAGCGTGGCATTCGGAAAATAAGAGCGCCAAGCGTGCATGGATGAGTTGTCGAGAATGCCAAGCTCGCCAAAAGTAATTGGCTGGTACCGAAGATTTGCAAAAAGAAGATCGTAGACCGCTGAATAAGCGTGTCTGTGGGAGTTTGGGTCATCTTTGTAAAAGTAGGGCGACTTGTCAGTCCCGAACTCGGTAGTAAGCCAGCACATGTCGCTGACGCTGTCCGTGGAGTCGATTACGAGCCGGTTCAGACGATCCATTTCAGCCCCTTATTTGTTGATGCCCGACCGCAAGATCCGGTTTGGGTTTTGGCTGGCAGCAGGCAATCTATGGTCTAGCGTGCTAGGAGGCTGCGCCGCTACCCCCGCGGCGCGACGGACTGAAATGGCGATGGCGCGGTGGTTTGAGCCGACCGAGGAGCAGGCGGCCGCATGGAGTGGTTGGGTTGCTCGCCAACACGAGGCTGCGCAGTCCCTACTCGGCGATATCGCCCCTTGGGAACTATACTGGCAGCCCTCAACCGGCCTGATCGTGACGTTTCGAGGGCTGAAAACCGAAGCGCATGAAACTTTTACCGTGTTCGTGAACCTAATTGGGCACGTCCAGCACGACTTTTCGAGCCCTTACTATGGGGCACCCGTGGCTGATCCTAGTGAGATCAAGGCCTACGAGCCCATTTCACGCGACGAGTTGATCGTGCTCGCGTATCGAGCCTCCGGTGATCCAACGGGCGGCGCTTGCCTGGCGCCTGACAGTGGCCGCGGCGGCACACACTAGCACTCAGCGCAGGGATTGGCCGGACCGCCCAGCCCGAGCCTAGCGCCTTCTCGAAAATCGGACCCACCATGCTCCTGCAACGCCTCGCGGTGCGGGCCGCTCTTGCTTGCCATGGAGCCTTCATGTCCCGCCTCGCCTACTATGCCGACTTCGTGTCGATGCCGGCGCTCGCGCTGGCGCTAATCCTGTTCGGCGGCGCGACGCTGCCGGGCATCGCCCTCGGACTCGTCGCCTGGACGCTCGCCGAGTACGTGATCCACCGCGTGCTGTTCCACCGCCTGCCGCTGTTCAAGGCGGGCCATGACGAGCACCATGCCAAGCCGTCGGGCCGCACGGGCGTCACGTCCTGGCACTCGCTCCTCGTGTTCGGCGTGCTGTTCCTGGCGCTGCCGGCGGGCGTGCTGGCCGGGCTCGCCCTTGGGTATCTGGCCTACATCGCGGCCCATCACGCCGTGCATCACTGGCGGATCGCGCCGGGCCACGTGCTCTACGGCCTCAAGATCCGGCACGCGATGCACCACCGCGGAGACGAGGTGAACTTCGGCGTGGTCACCACAGCCTGGGATCGGGTGTTCGGGACGTACCGGCCTATCCGATCAAAACCCGGTCAAGTCTAGTCCACTCGCTAAGTCCCTGATCTGGAACGCTTACTCGTTCGACAAAAGCGCCCGATCAAGCGCCTGTCAAAAACTAGCCCACCCAAAAACCCGGAGACCACGATGGCCGCGAGCCTGAACCGCGCCGCCTTCTACGCGGCCGTGCGCGCATCCCTGTTCGGCGGGCGCCTGAAGGCGTCGCAGGTCGCCGGCATGGATGCGATCTTCGACGCCGCGCCGTCCCTGCTTGGCACCACGTCGCTCGGCTACGCGCTGGCCACCACGTTCCATGAGACGGCGCGCACCATGCAGCCGATCGAGGAGTACGGCCGCGGGAAAGGTCGCGCCTACGGCCCCACCGGCTTCTGGGGGCGCGGCTTCGTGCAGCTCACCTGGGAGACGAATTACGCCAAGGCGACCACCCGCCTACGGCAACTCGGCTACCTGCGCGCCGACGAGGATCTCGTGAAGACGCCGAAGCTTGCCATGCGGCTCGACGTGGCGGCTGCGATCCTCTTCTACGGCATGGCCGAGGGCTGGTTCACCGGCAAGAAGCTCGCCGACTATTTCGGCGGCGGTCGGTATGAGCCCGTCGGGGCCCGCCGCATCATCAACGGCACGGACAAGGACGACCTGATCGCGGGCCAGTGCGGCTCCATGGTCGACGCGCTGCGCGCCGCCGGGCACTCGGTGATCCCGACCGCTCCGCCTATGTCCGTTTTTCCTGCCTCATCTGAGGCGACAAAGAGGGACACGCCCGCCCCCACCGGCGGGCTTCTTCGTTCCGGGGTCCAGGCCACCGGCGGCGCGGCCCGTTCCGGCCTCGCCGGGCTCTACGACCTGATCCACACCGCATTCCGGAAGGCCTGACCATGGCGCCCCGTCCCTTCCTCGCGCGGGCCCGCCTCGGCCTGCGCCGCTGCTGGCGCGCGGCCTCCGGCAAGCGCGTCTACCTGCTCGCCGGCGTCATGGCGCTGCCGGACGTCCTCGATGCGCTGCCGGGCGTCGATCTCGCGCCGCTGCTGCCGGAGTGGCTGCCGGGCGCCAAGGTGGCGAGCTTCCTCGCGATCGCCCGGCTCGCCGCACGCGCCTACGCGACGAAGCTCGCCACCCTGCCGGCGCGGGAGCCGCCGCGATGAACCTCCTCGGCTGGCTCGCCAACCCGATCGGAAGCCTCCTCGGCACCGTCGGATCCGGCCTGATCAAGGTGTTCGGCAACTCGGTGCTTCAGCCCATCCTCAAGGGGATGGAGAACGGCCAGAACACCCAGCGCGACGTCGCCGTGCAGGTCGTGCAGGCCGAGATCGCGGCCAATCAGGCGAAGGCTGCCATCGCCCCCGCCTTCAAGGGGCTGATCTACGGCATCGGCATCCCGCCCGCGATCCACTTCGGGGCGATCTGCCTCTCGAAGACCTTCGCCCTCGGCTGGCCCATTGAGCCGCTGCCCGTCGAGTACGTGGCGATCGAGGCCACGATCCTGACGGCCTTCTTCGTCTCCTCGCCGCTCACCACGCTGGCCCGTGCCGGCGCGGCCCGCCTGCTGAAAGCCTGATCCGATGTCCGACACGCTCCAGGCACCCGGCGAGGCGGCCGACGGCATCGTAACCCTGCCGCGGCGCGCGCCCTTCTGGGCGGTGTGCGGGCTCGCGCTCGCTTTCGGCGGGCAGGTTTTCTGGGCCGGGACCTATACGGCCGGGCTCGACAGTAAGATCGGCGGCCTCACGGAAAACGACCTTCGGCTCTCCGAGCGCCTCGTGAGCTTGGAGCGCGACCGCGACCGGCTGCCGAAGCTCGAGGAGCGTTTCGGCCGGATCGAGGAGAAGATGTCTATGATGATCGAGCTGCTGCGCGAGACCCGGCAGGAGCGGCAGGGGCCGTCAAAGCGAGGCGGCTGAACAGCGCTTTTAACATCCGTCAACGCACTGCCCCGGGGCTTCGACCTCGGGGCTTTTTTCGTGCGCGGCACCACGTGAAAAGGCTTGAATGGCGGAGACGAAGCGGCTGATTTTCGCTTTGTGAAGCACGTTTAACTTATTGATAAACCTAGCGGCTAAAATTCAGTCTTTTGCAGAAATAGCATTTCTTTCCAGAGATCAGAGCCTGTCTGGGGGACAGGGGGTCGTCGGTTCAAGTCCGGCCACTCCGACCATTCATGGCCGAGACCGCGTTCCTGCCGGTGGACGAGGCCGTCTCGCACTTCCCCTCTCGGCCACCTTCATGCGCGCGACCGCCTTCGCTTTTGCTGAGGCGATGGCGCTGGTCCACGGTTGATGCGGTAAGCCCGGCGCTTGAGGGCCGCCGCCATCCGCCATCCCGAAGAGATCAATCGGATGTCGCGTGAGATCCGTCGGCCGGCGGCCGGGGATCGGTTTTGCGAAGCTTCACGATCGTCTCCCGCAGCCAGCGCTGACTGGGGATGGTGTCGTTGGATGTGTGCCAGATCATCGAGATGGACACGTCCGGCAACGCGATCGGTGCCGGGCTCACGGTCAGGCCCATGCTGTCGGCGAAGAAGCGCGCGAGCCGGGCGTGCATCGTGGCGATGACGGGGGCCTGCCGCACGACGAAGGGCGTCACCGAGAACCGCGGCGAGGTCAGCGCGATGACGCGTTTGCGGCCGATCTTGGCGAGCGCGTCGTCCACCACGCCGTGGGCGCTCTCGACCAGGCTCGTGAGCAGGTGGGGAAGCCGCACGTAGTCCTCGAGCGAGATCGGCGGCGTCACGCCGACCAGCTCGGCGTTGAAGATGCAGAGGTAGTTCTCCTTGTTGAGGATGCGTCGCTTATGATGCGTCTGGCCCTGTTCGAACACGCCGATGCCGAGATCGACCCGCCCCGTATCGAGGTCGTCGAGGATGCGGTGCCGATCGACCGTGTGCAGCAGAAGCTTCACCCCCGGTGCCACCGCCCGCAGATGCGCGATGAGGGTCGGCATCAGGAGAACCTCGGTCGAGTCCGGAATGCCGAGGGTGAAGGTGAGGTCGGCCGTGGCCGGATCGAAGGCGTCCGGCGGCGTCGTGATCTCCTGAATCTGGGAGAGTGCCGCCTGCACCGGCCCCATGAGCGCCAGCGCGCGCGGCGTCGGCCGCATGCCGTCGGGGCCGCGCGTTAGCAGCTCATCCGAGAAGGCGGTGCGCAGCCGCGCGAGGGCATGGCTCATCGCCGACTGGCTGATGCCGATCCGTCCGGCCGCGCGGGTCACGCTCCGCTCCGTCAGAAGCGCGTCGAGAGCGACGAGCAGATTGAGATCGAGTCGGGATAGATGCACGTGATCGATGCGCATTATGAAATCGATCCATTTGATTCATGGGCTATGACCCAGCACATACAGTCTCACGAAGCGACGGGGAGCCCGCCGCCGGAAAAGAGGCTGATCTCGATGTCCAAGACTTTTCTCTCGCTCACCACCGCCGCGCTGGCCTTCACCGCCCTCGCCACGGTGCCCGCCCGCGCCGCGGAAATCGGCGGCGTCCACAACGTCAAAACGGTCGGCGCGCTGACCTTGGAAACCCAGGGTCTGGCCACCAGCGATGTCTCGGTGCACCGCCAGGGCGGCTTCGCCCTCCCCGGCTCGGTCCAGTGGATCGACACGCCCGCCGATCAGGTCAGGACCCGGCAGGCCGCCTTCTGAGCCGGCCTCGTGAGACGCATCGACGGAACAGATGACCCTCCGGCGCCATACGGCGCCGGAGACGTTCTCGACAGGTACGGAACAGGCCCGCGGGCCGACGCCGCGTCGGGATAGAGCATCATCCTTTTCCGAAAGCCGGCAACCACCTTTCGGGATGATGCTCTAGGAAGCGGGATCTCGCCTCCGATCCGACGGTCACAGCACGCCTTCCGCGGGCTTGAACCGGGCGAAGCGCAGGGCCAGCATCGGCAGCACGGCGAGGTTGAGCAAAGTCGAGGTCGCGAGGCCGCCGAGGATGACCAGGGCCATCGGGCCCTCGATCTCCCGGCCGGGTTCACCCGCACCGAGCGCCAGCGGCAGCAGCCCGAGGCCGGTGACGAGGGACGTCATCAGGATCGGCACGAGACGGTCGGAGGCGCCATCGATGGCCGCCGCGAGGTTCCAGGGTCGCCCTTCCACCAGCACCAGATGCTCGTAATGCGCGACCATCATGATGGTGTTGCGCAGCGAGATGCCGAACAACGTCACGAAGCCGACGATCGAGCCCAGCGAGATCACCGCGCCGCTCAGTGTTACGGCCAACACGCCGCCGACGAAGGCGAAGGGCAGGTTGACGAGGACGAGGGCGAGATTGGTCAGCGAGCCGGTCACGACGAGGAGCAGGAGCACGATCCCGAGACCGGCGAGCCCTGCATAGAGCGCGAGTTCGCGCCGCGCCTTCGCCTGCGTCTCGGCGGCCCCCCCAAATCCGATATCGATGCCCGAGGGCTGCGCGACCTCGCGGGCGATCTTGCGTTTTGCGGCCTCGGTGAAGGAGGCGACGTCGCGCCCCTCCACGTTCGCGGTCACCACCCGCACCCGCTGCGCGCCGATATGGCCGACGGCATAGCGGCCGGCGGTCTCGTAGATGTCGGCGACCTGGGCGAGCCGGATGTAGCTGCCGCTCGGCGTGCGCAGCGGCAGGTTGACGAGCGTCGAGAGGCGCGTGCGCACGATCGGTTCGAGCACCACGACGACGTTGAACACGGCGTTGCCCTCGTAGGCTTGGCCGACGACATCGCCCTGATAGGCGGTGCGAACGATCTCCAGGACTTCGATCGCGTCGAGACCCCAGTGGCGCAGGTCGGTCGGACGCAGGCTTACATTCACCTGCGGCAGGCCCGGCGGCGACTTGAGCTGGACGTCGGCCGCGCCGCGCACTTCGGCGAGTTCGCGCGCCACGTCGCGGGCGGTGGCCTCGATCCGGTCGAGATTCGTGCCGGTGACGCTGATCACGACCGGCGCGGTGAACCCTGAGACGACCTCCTCGATGCGCTCGGTGAGGAAGGTCTTGAGCGAGAAGCTCGCGCCGGGCGTCGCCGCCATCAGCGCGCGGATGCCGGCCTCTGCCCGCTCCTGCCCCGCGCCGTCGAGGCCCGGTTCGAGGTCGATATGGATCTCGCTGTCATGCGAGCCGCCGAGATCGTAGCCCGCCTCGGCGCGCCCGACCTGCTGGGCCACCGCGCGCACGCCGGGCACCGCCTTCAGCCCCGCCGTCATGCGCTCGCCGAGCCTCAGCGTCTCCTGAAGGGAGGTGCCCGGTGCCGAGGCCATGTGCAGGATGAGGTGCCCCTCCTTGAGGTTCGGCAGGAACATGCCGCCGAAGAACGGCACCGGCAGGGCTGCCGCGAGGGTCAGGGCGAGGCTGGTGCCGAAGACGAGACGCGGGTGACGGTTGAGCCGCGCGAGCCCGCTGATATAGACGCCCCGCACGCGGCGGCTCACCGGCGGCTCGCGGCTCGGCAGGTTCGTGCGGCCAGCGAGCAGCAGGCGGGCCAGCGCGGGCGTGACCGTCAGCGCCACGGCGAGCGACGTCAGAACGGCGAGGATGTAGGCCAGCGCCAGCGGGCCGAACAGCCGGCCGGGCACGCCGGTCAGCGCCAGCACCGGCAGGAACACGAGCAGCACCGCGAAGGTGGCGTAGGCGACCGAGACGCGCACTTCCAGGATCGCGTCGAGCACCACCCTCGCCCCGTTCAAAGGCACGGCGGCGCGGCGGTTCTCGCGCAGGCGGCGCATGACGTTCTCGACGCCGATCACCGCGTCATCCACGACTTCGCCGATGGCGATGGCGAGGCCGCCCAGCGTCATGGTGTTGAGGCTCTGGCCGAACAGGCCGAGCATCAGCACCGCGCCGATCAGCGAGAGCGGGATCGCCGTGGCGCTGATCAGCGCCGTGCGCCAATCGGCCAGGAAGACGAACAGCACCACGACGACGAGGATGCCGCCGAGGGCGAGTGCCTGGACCACGTTGTCGGTGGCCTGCGTGACGAAGCTCGCCGGGCGGAACAGGTCGGTGCGCAGGGTGATGCCGTCGCGCTCCAGCCCGGGGCGCATCTCGGCGAGCGCCGCCTCAACGCCCGCCGTCACGTCGAGGGTGTTGGCGCCGTATTGCGCGCCGACCATCAGCAGCACGCCCGGTTTGCCATCGACGAGAGCCGCGCTGATCGCCGGTTCCGGCGCCACCGCCACGTCGGCGACGTCGCCGAGCACCACGCTCGCCCCGCCCTCGTTGATGAGCACGGTGCGCGCCACCGCCTCCGGGGTCAGGGATTGCCCCTCGGTCTGCAGGGTGATGCGCTGGTTGACGGTATCGACGAAGCCCGCCCCGCGTACGCCCGTCGCCTTGCGGCCGGCCGAGAGCACGTCGTTCAGGCCGATGCGGAAGCGCACCAAGTCCTGCGGCCGGACCTGGATGCGGATCGAGCGGGTGTCACCGCCATAGACCAGCACCTCGCCGACGCCGGGGGCGGCGAGCAGGCGCAGGCGCAGGCGCCAATCGGCCACCGTGCGCAGGTCCATGAGTGACGGCGTCGGGGAGGTCAGGCCGATGAGGAGCACCGAACTCGTCGAGGAGGTCAGCGCCGTCATGGTGGGGGGCAACACGCCCTGCGGCAACCGCGCGGTGACGGAGGCCAGACGCTCGTTCACGAGCTGGCGGGCCCGGTAGATGTCGCTGCCGGAGGCGAAGGTGGCGGTGATGACCGAGAGGCCCTGGATCGAGTTCGAGCGCATCGTCGCCAGCCCCGGCAGGCCGCTGATCGCGACCTCCAGCGTCTGTGTCACCAGGGTCTCGACCTGCTCGGGGTTGAGGCCGGGCGCCTCGGTCTGCACCGTCACCGTGGGCGGGGCGAATTCCGGGAAGACGTCGTACTTCGCCGAACCCAAGGCGACGATGCCGTAGACGGCGAGCGCCAGGACCAGCGCCAGGACGATGCCGGGCCGGCGCACCGCGAAGGCGACCAGGGCGGCCTGAGGGCCCGAAGCCGCGGGCGCAGGCGAGAAGGCCGGCGGAGGCGGGGCCGGCGGATCATCGCGCGCCGGTCCGCGTGCGGGCCGTTGGTCGAGCATGCTCAATCGTCGTCCGCATCCGAGGACTGGATCTGCCCCTTCAGCTCCTCGGAAAGGACCGCCTGCGGCCCGGTCACGACGATCTCCGCCTCCGGCCCGAGATCGTCCACGACGTAGGCGTCGGCCGAGATCGGTGCGTCGGCCCGGAGGGGATGGCGCGCAAAGGCGTCGTCGCCGACGCTCCGGTAGATCCAGGCGCCGCCCTGCCAGTGCACCACGGCGCTTTCCGGCACGGCGATGCCGGTGGTCTCACGCTCCGAGGTCAGGAAGGCGAGCGTGCTCATGCCCGGAAGCAGCCCGCTATCGCCGGCCACGGTGTAGAAGTAGCTGACGCCCTGGATGCGCTGGTCGGTCCGGGTCGCGGGCGAGACGTAGCGCAGCGCGACGCGCTCGCTCTGCGGCGGCACCTCGGCATGGGCCGTGCCGGGCGGTGCCCTCAGGGTCTCGCCGGGCGGCAGCGTCACCTGCACCAGGAAGTCGGTGCGCTCGATCAGCCGGGTGATGACGGGCGAGCGCTCGATGATCGCCCGCCCGATCACCGTGCCCCATTCCTGCTGCGCCGTGGCCGCGAGCGTCCGGACCTGCGACTGCGCCGCGGCGAGCGCCGCCTCGTCGGTGCGGAACGTGCCCTCCGCCGTCTCCAGCTGTACCTGCGTCGCGTACTGGCCGAGGCTGCGCGCCCGGCTGTAGGCGGCGCGCGAGACTTCCGCCTTGGCTTCGGCGGTCTGCAACTGCGCCCTGGCGCTGGCGTAGCTGTTGGTGAGCTCCGTGACCCGCGCGAGATCGAGGACCGAGCCGAAGGCCTGGACCTCGATGCGGTGGGGCATCCGCTTGTGGCGCGCCGTCGCGATGCCGATCCGCGCCTGCTCCGCATCGGTCAGCCGCACGACCGCCTGACCGCCTTCCACCGCGACCCGCGATGGCGGGGGGCTCGGTGCGGCCGGCAGCTGATGCGCCGCGGGCGTCGTCACCCCGGACAACCGATCATGCAGGTCCGAGAGGATGGGGCCGGCCTTCACGCGCAAGCCGATGCCGGCTTCGGTCAGCATGAGCGCTCCAAGCGCACCCGCGCCGAGCGCCAGCCCCACGGGCAGGACGACCCGCCGCATCACCACGCCTCCACTGCCCTCGCGTTCTCTGCGCGATTTGCCACTTTTGCCCGGTTTGTTCGGCGTGGTCTACCTGGTTCTCGCGGACCGATCCGCTTGGAACGGGACATGTGCCGTGACATCGGCAAAAAGCGCGCCCGGCCGGCGCGGTGAACCTGCCCTCCGGCCCGATGTGGCTCTCCGGTACTGGACAGGCCGTCGCAATCCGCCGATGACGGATGACCTGTCCAAGAGAGTCGTTGAGAGCCGTGCGCGCGGTGAAGAAGTTTCTGAAGAAGCCGAGTCTGTCGGCGCTGACGACGCGGCGAGCGCCGTCCTCGATCGTTCGCACCCCGCTGCCGGGCTTCGATCCGATCTATTACCTGTACTGGTATCCGGACGTCCGCGCGTTCCCGCAGGGGCCGCTGGTCCATTACATCCATTACGGTTGGCGCGAGGGACGCGATCCGAGCGCCGGCTTCAGCGGCGAGGGCTATTTGAAGGCCAATCCGGACGTGCGCGAGAGCGGCTGCAATCCGCTTGTGCATTTCGTCGAATGCGGCCTCGCCGAGGGCCGGAGGGGCTGGCAGAAGAATCCGGACGCGCCGCCGCCGAAGCCGCATCCGATGGATTACCAGTCGGGCAAGCTCCTGCCGCCGCCGGCCCGCCCTGCCGGCGGCTGAGGCCTACAACGGAGCCGGTCTGCGAACCCGATCCCGTTGACGCGTGGGGCCGGCTGTGGCTGTAGGCCCCACTGCCTCCCCGTTTGATTGAGAATCTCCGTGATGTCCGAAGGCGATACGCTGGCCAAGGCCCTGGCCGATGTCCGGCAGCGGATGACCGATCTCCAAGCAGAGTACGACCGTGTCTCCGGGGAGCTGACCAAGCTCCGGGCCGCGGAGAAGTCCCTCGCTTCCATCGTGGAGGGCGGCCCCTCGGAGGCGGTCACGAGCGGACGCGGCGCGGTCGCACCGGCGTTTCCGGGTGAGGCGCGTTCGGCGCGCGGCGGCGGGCGGGGCAGCCGCGGCCCGCGGGCCAACTCGGCCAAGGGGCGGCTGAAGGCTCTCCTGGAGGAGGCCGGGCCGCAGGGCCTGTCGCATGCCGAGATCGCGCGGCGCCTGCCCGATGTCGCGCCCAACACGCTCAACACCTATCTCAGCGTCATGGCCAATAGCGGCGAGGCGGTGCGCCGAGGCGACTTCTACGCGGCTGGAACCCCCCGCCCCGCCTCCGACGAGGCGCGGGAGGACGAGGCGGACGGGCACGAGCCGGATGACGGGGACGAGGAGTCCGGCGCGGCGGAGTGAGGCGGGTGCCCGCTACTCGGGCAGCGCGAACACCACGAGCGCGTCGCCCGTGCCGAAGCCGGACGCCTTGGTGAAGGAGGCGCCGCCCGCGGCGACGGCCACGTATTGGCGGCCTTCGACGGTGTAGGTGACCGGCGGTCCGCCGATTCCCGCCCCGCACTGGAAGCGCCAGAGGATCTCGCCGGTCTTCGCGTCGTGCGCGTCGAGATGCCCGTCTTCCTCGCCTGAGAAGACCAGGCCGCCCGCCGTGGCGAGGGTGCCACCGGAGAGCCGGCTGCCCGCCTTGCGCGACCATGCCACTGCTCCGCCCTGCGCGAGATCGACCGCGGTCAGTGTCGAGAAGGTCGGCTCTCCTTTCGCCTCCCCTGTCTCGGTGTAGCGGATCTCGCCGCGTCCGCCTGCGGCCGGCGCGGTCTTCACCGTGTAGGTCGCCGCGCCGTGCCGCACCTGGGCGAAGGCGAGGCCGCTGCCCGCATCGTAGGCCACCGGATGCCAGGAGACCGCACCGAGGGGGCCGGGGCTGACCACCGTGCCTTCCGGGCTCGGGGGCACGAACAGGTTCTTGTGGGTGATGAGCGGGGCGGATTTGGCGAGGAGCCGCCCGTCGGCGCGGTCGTGGACATAAATCCAGCCGAGCTTGCTCGCCTGCGCCACCGCCTTCACCACGCCCTTCTCGGTCGGGTAGTCGAGGAGGAAGGGCGGGCTCGCCACGTCGTAGCCCCACTGCTCGTGCGGCACCTGCTGGAAGTGCCAGCGCAAGCTGCCGGTCTTCACATCAAGGGCGACGAGACCCATCGTGTAGAGGTTGTCGCCGGGGCGCGTCAGGCCGAAATTCTGCGGCGCCGGATTGCCGGTGCCGAGATAGATCAGCCCGAGATCGGCATCGTAGGCCGGCGTCATCCAGAGCGAGCCGCCGCCGACCTTCCACGCTTCCCGGTGCTCGGGGGCGGCGGCCTTCTCCGCGGCGATGTCGCGGTGGAGCGGGATTCCGTCCGCTGTCTTCTCCGCGAAGCCACCCTCCCAGCCGTCAGCCTTGGTGACGTACCAGCGCCAGCGCTCCTCGCCGGTCTTCGCGTCGTAGGCGGCGAGCCAGCCGCGACGGCCATAGCCGCCTTCGATCCCGACCACCGCGCCGCCGTCGAGCCCGCCCTTCTCGTCCTCGACATGGAGGCCGTAGCCCGCCCCCGTCACGCCGACGATGACGAGGCCGTCGGCCACCAGCGGCGGCATCTTGAAGCCCAGGCGGCTCGAGCCCTGGACCGGCTTGTCGCCGAGGCTCGCCGCGAGCGCCGAGGCGGTCTCGGTCTCGCCCTCCTCCGGTCGCACCGCCTCGCGGTCCCAGACCAGCCGGCCGGTCTTCGCGTCGAGGGCGATCACGCGCCCGTCCATGGTCGCCTCGAAGACGAGGCCGCCCGCGACCGCCACGCCCCGGTTCGAAGGCGGCCCGAAGATTTTCTCCGTGCGCGCCCTGTGGGTGTAGGTCCACAGCGTCTTGCCGGATTTCGCGTCCAGCGCCGCGACGTGGTTGCCCGTGGTGGAGACGTACATCACGCCCTCGATCACCACCGGCTCGGCCTGGAAGTAGCCGGTGACGCCGGTCTGGAAGATCCAAGCCGGGCGCAGGCGGCCGACATTGCCGCGGTCGATCTGTGCCAACGGCGAATGATGGGTGTTGCTGGCGTCGCGTCCGAAGGCCGGCCAGTCGCCGGACGGTCGGACCGTCTCCTGCGTGGATGCGTGCGCCGTCGGCAGTAGATTCGCCGCAAGGAACAGCAGGGCGGCAAGGCCGGCGCGTCCCCGATTCGGATGCGAGCGCCGGCGCTCGGCAAGCGTCTTCGTGCGGCGTGTCACTCTGCTTCTCCCGTGCTTCGCTTCTTGGTTACGGCGGGGCGGCGATCCTGTCGAACGGCGAAAGCGCTTTGGCCGCACGACTTTCTCGGACCCAACATCCGTCTGCGTGGTTCTTCCATCACAGACCGACCGCCGGCCTGCGCGACGGGCACCCGAGCGGCGGTTCCATCACTCGATACGTGAGGACTTGATGCGAACCCTGATCCTGGCCGCGACGCTGGCCTTTGCCGGCCCGGCCTTCGCCCAGACCACGGCACCGACGGCGCCCCAGTCCGGTGCACCCGTGGCGGGTGGCCAGAACAACACCGGTGCCGATACGAACGTCACCATCCCGCGCGGCAGCACCGGGGCGGACACGGTGCAGACCAATTCGGCCGCGGGCGGCAATGCCAACCAGCCCTCGCGCGCCGTGCCGCAGGGCAGCGGCGGCGGCGGAAGCGGCAGCGGCGGGGGCAACTGATCCGCGAACACTTGAGCCGGGGCCGGTTCTCGTGCCGAGCCCGGTTCACCCGCGTGGCGCCATCCGCAGCTCGAACTGGGCGCCCTTGCCCGGCCTCAGCGTCAAGGTGCCATCGAGCTGTCGGGAAAGATTGCTGACGACGCGCATCCCGAGGCTCGCACGTGTTTTCAGCGGGTCGAAGCCCGGTGGCAGGCCGATGCCGTCGTCGCAGACCGAGACGGTGAGTCCGCCATCCTCGCGCATGACGGCTTCGACGCGGATCTCGCCGTGTCCGTCGGGATAGGCATACTTGATGGCGTTGGTGACGAGTTCGTTCACGAAGAGGCCGAGCGGAATTGCGAGATCGGCCGGCATGGTCACCGTCTCTGCGCGGCAGATCAAGGCATGGGCGCCCGCCGTCTCCGTGAGCTTTTCGCACAAGGCTTCGAGGAAGCCGGCCACGTCGATGCGCGTGAGGTCGGGCTGACGCCAGAGCTGGTCGTGGACCTGGGCCACCGCCTCGACGCGGGCCCGCGCGTCGGCAAGAGCGCTTTTCACGTCCTCGTTGTCGGTGCCGCGCGCCTGAAGCGCGAGAAGCCCCGCGACCACGGCGAGGCTGTTCTTGACCCGGTGGCTCATCTCGCGGCTCAGCAGGTCCTGCCGCTCCAGGGCGACCTTGAGCTGAGCCTCCGAGCGCTGCCGCTCGATCGCGCTGCCGAGCAGGTTGGCAAAGCCCTGCATGAAGGCGATGTCGGCAGGGCCGAACATGCCCTCGCGGGTATCATCCACCTCCAGGACGCCGTAATGCCCCTCGCGGTTGGTGATGAGCACGTTCACCGCACGGCGGATGCCATGGCTCGCCATCAGCTCCGGCGTGCGGAAGCGGGTCTCGTTCTCCAGATGGTTGGAGATGACGGGGCGGCCGGTCTTCAGGGCATAGCCCGCGGGCGAGGCGAGGTCGGCACCGACGATGGCCCGCCCGATACAATCCGGCTCCCAGCCGACGCCTGCGCAGACGAGCAGCATGTCCTGCGCCGGCTGATATTCGAGTGCCTTGCAGAACTGCGCGTCCATGCCCTCGGCGCAGAGTTCGGTCGCCCGCTGCAGCAGAGGCAGAAGTTCGGTTGCGCGCAGGGCCTCGACGCCGAAATCGGACAGGATCGCCTGCTGGCGCAACCGGAGGTCCAGAACCTCCGGTGAGATCTCGGTCATGCGGTCGTCTCTGGGTTCCCGAAATGCGGGCTCACGCGCGAACGATGCGCGGTTGCAGACGACGGTGTCGGCAATGTGGGAAGGTTGGGTGCGCGGAGGACAAAGGAAAGACTGGCGCGGGCGGAAAGGCACGATCGCATCGCGCCTTCCCTCCGTAAATGCGATCGATGGAAATTCGCGGACGCGCCGCGTTCCGCTCAGGGCTTGGCGTCGAGGAGCTTTTCCGCCCGGGCGACGGCCGCCTCGCAGCCTGCGGTGTCGCCCTTCTTGTCGGCCGCCAGGGCCTCTTCCATGGCCACACGAGCCTGTTGCGCGTGCTCGCCGCCCTTGCCGGCCTCGGCGGACTTCTCCGGAGATGCGGTGCCCGTGTCGGTCTGACCGCCGGTGCCGGTCTGTCCCTCGCCCTCGCGCTGGGCGGCGACGGACTTGCCGCTCGACGCGGCCGAGATCGAATCCGAGGCCTCGGACTTCGCCCGGCCGTTGAGTCCCGCGATCTTGTCCGAGCAGGGGGACGCGAGCGCCGGCCCGGCCAGCAGGATTCCGGCCAGCGACAGGCCGAGGGTGAGGCGGGCGGTGGATGTCATGAAGGGTGGGTCCTCGTGCAACACAGATGCCTGTGAAAGTCGCGAGGCGCCCGAGGGTTGCCGCTTACGCCAACCCTCGGACGCCTCGAATTTCGGCCGACGCCCTCCCCCGGCGAAGGAGACGAGCGTCGGCCGGCGACCTCAGGTGCTGAGCTGGTCGCGCAGCGGCAGTTCGCGCACCCGGCGTCCGGTGGCGGCGAAGACCGCGTTGGCGATGGCTGGCGCGACCGGGGGAACGCCCGGCTCGCCGACGCCGCCGAGCGGGCTGTTAAAGTCGTTCGAGGGTACGAGATGCACCCGCACCACCTTCGGGGCGGCGTCGATGCGCAGAACCTCGTAGCCGTCGTAGTTGGACTGCTCGGCCCGGCCGTTCTTGAAGGTGATCTTCGAGGTGAGCGCGAGGCCCATCCCCATGACCACCGCGCCCTCCATCTGCGAGCGGACGCGCTCCGGGTTCACCTGCGGCCCGCAATCGACGGCGATGTCGATGGCGTGGACCTTCACCTGACCCTTGTCGTCCACCTCCACCTCGGCCGCGACCGCGGTGTAGGTCACGAAGCTGTAGTGGCCGGCGATGCCGAGACCCCGACCCTTCTCCAGCTTGCGGCCCCACTTGGCGCCGTCGGCCACCGTCTCGATGACGCGGCGCAGGCGGCCGGTATCGACGGGGTAGCGCTTGGGATCCTCGCCGTAGTTCCAGACGTCGCCGATCTCGGTCGGGTCGATCTTCCGGGCGGGGCCGATCAGTTCGAGAAGGTAATCCTTCGGGTCGCGGCCCGCGGCATGGGCGAGTTCGGCCACGAAGGACTGGATCGCGAAGGCGTGCGGGATGTTCGAGACCGAGCGGAACCAGCCGATCCGGGTATGGGCGCTGGCTTCCGGGTTCTCGAACCGCAGGTTCTTCAGCGCCAGCGGGTTGTTGACGAGGCCCATGCCGAGCTCGAAAGGCAGCTCGTGCTTCGGGTCGGGCGCGAAGATCGAGCCGATCGTCGGCGCCACCGAGCGGTGGAGCCACGCCACCGGCATACCCTTCTCGTCGACGCCCGCCTCGATCCGCTCGACCGAGATGGTGTGATAGTAGCTGTGCTGGATGTCGTCCTCGCGGGTCCAGACCAGCTTGACCGGCTGACCGTCCATGGCCTGCGAGCAGAGGGCGGCCTCGACCACGTAGTCGGGCTTCGACTTGCGGCCGAATCCGCCGCCGAGCAGCGTGACGTTCACCCGCACCTTGTCGGCGGGCAGGTTGAGGCGCTTGACCACCCGGTCATGGGCGGCCTGGGGCCCTTGCGTGCAGGCCCAGATCTCGCAGGCGCCATCCTTGATGCGGGCGACCGCGGCCGGCGGCTCCATCGGTGCCTGGGCGAGGTGGGGCACGAAGTACTCCGCCTCGAACTTCGCCTTGGCGGTCTTCATCGCCGCATCGACGTCGCCGGCCACGCGCACGACCTTGCCGGGCGCGCGGGCGGCCTTCTCCAGCTCCTTGCGGAAGGCGGTGGTGTCGTAGGAGGCGTTCGGGCCGTCATCCCAGGTGATCTTGAGGGCCTCGCGGCCCTTCATCGCGGCCCAGGTGTTCTTGGCGATCACCGCGATGCCGCCGAGCGGCATGAACTCGGACGGGATCTCACCGCCCTCGATCTTGAGGATCTTGACGACGCCCGGGACTTTCTTGGCCTCGGTGTCGTCGAACGAGACGACCTTGCCGCCGTAGACCGCGGGGCGCGCGACCAAGGCATAGAGCATGCCGTCGAGCTTCACATCGAGGGCGTAGATCGCCTTGCCGGTGGTGATGTCGCGGTTGTCGATCAGGCCGATCTTACCCTTGCCGATGTAGCGGAAGGCTTCCGGCTTCTTGAGCTGCACGCTCTCGCGCGCCGGCACCGGCAGGGCGGCGGCCGCCTCGGCGACGTCGCCGTAGCCGAGGGTACGGCCCGACTTGGCGTGGGTCAGGACGTGGTTCTCGGCCTTCACCTCACCCGCGGGCACGCCCCACTGCTTGGCGGCGGCCTGGATCAGCATCAGCCGCGCGGCAGCACCGGCATGGCGGAAGTGCTGGAAGAAGTGGCGGAGCGAGCGCGAGCCGTCGGTGTCCTGGTTGCCGAAATGAGTCTCCTCACCCCAGGCCTGGACCACCTTCACCTTCGACCAATCGGCCTCCAGCTCGTCGGCGACGGTGAAGGCGATCGAGGTGCGAACGCCCTGGCCCATCTCGGAGCGGTGGTTGGTGACGGTGACGGTGCCGTCCTTGGCGATCGCGACGAAGACCTTCGGATCGTCGCGCCAACCGTTCGGCATGCCGTCGGCGCCGAACTTCTTCGCCTTCTGCTCCTCGGTCTGGCCCTCGTCGGCCTTGGCGCGGTCCGAGAGCGAGAGGGCGAGCACCAGGGCACCCATGCCCCCGAGGATGCCGCGGCGGCTGACATTGTCGATCCGGACCGGGCCGGCGGCGTTCTGGGAGGCGGCGAGTTCGGCCATCAGTTTTGCTTCGTGGATCACAGGCTGTCTCCCTTGGAAGCGGGCGCCTGACCGGCAGCCTGATGGATCGCGGCGCGGATGCGCGGATAGGTGCCGCAGCGGCAGATGTTGCCGCTCATGGTCTCGTCGATCTGCTGGTCGGTCGGCTTCGGGCTGTCCTTGAGGAGGGAGGCCGCCTGCATGATCTGGCCGGTCTGGCAGTAGCCGCACTGGGCGACGTTGAGGTCGCGCCACGCCACTTGGACCGGGTGGTTGCCGTCGGGCGAGAGCCCCTCGATCGTCGTGATCTCCTGGCCCTCCGCCGCGGAGATCGGAGTGATGCAGGACCGCGCGGCGGTGCCGCCGAGATGGACCGTGCAGGCGCCGCACTGGGCGATGCCGCAGCCGAACTTGGTGCCGGTGAGGCCGAGTTCGTCGCGCAGGTACCAGAGCAACGGCATCTCGGGATCGCCGTCGAAGCTGCGTTCGGCTCCGTTGACCGTGAGTTTTATCATCGCTGTCATCTGCCGTTTCAGAATGGAGGGCGCGCGAGCGGAGGGAATGCCCGCCCGGCGGCCGGATCGATCTACCGTTCCCCAGGGATGCCGTACCGGGACCGGCCCGAAGCCCGACAGGCGGGTGGGCGGTGCCGTGGCGACCGGTTTCACGGGCGACGCCGTCCGGCTCTTGGTTCGTGCCTGCCGTCGGCCGCAGCCGTTTCGCTGCGCCGCGACGATGCGGAGGCCGCAGGACGGCCTCGACTGCATTTCTTATCTGGAATTAATCAGAACTGGGACGCTCTGGCAATCGCGCGACCCGGCTGTGTCCGTCGCATCGGCGTCCCGAGGCGTCGATCGGCCGTACCCCGAGCGATCGCTCGGAATCGTCTGTGCGGTCGCGCACATCAGGGCTGTGTCAAATGCTGGCCCCGCCCCGTTCTCAGCGGCGCTCGTGCTCGAGCTTCACGGCGGCGGGCAGGGCCGTGTACCACGCGGCATAGGGCGTGTTGGCGATCATGCGCCGGTTGAGGTCGGGCGTTCCGTCCGTCCACCAGACGGGGCCGCGTTCGCCGAGCCCGTGCTTGGCGGCATCGACGGCCGCGCGGGCATGCACGAGTGCCGCTTCGTCGCCGGAGCGCTTGGCCGCGCGCACCCCGCGGCGAGCATCCATCAGGTCGCGGACCAAGCGGTCGCGCTGCAACGGTTCGAGATCCGGCCGATGGCGCCGCCACAGCCGGCCGTGCACGACGATGTAGCGCCCATCCGGCGTCTCCAGCACCCGCATCGCCGCTCCCTCGCCTGGATCTCAGGATGCCCCGTCACCGATCCCGAATCCTCCGACCGCGACCGTCCAGCGGAGGTTGCCCGAGAGGGACCGAGACGGGGACGCTTGTCCCACGTGAAGGTTCCGGGGCGGCATCTCAGGCGAAGTCGCCGACCTTGTCGGCGACGACGTCGGGCGCCGTCACCGAGGCGTGGCCCGCCTGCCAGAGCCGGTGATCGTCCGAGCCCGATTCGTGCGGGTTGCTGTCCGCCCCCTCGCGCCGCTCGGCAGCCCGGCGGCCATCGAGATAGGCAGGCTCGTTGGTCTCGTCCCAGTCGATGCCAGTGCCGATACCGTCCATGGTGCCCCTCCGCTCGCGACCCGCAGCCTTCGCGCCCGCGGAATGTCCCGCGGAATGTATCGCTGCCCGCGCTGATGGCGAGGGGCGCGCTGGAGCAACCGCACCGCGCTGCCGGCCAAGCGAGGTTTGCGTTCGGGCGTGGTTCACTTAAGCCGCGCTTGGTGTCTCTCAGCAAATTCCCGCCCCACCGTCAGGTCCGAAGGGGTGACGGTCGGTGATCGGGAGTCTTGAAAGGCACGCTGAGGCTGCCTCCCGCCGGAGACGGGACGGGGTGGCGCGCGTTTCATGCGTGAATCCGCACGGCCGGCCCTGTCGGCAGGATCACCCAACACCAAGTACGGCCCCGAGGACGCCCGATGAGTCGCCTGGACGAACTGAAGAACGACCCCGCCTTCCGCCAAGCCGTGCTCGCGGTGCGCGGCGCGGCCAGCACCCTGAGCGGGCGGGCGATGACCCTCGAGGAGGCCGAGCTGCTGGTGAGCTTCGCGCTCGCCACCTACGCCAATGCCGGCGGCCTCGCGGAGCCGAGCCTGAGCCGGCTCGCGCGCTTCGCCGGCAAGGTCGAGCCCCATGAGAGCTTCGAGAGCATGATGAAGCACTGAGGCCAGCTGAAGCGCATTCCGACGAAGTGGTCACCGGTTCGTCGAAAGAATGCGCGTCACAACCACGGGCTGGAGTCATATTCGGCCCGATGCAATGGGGTCGGATACGGCCCGAGGGGGGCAACGAGCCCCCCTTGCTCTTGATTGTGCCCTTGCCTCTCGGTTTCAGCCGAACGCGCCGACCTCGTGCTGGATGATCCCCGAGATCTCCCGCACCCGCTCGAACATCCGCCGGATCGGGCCGAACAGCGTGTTGTGCTCGGTCTCGTAGGTGCCGACGTCGCGCGGGCCCGGCGGCTCGCCGAAGTTCAGGCCGAGCGTCGGGTCGGGGGTCACGGGGTAGATCTCGTCGAGCAGCTTCAGGCAGCCGTCGATGTCGAGGCGCAGGAAGCGCTCCAGCAGCGCCTCGCGGGTCAGGCCCGCCTGCGGGCGGAAGCTCGGAATGTGGGCGGCCAGGAACCAGATCCGGTGGATCAGCGCGAGACGGATCGCGTGGAGCAGGGCCAGCCGGGTCGACATCGCCGCCAGATCCGGCGCCGCGGCCTGGAGCAGAAGCCCGTCGCGGGTGAGACGACCGAACAGGCGGCGCAGGTCGGGCGAGAGGTTCAGCCGCTCCAGCGCGGCGGCGATGGTGACGAGCTCGTCGCGCCGCGCGTCGCGCCGGGTGCGCCGGGCCCGCTCCAGCCACACGGCCGGATCGAGCGTGTCGATATAGGCGCGCATGACGTCGAGGTCGCCGACGCTGGCGGCGTGCTGCACGAGGCGGAAGGCGCGGGAGAAGCGCACCGAGTTCGTCCGCATATGCCGGAACAGCTCCGGCGCCCGGTGCGCGGCGCGGCCGACGCCGTGCAGCGAGTTCGCGAGATAGCCGAGCTGCTGCAGGATCGCGTTGTTGGGGATCGCCCGCATCTGCCGCGGATGGGTGATCGCGGCCGGGCCCCCGCCATCCGACTGGCGCGCAACGGGGCGCGAGCCGGTGCGGTCGATCAGACTCGGGCCGAAGGTGCCGAGAAGGGCGGCGTAGCCGCGATCATCGACCAGGGTTTCCATGTCCTGGCGGACAACGCGGAAGAACTCGGCGGCGAAGTCGGCCTCTTCGTAGATCGGGTCCGTGGTGGGTGCGGCGGCCCGGTCGTTGAGCGCGTAATCGGCGAAGGCGTCGTCCTCGGTCAGCGCGTCGGCGAAGACGTGCTCGGCGATGCGCGCCACCGAGGCGCCCGCCAGTTCGGGCGAACCGAACATCAGGTAGCCGTCCGAGCCCTGGAAGCTCGATTCGAGCCGCTCGCGCATGCCCGCCTTCGCGTTGCGCTGGCGCGAATCCTCCGGCGCGAGATAGGCGAGGCGGTCGCGGAGGCTCGTTGGGTGGGCACCCCGGCCGATCGATTCGCCGTGGGTGTCGAAGATGACGAGTTCGATGTCGGAGAGCCCGTTCTGCGTCATCAGCTCGGTGATGCGCAGGCGCAGCCGCTCGATCCAGAAGGTGGCCGCCAACTGGCCGACATAGCGCCCGGAATCCGAGTAGCCGAACTGGACCGAGAGCCGGCCGAGGCGCTTGAGGTGGTTGCGCCAGTGCGGGTTGCGCAGGGCGTCGTCGAGGACGCGGATGCCCTGTTCGAGCGCGCTCGCGGTCTCGAACAGCGGCGTGATCTCGAGCTTGTCCGAGATGCCGTAATGGCGCGCGAGCCAGAGCGCGGAGAGCAGGGTGTAGCCGGTCTCGGTCTCGGCGATGAGGAAGCGCACCGGGTGCGTGCCGTCGACATGCTTGAGGATCTGGGTGATCGTCATCATCAGCCGCGCGGCCGAGGCGCGCTCGGCGGCGAGCGCTCCGAAATCGACGGGCACGGGGCGCACGTCGTTGAGCAGCGTGTTGATCGCCGAGAGGTGCGAGCGGCGCTGCGCCGCGTCGGTCGGCTCGCCCTCGAGATCGATGACCCGGCGCACCGCGTTGTGGATCTGGCTGGCGTTGAGCCGGAAATGCGGCAGGGCGTTCGAGAGGCCGTGGGCGGCAATGCCTGAGCGCAGCACGGCGATGGCGCGGCGGTCCGCATCGGTCTCGGCGGCGCCGATCGCCGCGGCCAGCCCGGCCAGGATCGGCCCGGCATCGGTCTGCGCGCGCTCGCGCTCGATGATGAGGGCCAGCGCGAAGCGGTGGACCGCTTCCAGCGAGGGCTTGGTGCCGAGCAGCGGCGCGCCCGCGAGCTGACGCTCGACGGCGTCCCGCGCGCCCGCGGTCAGCTCGCGCACCACGCGGGTGGCCGGCACGTCCGGCAGGTCGCGCATCAGCCGGTCGAACTGCATGCGCTTGGAAATCAGCCGGTAGCGCATCGTGTCCCACCAGCCGATATCGGTGCGACCGTCGGTGTCGCAGCCGACCCAGCTCGCGATGGCCAGCGGCTTGGGCACCAGCTCGGTCCAACGATCCGGCCAGCGGGCGCGGGCGGCATCGAGGATCGCGCCGTTGAAGGCGTCGATCGCCGCACGGCCGTGGTTGGCGGCGACGCAGGCCTGCTCGAATTCGTCGTCGAGGCTGATCTGCGGATCGGGCCGGGTCGAGCGGGCGGCGGCTTCGCCGATGATCGGCGCGCGCCGGTCGGCATCGGCGAGCGAGGCGGCCCGCGCGATCAACTCGGCCACGGCCCGCGGCATGCCGAAGGTGGGGTGCGCCGTGAACACCGCCGCAAAAGCGGTGCGGCCGACGCGCTCGCGGAACGCGTCGAAATCGCCCGAGCCCCGCGCCACCGCCGCCACGAGCCGGTTCGCGACCTCCACCGCGGGCGCCGCCTCCCCCGTGGCGGCGTCGGTGTCGAGGCCGACATAGGCGCGCAGCCGCTCAGCCCTGTCTGTCAGCGCCCGCCGCCGCAGGGTGGCGAGCAGGGCGTCGAGATCCGATTCCCCGATCTCGTCCCGGTCGAGCCGGCGGGTGATGGCGAGCGTGACGGCGAGAACGGGGTTGCGGAACGGGTCCTCGCTCGCCTGCTCGCGGGTGCGGGCGACGAGGTCGAGAAGCTCGGCTTCCAAATCGCGATCCGTGGGCCGTGCGGACGCGGCGGTCGGGTGCCCGGATGTCGGCATCGAGGCGTTCGGCATCGAGGATTGCGGCGGGCCGGAGCGGGGGTCTTCGAGGGGCATCGAGCGTTCCTGGGCGTGAGCGGCCGGTGACCGTCGGACGGCGTCGACCACGCGGTTCTCACCCTTCGGCCCGAGACGCAAGGACCGTTCCGGCAAGGGGGGTAGACGGGGATGTGGAGGGAAGACGTGTCGGCGTGATCGCGCGGCTCGATTGCGAAAAGTGCCGCCAACCCTGGCCCTCTCCCCGCTCGCTGCCTCGGCAAGGCCGAAGCCTCCTGCGCGTGCAACGGCGTGCGATCCGGTCTAAGGTCGGGACGATCATGGAAACCCTGGTGATCCTTGCCGCGGCGGCGGCGACCCTGCTCGCCTGCGTCTTCGTGGTAACGCTCTCCAAGGGGCCGCCCCGGCCGCCCCTGCGCCTTCCCCGCGAGGAGGAATGGGCCGACGATGCGGATGCCGTCGTGAAGGCGCTGATCCCGTCTCAGCCGAGCCCGATCGACCGCGGGGCGCAGGTTCTCGATGCTCGCGTTCTCGACGACCCGATCCGCGATGGCGATCTCATTGACGGTCACGTCATCGACGGCGAAACGGTCGATGCGCCCGAGGGCGGAGAGCCTCGAACGTTTCAAGCGGAAGAACTCGATAGCCGGATGCTCGATCAACTTCTCGACCAGCAGAACCAAGTGCTGAAGCAGACGCTCGAGCCGGACCCGCTCCCGCCCTCCGAGGCGAAGGACCGGGCGGCCCGATGAGGCGGGTCGGCCTGCTCGCCGCCCTCGCGGCGGCCTGGACGGCGCTCGTCCCCGGCCTGATTTCCAAGGTCGTGGCACAGGACGAGGCGGCCCCGGCGCCCGCCGAGGCGGTGCCGGAGGCGCCCAAGCGCAAGGTACGGCCCAAGCCCCGCCCGAAGCCGCAGGCCAAACCCGCGCCGGCCCGGACCGAGCCCGCGACGTCGGCCGACACGCCGCCCGCCGAACCGGCCGCGAACCCGATTCCCTCCGCTCTCCCCTCGCCCACGGGGATGAACTTTGCCGCGCCGCCGGTCGCCTGCGATCCGGGACAGGCTGTCCGCTATCAGGGCGACAAGAATACCGAGCTGTGGGTGACCCGCAGCGGCCGCATCACCATCGACAACCCCCTGCGTCCGCTGACGCCCGATGTGACCCGCGTGCTGCAGGTCGTGGTCGCCGGCAAGGTCGCCACCGCCTACGGGCCGGACCTGCTGTCCCTGCGCCGGGGCGCGTCGCCGGCCACGCTGGAGGGGACCATCGGCGGCCGGATCCAGTGGGACACCTCCCTCGTGGCCCTCCCCGACAGCCTGCCGATCAACGCGGAAACGGGCACGCCCCTGGCCGAGCTGCGCTTCCGCGAATGCGGCACCGCGCCCTCGGGCAGGCTCCTGCCGCCGCCGAAGGCCCGCCGCATGGCGCCGACCCCCGAAGCGGTCGCAGCGGAGGCGGAGAAGGCGGAAAAGGCGGCCAAGGCCGCCGCGCAGGCGGCCGCGAAAGCCGCGAGCGTGGGCCGGGCGGTGCAGCCCCCGGCCGGCGGCGCCCCGCAAAATCTCACGCCGCCGCGGGCGCCGGGCTCGGCCTTGCCGCAGGGAGCGATTCCCTGAGCGGACCCGTGATCCTCGTGGTGGGCGGGGCCGGCGCCTTCGGGGCGCGGCTCATCGCCGGGCTCGCTGCGACCACCGATCTGCGCGTGATCGTCGCCGGCCGCGATGTCGCCAAGGCGGAGGTCGTGGCTCGCACCCTGCCGGATGGACGCGGGCGGGCGGCACGCCTCGACGCGACCGAGGCGGATGCGGCGCAGTTGCGGGCGCTCGGCGCGACGGTCGTGGTGGACGCCGCCGGGCCGTTCCAGGGCGGGGCGCCGGTGCTCGCCCGCGCGGCGATCGAGGCCGGCCTGCCCTATCTCGATCTCGCCGACGGCCGCGACTTCGTGGCGGCCTTTCCCAGGCTCGATGCGGCAGCGCAGGGCAAGGGCGTCGTCGCGCTGACCGGCGCCAGCTCGACCCCGGCCCTGTCGAATGCGGCGCTCGATGCGCTCACCGCGGGCTGGCGCACGGTCGAGACGGTGCGGGTCGCCATCGTGCCGGGCAACCGGGCGCCCCGCGGCCTCTCGGTGATGCGGGCGATCCTCTCCTATGCCGGGCAGCCGGTGCGGGTGCTGCGTGCCGGGACGTGGCAGAACCGGCCCGGCTGGGGCCTGCTCGGCCGGATCGCGGTGCCGGGCCTCGGCCGGCGCTTCGCCAGTCTGTGCGAGACGCCCGACCTCGACATCCTTCCCGCCCGTTTCCCCGCCTTGCGCACGGCCCTGTTCCGCGCCGGGCTCGAACTGCCCCTGCTGCATCTGGGCCTGAGCCTCGCGAGCCTGCCGGTGCGCTGGCGGCTGCTGCCCTCGCTCGTGCCCTTCGCCCGCCCCTTCCTGGCGATCGCCGGCTGGCTCGACCGGTTCGGCAGCGACCGGGGCGGCATGAGCGTCGAAGTTTTGGGAACGGACGCGACCGGCCGGCCGGTCCGCGCCGTGTGGAGCCTCGTCGCGGAAGCCGGCGACGGGCCCTATGTCCCGACCCTGCCCGCGCTCGCCGCGATCCGCCGGCTCACCGATCCGTCCGCCGCGCCGATCCCGCCCGGTGCCCGCCCCTGTGTCGGCGTGCTCCCGCTCGCGGCGATCGAGGCGGAGATGGCGCGCCTCTCGATCCGCACTCGCTGCGACACCGATCACCCCGTGCCGCTGTTCGAGCGCGTGCTCGGGGATGGGTTCGCGCGGATGCCCGACGCGGTGCGCCTCTTGCACGGCGCGGTGGGCGATGGCGCCTTTTGCGGCCGGGCCGCGGTGGTGCGCGGGCGCGGCCCCCTGGTCGCCCTCGTTGCCGGGCTGTTCCGCTTGCCGCCCGCCCTGGAGGATGGGCCGATCCGCGTGACGATGGAGCCCGACCTCGACGCCGGTTCGGAACGCTGGACGCGCCATTTCCCGAGCCGCCGCTTCTCCAGCCGGATGCGGCGCGCCGGCCCCGACGGGAGCGGGCGGGTGCGCGAGCGTTTCGGCCCGTTCGCGATGGATCTCGCGGTGAGGGCCCATGCCGACGGGCTCGACATGGCGGTGACGGGCTGGCGGCTCGGCCCGCTTTCCCTGCCGCGGTTCTTGCGGCCGACGACGCAGGCGAGCGAGCGGGTCGATGCGCAGGGCCGCTTCCGCTTCGACGTGGCCCTGTTCCTGCCGTTCCTGGGGCTGCTCGTGCATTATCGCGGTTGGCTGGTCCGCTGCGACGAGAGGGAAGAAGAAACGCCATGAGCGACACGCTGACGGCCGCGCAGGTGATCGATACCCTGGGGTTGAAGCCCCATCCGGAGGGCGGGCATTTCCGCGAGACGTTTCGCGACCCCCGCACGGTCGAGGGGCGCTCGGTCGGCACCGCGATCTACTACCTGCTCGGCCTCGGCGAGACTTCGGCCTGGCACCGGGTGGATGCGGCCGAGATCTGGCACTGGCATGCCGGCGCGCCGATGGTGATCACGATGAGCCCCAACGGCCACGACGCCTCCGCCCACCATCTCGGGCCCGACCTCCTGCGCGGCCAGCGTCCGCAGATCGTGGTCCCCGCGGGCCACTGGCAGACCGCGACGAGTCTGGGCGCCTGGACGCTCGTCGGCTGCACGGTCTCGCCGGGCTTCGCGTTCTCCGGCTTCGAGATGGCGCCCGAGGATTGGCGCCCGACGCCGCGGCGCTGACGGGCCCCGGAGGAACCGCCCGGCGGGCTGTTCCATCTTGAGTTGATGACACCATGCCGCGGCACGGAACGCGAGAGTCGGGCGTTGCCGGTCAAGGCCCCGACGCCTTCGACCTTTGCCAGGAGACCTCCGTTTGCGCATTCCCGCTAACTCCCGCCGCCGGTTCCTGGCCGGAGGAGCCGCCGGCCTCGGCGCCGCCATCGCCGGCAGCCGCGCCGCCGCGCAGGGCGGCGGGAGCGGTATCCCGACCGGGCCGGTCGGGCGGCCCGAGCCGAAGCTGGAGGCGGAGCCGCCCCTCCCGCTCGACCGCCAGGTCGGCTGGGCGGTGGTCGGCCTCGGTGACTATGCGCAGGGCTATGTCCTGCCCGCCCTCGCCCGTGCCCGCCGCTCGCGGGCGGTTGCCCTCGTCTCGGGCAGCGCCGAGAAGGCGAAGGGCGTGGCCGCGCGCTACGGCGTCAAGGAGAGTGCGCTCTACGGCTACGACACCATGAGCCGGCTCGCCGAGAACGACGCGGTCGGCGTGGTCTACATCGTCACCGCCAATTCCACCCATGCCGAGCTGACGGTGAAGGCGTTCGAGGCGGGCAAGCACGTCTTCTGCGAAAAGCCGATGGCGAACTCGCCGGCCGAGTGCCAGCGGATGATCGACGCCGCCAAGGCCGCCGGCCGCAAGCTGATGATCGCCTACCGGGCGCATTGGGAGCCGCACAACCTCCGCGCCAAGGAGATGCTCGACGCGGGCGAACTGGGACAGGTCTGGTTCGCGACGTCAGACCATCACCGGCCCCTCGACCCCGCGCTTCCCCGCGACCAGTGGCGGATGAAACGGTCGGTGGCCGGCGGCGGCTCGCTCGTCGATATCGGGATCTACAGTCTCAACGGGCTGCAATGGTTCTTCGGCGAGAGTCCGAACGCCGTCGCGGCGTCGATGCAGGCACCGCCCGATGATCCCCGCTTCGCGGAGGTCGAGAACGTGTTCACCGCCGAACTCGCCTTCCCCTCGGGCCGGCGGGCGACGATGTCCTCGGGCTATACGGCCAACAAGAAGCGGATCGACCTCTGGGGCGACCGGCTCGTCGCCACCCTCGATCCGGCCACCGCCTATCAGGGCAACCGCCTCGTCGTTTCGAACGCGAAGCGGGCGGAGGAAATCCTGACGAAAGAGACGAGCGCTGCCCAGTTCACCGGCGAGATCGACCATTTCTCGCAAGCCGTGACGGAGGGCGCGGCGATCAGCACGCCGGGCGAGATGGGCCTGCGCGACGTGCGCCTGATCGAGGCGCTCTACCGGGCCGCCCGCGAGCGCCGCTGGCTCGATCTCAACCCGGACATGACCGTGCGCGGGGCCTGACCTGTCTCTCACGCCCCCTGCGCCACCGCACCCGGACGGGGCACGTTCGCTGATCGGGCAGTGTTCGAGACACTCTGACACCCTGCGGAGCCGAACGATGCCGTTTCTCATCGCCGCCGCGGCCGCCATCGCCGGCATCCTCAACACGGTGCAGTCGGGCGCCAACGCCTCTCTGAACAAGGCGCTCGATCAGCCGATCCTCGCGGCCCTCGTCGTCACCGCGGCCAATGTCGCGGTCTATCTTGCGGCCGCGCCCTTCATCGGGATCGGCTGGCCGGGGAGCCAGCGGCTTGCGGGCGTGCCGTGGTGGGCGTGGCTCGGTGGGGCGATGGGTGCAACCTACGTGCTCGCCACGATCTTCATCGCCGAGCGGCTGGGGGCGGCGGTGTTCACCGGCATCACGGTGACGGCCGCCATCGTCACCTCGGTTCTGCTCGATCATTTCGGCTGGGTCGGGTTTGTCCAGCACACCGCCGACCCCTGGCGCATCCTCGGCTGCGCGCTGATGATCGGCGGTCTCGTCCTCATCTGCCTGCGCTGACGCGGCGGCCCGTCTCCGCCAGGAAGCGCCTTGCCGGATCGCGTCACGCCGAGATCGGCCAGAAGCCGCGCGTCGAGACCGGACAGGTCCTCCGCGATCGGCTTACCCCGCCCGTCGCGCGAGGCCCCCGGCCGGTATCGGTGCCATCCGGCCGCGAGGCGGGCGATCCCCCGCTGCAGGGTCCGTTCCAAGCGTCCGATCATGGCTGTCTCCGCTGTTGCGACGGACAGAATGGGGCGTGTCGCGCGATGAATCGAACGAATTGATCTCACGGAAACGATGAGGAATGCTCATCGGAAGGACGAAGCTGCCGCAGCAGGATCATCGCCGCCGTGAATGCGCTCAATCCGTCGAACCTCGATCTCGATCTCATCCGTACCTTCGTGACGATCTGCGAGGCCGGCACCTTCGCCCGCGCGGCCGAGCGGGTCGGGCGCACGTCCTCGGCGATCAGCCTTCAGGTCAAGCGTTTGGAGGCGCGTCTGGGCCGGGCGCTGTTCCTGCGCCAGCCGCGCGCCGTCGTGCCGACGGCGGACGGCGAGGCGCTGCTCGGCCTCGGCCGGCGCCTGCTCGCCTTGAACGATGAGGTAGTGACCTTCTTCGACGCGCCGCCGATGGAGGGGCGGGTGCGCTTCGGCGCGCCCAACGATTCCGGCCTGTTCGCCCTGCCGGCGATGTTGCGCCGGTTTGCCGCCACCCATCCGCAGGTCGAGGTCGATGTCCGGCTCGATGCGAGCCGCCTTCTGGTGGAGGCCATCGCCGACGGCGCGCTCGATCTCGTGCTCTATGCCGGCCACCTCCCGTCGGACCGCGCGGCGCAGGTGGTCCATTCGGAGGATCTGGTCTGGGTCGGCCTGCGCGGCGGCCTCGCCGAGGCGCGCCGCCCCTTGCCGCTCGCGCTCTGCCAGAGCGGCTGCACGTGGCGGGCGGCGGCGCTCGACGCCCTCGATCAGGCGGGCATCGCCTACCGGGTCGCCTATACGAGCGAGCATTGCCAGGGACAGATCGCGGCGGTGGAGGCGGACCTCGCGGTGGCGCCGCTCCCCCTGAGCGTCGCGCGGCCACCCTTCCAGCGGATCACGGCCCTGCCGCCGCTCGGCAGCTACGATGTGCTGATGCGCCTGCGCGACGGTGCCGGGCCGGCGGCGCGGGCGCTCGCGGGCCATGTGGCGGACAGTGTTCGCGATCTTCCCGGCCTCGGCAGCCGGCTCTTCGCCTGAACGCTTTGATCTTCGGGTGGGATCCCATCGCGATAACGCGATGGGTGCCTTCCGTCAGGCGCCGCGCGGGCGGAGCGATACGGTCCCCGCTTCGATCAAGCGGCGATCAGAGCGTCACGAGGATCTTCCCGAATACCTTCCGCGATTCCAGGCGCTCCAGGCCGCTGGCGAAATCGGCGAGCGGCAGCACCGTGTCGATGACCGGGGTCAGGCCGGCGGCCATCTTGTCGAGGCTCTGGCTCATATTGGCGATGCGGCAGCCGAACGAGCCGGTGATGCGGTATTGCTGCTGGAACAACTGCATCAGGTTCATCTGCACCGAGACGCCCGAGGTCGAGCCGCAGGTGACGAGCCGCCCGCCGCGCTTCAGGCAGAGCAGCGAGCCGTTCCACGTCTCGGCGCCGACATGCTCGAACACCACGTCCACGCCCTTGCGCTTGGTCAGCCGCCGCACCTCACCCTCGAAGCGCTCCTCGCGGTAGTTGACGACGTGGTCGGCGCCGAGCGCCTTCGCCTTCTCACCCTTCGCGTCGTCGCCCACCGTCGTGTAGACGGTGCACCCGATCGCCTTGGCCATCTTGATCGCCGCCGTGCCGATGCCCGAGCCGCCGGCATGGACGAGGATCGACTCGCCCGGCTCCAGACGCGCGTTGTCGAACAGCATGTGCTGCACCGTGCCGAAGGCGATGCCGGCGCAGGCCGCCTGGACGTGATCGACGCCGCCCGGCACCCGCACCACGAGGCGGGCCGGCAGGTTCACCCGCTCGCGGGCGAAGCCGTCGAGATGGAAGCCCATCACGCCCGAGACGTCCTCGCAGAGGTTGTCGCGGCCCTCCTGGCAGGCGCGGCACCGGCCGCAGGTCAGCGCGCCGTAGGGCACGACCGCATCGCCGACGGAGAGCCCCTCGACGCCCTCGCCGACCGCCGCGATCTCGCCCGCCGCCTCCGCGCCGACGGTCAGCGGCAGCTTGCGCTTGGCGAAGGCCATGCCGCGAAAGCCCCATACGTCGATGAAGTTGAGGCCGACCGCCCGGACCCGGATCTGCACTTCGCCCGGCCCCGGCGCGGGCGGCGGCTCGACCTCGGTGAGGCGCAGATCTCGGTCGCCGAAGAGCTGGAGGGCTTGCATCAGGATCGAACTCGTCTGGCGTTGAGGGATGGGCGCGGCGTACGAACCGGGCCCGGCCGGGGTCGCCCGACGCCGTACCGCGAAACAGCGGGCGCCGGGAGCCCCCTCCAGCTCCGGCGCATCGACGACGCGCTGACCGGTTCGGGCGCCTCCCGGTTCGAAGGACGGTTCCTCTCGATCCCGTCCGACACCGTTGCGTGATTGATACAGAACGCTAGGTGACTTTTGGATCGGAGCATGTCTTTCACATAAGGATGTGTCGAGTAGGCAGCGAATGGCCAACCGGTGCGGGAATGTCCGCGCGTATTCGTGCTTACGATTGGGCACGGACACCTCTTGGTGCCATTGCTGATTGGCCGCAGAGCTTGAGGACGATGGTCGAGTTGATGCTCGGCTCTCCTTTGCCGGCCGCGATCGCCTGGGGACCTGAACTTACGGTAATCCATAACGACAGTTTCGACGCGATCGACAACTTCAGCGATCCGCCACCCCTTGGCCGCCCGTTCACGAAAGTCTGGCCAAAGCCGGAAAGCGACGGCATCGTCCACTCGATACGACAGGGGCAGGCTCGTCAGATCATTGATCGCTACTGGGATCTGCCTGCGCGGCCGGAGCGACCCTTCGGCTGGTTCACGTCTCAGTGGACGCCCTTGCGGGACGAAGCGGGAGGCTTCGCCGGGTTCTATCTCTCGGCCTTCGAGACGACCGATCGCGTCCTCGTCGAGCGGGCCTTGCTCGAGCGCGAGGAGCAGCAGGCCTTCGTGCTCGGCCTCAGCGACGCGCTGCGCCCCCTGGCCGATCCGCTCGAAGTCCAGGCCGTGGCCTGCCGCTTGCTCGGTGAGCACCTTCAGGCCGACTACACGTACTACCTCAACCTGTACGAGGCGGAGGGTTTCGCGATCATCGCACAGGATTTTGCGCGCGCAGGTCTCCCCTCGCGAGCCGGGAAATATCCCCTCAGCCTCGTCGGTTGGGCGATGCCCCATCAGCGTCAGGGCCAGCCGATCGCGATCACGGACGTGCAGACATCCCCCCTGGTCCCCGACGACTGCCGGGAGAAGGTGCTGGCCGATCGTGTCGTGAGCCTGCTCGGCATTCCGCTGGCGAAGCAGGACCGCCTCGTCGGCGCACTTGCGATCTCCATGACGACACCGCGAGAATGGACCCCCGCGGAGATCACGCTGGCCACCGAGATCGGCGAGCGCACCTGGGCGGCGATGGAGCGGGCCCGTGCGGAGAAGACGGCGCGCGAGGCCGACATTCGCCTGCGCACCATGGCCGATGCCGCACCCGTCCTGATCTGGGACGCGGATTCGAGCGGCGCGATCCTCGTCAATGACCACTATCTCGACTTCTTCGGAGTCGGCTTCGAGGCCGTGGCGGGGCATGGCTGGCAGAAGTTCCTGCATCCCGAGGATGCCGAGCGACACCTTTCTCTCTTCCAAGGGGCGTTTGCGCAGCGCCATTGCTTCACCGACGAGGCCCGGCTCCGCCGTGCCGACGGGCAGTACCGCTGGCTCAGCACGTCAGGCCGCCCGCTGGAGGACGGGCGCTTCGTCGGCGTCTCGATCGACGTCACCGAGCGGCGCCTTGCCGAGGAGCGCATCAGGCGCAACAACGCCGTTCTCCAAGCGATCAACCTCGTCTTCAGCGAGACGCTCGGCGCCTCCTCGGAGGAGGAACTGGCGCGCATCTCCCTCGATGTCGCCGAGGAGCTGACGGGCAGCGCCATCGGCTTCATGGGCGAGATCGACAAGACCACCGGGCGCCTCGACGGCCTGTTCTTCAGCGACCGGAGCCGGGCCCGCTACGCCGCGCGCACATCGGACGGAGATGACCGCGTCCCGATGGGCAAGTCGGCCCTGGGGCTCGCGATTCATGGCATCTACGGGCGGGTGTTGCAGGACGGCGCGGGCATCATCGTCAACGATCCCGCCTCCCACCCCGACCGCGTCGGCACGCCGGCCGGCCACCTGCCGCTGACGGCCTTCCTCGGCGTGCCGCTGAAGCAGGGCGACAGGACGCGGGGTATGATCGGGCTCGGCAACCGCCCGGGCGGCTACCGTTCGGAGGACCTGGAGGCGGCGGAAGCGCTGGCGCCCGCGATCTGGCACGCCCTGCGCAGCAAGCGGGCGGAACTGCGCCTGCGCGAGAGCGAGGAGCGTTTCCGGCAATTCGCCGAGGCCTCCTCCGACGTCCTCTGGATCCGCGATGCGGAGACTCTCGCGATGGAGTACGTGAGTCCGGCCCTGCGGACGGTCTACGGCATCGAACCCAGCGTGCTCGGCCCCGATATCCGGCGGTGGGCAAGCCACATGCTGCCGGAGGATCGCGAGCACGCCCTGCAGAACCTGCAGCGGGCAGCGACCGGCCAATCGCTGCTGAACGAGTTCCGCATCCAGCGGCCGAGCGACGGCGCCTTCCGCTGGATCCGCAGCACCCTGTTCCCCTTGCGCGACGAGCAGGGCCGGGTGCGGCGCATCGGCGGTCTTTCCTCCGACATGACTGAGGCCAAGTTGCTGGTCGACCATCAGGCCGTATTGCTCGCCGAGCTGCAGCACAGGGTGCGCAACATCATGGCGGTGACCCGCTCGATCGTCGCCCGCACGGGCGAGCGGGCGGAGACCGTATCCGACTACGCGTCCCTGGTGGGAGGGCGCCTCCTGTCGCTGGCCCGCGTGCAGGCCCTGCTGACCCGCTCTCCCAATGCCGGTGTGCTGGTCGCCACCATCGTCCGCGACGAGATCGACGCCCAGGACCTGCGCGCGGACCAGTACGATCTGTCGGGACCCAAAGTCGAACTCTCGCCCAAGGCGGCGGAGATCCTGACCCTCGCCGTTCACGAACTGGCGACCAACGCCCTGAAATATGGAGCCTTGTCGGTGTCGGAGGGCCGCGTGCGGGTGCGCTGGTCCTTGTTCGAGAAGAAGGGCGAGGCCTGGCTCGGCTTCGATTGGGCGGAAGATGGCGTGCCGAAAGCGAAGATTGCAGCTGAACACGAGGCAAATGGCCGCACCGGTGCGCGCCGCGGTTTTGGCCGCGAACTAATCGAGGGGCGCCTGCCTTACGAACTCGGGGGGCGCGGCCGCCTGGAGATCGGTCCGGAGGGGGCGCGGTGCCGCCTCGAATTCCCGCTCCGCGTCGGCGCCAGCATTCTAGAAACCGATGCCCCGCAACGCGCGACCGTGTTCGGAGGAGCGCTCGACATGACCGGTCAACCAGACCTGAGCGGCTATCGCATCCTCGTGGTGGAGGACGATTACTATCTCGCCACCGATACGGCACGCGCGCTTCAGGGAGCGGGTGCGGAGGTGGTCGGCCCCTGCCCCAGCGAGGAGGCGGCGCGCGAGGCGCTCGACGAAGGTGCGCTGGCGGCGGCGCTGGTGGATATCAATCTCGGCTCAGGGCCGTCCTTCACCCTGGCGGCCCTGCTTCGGGAGCGCGGCGTGCCGTTCGTGTTCATCACCGGTTACGACGAGGGGGTGATTCCGCCGGATTTCGCGGATGTGGAGCGTCTCCAGAAGCCGGTCGAGCTGAAACGCGTGGTCAATTTCCTCGCCGAGGCGCTCCACGCGGTGCCGTGAGATCACCGGAGCCCGCTGTTCGGGGATGCCGCGCCTGTGTTCGTCGTCCGGGACGTCGGCTCGGATCTCAATCCGGCGTCAGGTAGCGCCGCCGCGCCCAGCCGAGGGTGCGGTCGAACTTCACCCGGCACCATGTCAGCCCGCTCGGCGTCTCGTTGGTGCAGCCGAAGCCGAGCACCCGGCGCCCGACCGGGATCTGTCCAAGGGCCGGCGCGCCCGCATCCGGCGTCTCGCGGATCGTCAGGCTGTCGTCCCGCGGCAGGCCCTCGACCCGGAAGGTCTCCGCGCCCCAGGCGGAGCCTCCCCCTGCGAGCAGCAGAGCGAGGGCGAGGCGGGGCAGGGAGCGGGACATCGCCGGCAGGCTTCAGGTGCGGTGGATGCCCATCATCGCGGTCAAACCGCCATCGACGGGTAGCACCGCACCGGTGATGTAGGCCCCGCCCTCTCCGATCAGGAACGCGGCCATCGCCGCGACCTCTTCCGGCTTGGCGAAACGTCCGAGCGGGATCTGGCGCTCGATCCCCTCGCGGTGGCTGGCATAGGCCGCCAGCATCTCGGTGTCGATGAAGCCGGGAGCGATGACGTTGACGGTGACGCCGCGCTTGGCCGACTCGATCGCCAGCGTGCGGCAATAGGCGATCAGGGCGCCCTTGGTCGCCGCGTAAGCGGCATTGCCGGCATTGGCCTGGAGCGCGGCCACCGAACCGATGGCGACGATGCGGCCGGCGCGCGCCCGGATCATCCCACGCACCAGCGCCTTGGCGATCCGGGTCATCGACCAGAAGTTCACCTGCATCGCTGCCTCGGCCCGCTCGCGGTCGAGCATGGCCGCCAGCGCATCCGCCGACTGGCCGGCATTGTGGACGTAGCCGTAGAAGCCCTCGCCCTCGGCCCATTCGCAGAACGCCTCCACCGCGTCGCGGTCCGACAGGTCGAGGGCGCGGGCGGTGAGGCTGCCTTCGCCATGCATCGGCACGAGCTCGTCGGCGAGCGCCTGCGCCCGCTCCGGCGAAGAGCGGTAGGTGAAGGTGACGGCGTGGCCGGCCGCCGCCAGGGCGCGGACGGTCGCCGCACCGAGCCCGGAGGCACCGCCGACGACGAGGACGGATTTTCTTTCGTCGCTCATGCCGGCTCGTCTCCCAGAACCAGGCAGGTGTTCTGCCCGCCGAAGCCGAAGGAATTCGAGAGGATCCGCGAGACGCGGGTGTCGCGGGCGCTTCCCACCACGTCGAGGAGCAGCGCTGGATCGGGCACCGCGTAGTTGATGGTCGGCGGGATGCGCCCATTCTGGATCGTCAGCAGCGAGACCACCGCCTCGATCGCGCCGGCCGCGGTCAGCGTATGGCCGATCATCGACTTGTTGGAGGAGATCGGCAGACGCTCCACCCGCTCGCCGAACACCGCCGAGCAGCCGAGCGCCTCCATCTTGTCGTTCTCCGGCGTCGAGGTGCCGTGGGCGTTGACGTGATCGATGGCCTCGGGCGTGACGCCGGCATCCTCGAGGGCCGCGCGCATCGCCGCGATGACCGGCGCCCCGTCGGGGCTGGAGCGGGTCCGGTGGAAGCCGTCGCCCTTCTCGCCGCAGCCGAGCACATAGCCGAGGATGTTTGCGCCGCGCGCGCGTGCCGACTCGGCACTCTCCAGCACCAGGGCGGCGGCGCCCTCGCCCATGACGAAGCCGTCGCGGTTCTTCGAGAACGGCTTCGAGGCGCCCTCCGGCGGATCGTTCTGCGTGGAGAGCGCCGAGAGCAGCGAGAAGCGGATCAGCGATTCCGGATTCACCGAGCCATCGGTGCCGATGCAGAGCGCGGCGTCCATCTCGCCCCGGCGGATCGCCTCGACGCCGAGCTGGATCGCGGTGGCGCCCGACGAGCAGGCGGTCGAGAGCGAGATCGGCGAACCGCGCGTGCCGAAGCGGTCGGCGAGCCGGTCGGCCACCGTGCCGAAGATGAACAGGTCGTGCCAGGCATCGAAGCGGCGGGAGGCGGCGGCGCGCTGAAGCCCCGCATAGGTCACCTCGTCGGGCTCGCCCGCGGCCTCCGCCAGGGCCTGCCGCTGCGGCCATTCCATCTCGACCGGCGGCACCGCCACGAACAGCCCGCCCGGAAAGCCCGCGCCGATGCCGGATTGCGTCACCGCCTCCTCGGCCGCCACCATGGCGAAGCGCTCGGACAGGAGGGGGGCCACCAGCGGGTCGGTGTCGAGGAAATCGACGGTGCCGGCGATGCGGGTGCGCAGGCCCTCGGTGGAGAAGCGGCTGATGGCGCGGATGCCGGAGCGCCCGGTCGTCAGCGCATCCCAGTTCTCGGTGGCGCCGCGGCCGAGCGAGGTGACGATGCCGAGGCCCGTCACCGCGACGAGCGGGCGTCCCAGGGCATCGTGGGTGGATGAGGAGCGCGGTTCTGGCATCGGGGCCTCAGACCATGGTTTCGGCCGGCACGCATCCGGACCGCCGCGGCGGCGGTCTCCGAAGCGGCGGACACTCGTTCTCGCATCGCGATCGTCCCGAAAGCCGGCAACCACCTTTCGGGATGATGCTCTAGATCTTCACGACGCGGATCACACCCTCGCCGCGGCGGTGGCCGACCGAGGTGACCGCGACCTCCGCGGCCGATCCTGCCGCGCAGAGTGCTGCGGCCAGAGCCGTCCCGAACGGGGCCGCGACCTCCATCGGATGACCGATCATATCGCCCGTGGCGCGGATGCGCGCGCCCGGCAGCGCCGTGTGGAGGCCGGCGATCTCCTCGGCCGCGAGGTCGGCCAGGCCGGTGGCGCCCGAGAGCACCACGTCCGGCCGCTCGATCCCGGCCTCGCCGATGAGACGGGTCAGACTCGCCGACACGCTGCCCGGCGCGCGGGCCACCCGGTCGTTGGCCACCGGCATGAGCCGGGCCAGGGCCCTGGCGCCGCGGGCGGCGGCGTGCTCGGCCGCTTCCAACACGAGGAAGGCGGCGGCACTGCCGAGCACGAAGCCGCCCGTGCCCTCGGCCCCCCGCTCGAAGACCGGCCGGTAGCTGTCCTTGAGGAGGTAGCCGCCCATCTCGTGGACGACCATCACGTCGGGCCGCTCGGCGTTGTAGGAGCCGCCCACCATCATGGTCTCGACCTGACCCGAGGCGATCCGGGCATGGCCAATGCGCAGGGCATCGACGCCGCTCGACTCCTCGCCCATGAAGGTGCGCGAGGCACCGGTGACGCCGTGGACGATACTGATGTTGCCCGCGAGCAGGTTCGAGAGCTGCGCCAGGAACAGGGTCGGCCGCAGGTCGTTGAGGAGCCGCTCGTTGAGGAAGGCGCCGGGATCGTTGGTGCCGCGCAGGCCGGTCAGGATCGCCCCATCGACCGCGTAGTCGCGTTCGCCGCCGCCCGCCGCCACCACGAGCGACAGCGCCGACTTGAAGCCGGCGTTCTCCTTCACGCCGGCCGAATCGAGCGCGAGGCCGGCGGCGTAGACGCCGAGCCGCTGCCACGCCTCCATCTGCCGCTGATCCGACTTCTTCGGGATCTGCGCGTCGAGGCTTACCGGCGCCGCCGGGTGCACCGGATAGGGCGCGAACGTCTCCGCATCCGTGCGCGGCAGCGCATTCGAGGCGAAGGCGGTCAGGTGCGTCTCGATCCCCTCGCCGGCACAGGAGACGAGGCCGATCCCGGTGACGACGACGTCGCGGGCCTGCGGACGGCTCACGGCTGCGCTCCATCCAGAAGGCCGATCTTCCGGGCGCGCTCGCGCATCGGCGCATCGAGACCGGCCGGGAACGGCATGGTGCGGAACCGCAGTTCCGCGTCGCAGAGCGCCTTGCCCTCGTGGCGGATCGCGGCCTTCGTCACCGCGTAGCCGGAGCCATCGTGCTCCAGGCTCGCCGTGATCTCGAGGGCCGCCCCCGGACCGACGAAAGAGCGGAAGCGCGCCTTGTCCACGGCCATGAGGAACGGCATCTGCGCGAAGTCGAGATGGGCCAGCACGAGGTAGCCGGAGGCCTGCGCCATGGTCTCGGTGAGCAGGACGCCCGGCACCAGCGGGTGCCCGGGGAAATGTCCCTCGAAGACCGGGCTCGCCTCGGGCACGAGCGCCCGCGCCTCGATGCGGCCGGCGGCGCGGTCGAGCCGCACCACAGAGTCGATCATCTCGAAATATTCGAGCCGCATCGCGCGTTAATCCCTGAAGCCCGACGGATCAGGCCTTGGCGGCCTTCTCGGCGACCAGAGCGTCGATGCGCGCGCAGAGGTTCTTCAGCACGAAATACTGCTCGGCCGGAACCTTGCCCTCGTTGACTTCCTGGGTCCAGCGCTCCAGCGGCAGCTTGATGCCGAAGGCCTTGTCGACCGCGAAGGCGATGTCGAGGAAGGCGAGCGAATCGATGCCGAGATCGTCGATGGCGTGGCTCTCGGGCGTGATCTTGTCACGCGGGATATCCGCCGTCTCGGCAATGATGTCCGCGACGCGGTCGAAGGTGGCGGTCTCGTTCGACATTAGGGCTGGCCGCTTTCTTGATTCTTCATATCCGGCGTCGCCAACCCTTCGCGCGGCACGCCCCCATGGCGCCCGAGCCGGTCTGCGGCCCCGCTTCGCCGCCGGTTCCCGATGGCGTCTATGAAAAGATCGCGACCCCTTACACGAAGCGATGGAGCACGGGCAACCTCGGGCGTCGCGGCCGGCCAGCCTCCCGCGCTGCTTCTCAGCCGGCTGAGCGGCTGAGGTCGAGTGCTGGCGCACGAGTGTCCGCACCCTGCCGCGGACGCTCGCGACCGGTGCGGCGGCCCTCCGCCGGCAGCGTCCGCTTGCGCTCCGCCGTGCGCGGGCGCACCAGTTCGCCGAGCGCCACGAAGCGATCGTTGTGCCGCTGCCCCGCATCCTGAATCCCGAAGCCGAGGGCGAAGGAGCGGGCGAGATCCGCATCAGCCGCCACACCGTAGCGATCGAGGGCGGCCAGGAAGACCCGCCGGAAGCCCAGCGGCGCACACCACGCCTTTTCGGCGAGCTGCATCGGCCAGGTCCACAGCCCGTCGCCGCGCCGGCTGGCGATCTCCTCACGGGCGATGAAATAGCCGCTTGCCGGGTGTTCGAGGCCTTCCTCGAGGATGCGCCAGTCGCGGTCCGGGGACGGTTGCCGCGTCGCAGGCGCCGGCCGGTCGAGCCCGTCGTCGTCGAAGCCGATCTCGATCATGGAAGCCTCCTGCCTTGCGCGCTGCGCCGAGGCAGCGAATCAGTCCGGAACGTTCCATGAACAGTGCGTCCGGGCGGCGAACAGGTCAAGCCTTTGTTCGCAGTTCGTTCCAATTCCCGCCGGGCGCTTTCCCGGCTTGCGTGCGCGTTGGACAAGACGAGGAAACCAGTCTCGGTGAGCGGAGAAAAGAAGCCGCCTGGCATCGTGAACCTGGGCCCGGACGCCTGCCTCGTCCGGCCCGGCGGCGACGAGTTCGTGCTGCTCGTGTCCGAACGAAGCCCGGCCGAGGCGCGCTGGCTCGCCGACGAAATCCGCCACGCGGTCGCCCGTGTGAACGACCTCCCGGCCTGGAGCATCAGCCTCGGCATCGCCGCGGTCGAGGTCGAGCCGGGCGAGACGGATGTTTCCGCCGCCGTCGAGCGGGCCGACCGCCCCTTTATCGCGCCAAGGCCCAGGGGCGCGACCGCGCCGCGGCCTGAAGCCGCCTCTGGATTGCCGCTGTGCCCGCCATAGGTCGCTCGCGCCGACACAGCGGCGAAACGGAGTAAGGCGGCGATGGCTGGCACGGATCGGACGGAACCTGAGGTCGCCCGCAGCCAGTGGGTGCTGCGCGCCCTCCTCGTCGCGGGGCTGCTGGCGCTCGGCGTCTACATCCTGTCCGGCTTCCTGAGGGCGCTCGTCTGGGCGGTGGTGCTCGCCATCGCCCTCTGGCCGCTCTTCGTCCGTGCGCGACGCCGCTTCCCGCCGGGGCGGCACAACATCCTGTGGCCGGCCGTCTTCACCGGCCTCGTGGCACTGGTTCTGCTGCTGCCCATCGCCGTGCTGGCGGTCGAGGCGGGCCGCGAGGCGCACGATCTCCTGGCCTATGCCCGCGAGGCCGAACGCAACGGCATTCCGGTGCCGGATTTCATCGCCCGCCTGCCCTATGGGGCTGCCGCCGTCACCGAGTGGTGGAACGCCCACCTCGCCCATGCCGGGCTGGCGCATGAACTGAGCGAGCGGCTGAACACGACCTCGAACCGCGATCTCACCCGCAGCCTCGGGGCGGGTTTGGTGCACCGGGTGGTGCTGTTCGGCTTCTGCCTGTTGGCGCTGTTCTTCCTGTTCCGCGAGGGCGATACGGTGATCGCCCAGACGCTCCGGGCGAGCCATCGCCTGTTCGGTCCGCGCGGCGAGCGGGTGGCGCGCCAGATGGTGGCCTCCGTCCACGGCACGGTGGATGGGCTCGTCCTCGTCGGGATCGGCGAGGGCTTCCTGCTCGGGATCGTCTACGCCTTTGCCGGCGTGCCGCACCCGGTGCTGTTCGGAGCGCTCACCGCGGTCGCCGCGATGATCCCATTCGGCGCGCCGCTGGCCTTCGGCCTCGCCGCCGTGCTGCTGCTAGCGGGCGGGGCGGTCGTCCCCGCCGCGATCGTGGTGGCGGCGGGTTTCGTCGTCACCTTCGTCGCCGACCATTTCGTGCGCCCGGTGCTGATCGGCGGCACCACCCGCCTGCCCTTCCTGTGGGTGCTGCTCGGCATCCTCGGCGGCGTCGAGACCTTCGGGCTGCTCGGGCTGTTCGTCGGCCCGGCGGTCATGGCCGCCCTGATCCTGCTGTGGCGGGAGCTGACGGAGGGGTCGCAGGAGCCGGCCTGACCCCTCAATGCTTCAGCGCGCGCCCGAGCTTTCGCGCCAGAATCCGCTGCGGGCTCTTCTCCGGGTCGGCCTGGTCGGCGACCGCGATGTAGGCGGTCTGCTCCAGCATGTAGCGTCCCCCCATGGCGCCGTGCATCACGAGATCGGAGAAGGTCACCCAGGACTCGCCCGGCTGGAAGCGCACATCCGCCTGGGGCGCGTTCGCCTGATAGTCCAGGTCGCGCTTCAGGGCGTCGTGCAGGTGCAGCATCAGGTGGTCGTATTCCGAGCGCTTGGCCTTGGTGATCTTGAGCGCGGCCAACACGCTCGCCGAGAGGCCGGAATAGCCCGGAAGCTTCGGCAGGAATTTTTCGGCCATCGAGCCGAAATCCTCGCCGACCCGCCACAGCCGCGGCTGCCCCTCGGCGTTGATGTTGCGGAAGATGCGCAGGATGCGCTTTTCGCCGATCGGGTTGGAGGGGAAGGCATCGACATGCATGCGCGTGTCGTCGCGCCGCCAGCTCAGCTTGCGCTTATCGACATCGAACGGCCGGTAGGATGTGCCCGCGAGCGAGACCTTGCCGCGGTAGGCCGGCAGGTAGCTGTCGATCAGATTTTCCGCGAAGCGGCGGTAGCGCACCAGGAGGTCGCGCAGGCGCGCCTGCTCCTCCGCGCTGCCGGCCCCGCCCCTCAGTTCGGCGGTCTCGTTGCGGATCGCGACGTTCTTGGCCTTGCCGTCGGCGAAGGGGCGCTCGACGAAACGCTGCTCGAAGGCGTCGAAGGGGAAGTCGAGATCGCGGAAGACGAGGACCGAGCCGCTTTCCAGCGCCTCGACGAGACCGGGCGCGCCCGGCACCGCCTCGGCGCGGGAGACGGGGTGAACGGGGCTGATCATGGCTGGCATTTCCCGCACGATTGGATGGTGCGCGGTGTAACCGACCGGCTCACGCTCTGCCAACATGCCGGCCCGCTGCGGCATCGGGTCGGCCGCGCCTGAGCGTTTTGCGGTGGACGAGAGCGTCCATCCGCTTGCCCCGCTGCTCGTGCGCGCGTCTCCTGAATCCGCAACCTGAGGCATGGGCGGAGCGTTCTTCCCGCTGAACGTCCGTTCCCGGACGAGGAGCCCGCCATGGCGACGCTGAAGGAATTCGAGGAGGCTCTGCGCGAGCACGGCATGCATATGGCGCTCGCCCTGCTGGAGCGCCTGCGCGAGCGTGACCGCCAGACCCGCACCATCCGCCCGGCCCGGCGCATCACCGGCCAGAAGATGACGCCCGATCTTGCCCGCGCGATCCTCGAACTGCACGCCTCCACCGGCATGACGCAGCAGGAGATCGCCTTCAAGGTCGGGGTCAACCAGGGCCGGGTCAACGAGGTGATCAAGCGCGGCAAGTGGCTCGACGACGACCCGCACGCCCCCGAGGCGGTGGCGCGCGACAAGGCGAAGGCGCGGATGCGTGCCGACCCCAAACCACGTCCGAAGCTCTCGGTTCGCAAGGAGACGCCGCGCGCGGCGAAGCGGCCCGCCGCCCCTCAGGGGCAGTTCGCGTTCGGGGACATGTAGCGCCATGACCGGCACGGGCGCGGCGCTCTGCCGGGTGGTGCGGCCCGGCGAGGCCTTCATCGGCAAGCAGGGACTTTCCTACGCGCCCGGCATCTCGGCGGAATCGGCGGGTGCAACGGGCCTTCACCTACAGATGGTGACGATCCCGCCGGGAGCGCGGGCCAAGGCGCACAAGCATGAGGGCCACGAGACCGCGATCTACGCGCTGGCCGGCACCTCCTGCACGTGGTGGGGCGAGCGGCTGGAGCACCACACCGAGCTGCGGCCCGGCGAATACTTCTACATTCCGGCCGGCATGCCGCACCTGCCCTACAATCCGAGCCCGACCGAGCCGTGCACGGCGCTCATCGCCCGCACCGATCCGAACGAGCAGGAAAGCGTGGTGCTGCTGCCGGAGCTCGACGGGATCCATCCGTGACGGGCATGGTTGAGGAATCGGATGTCCTCTCGCCGGACCCCCTTCATGCGATGCGCCCTGGTTTGCTCGGCCTCAATCTGCTTGGCCCTGCGCGCCGGCATCGGGCCTGCCCTGGCGCAGCGCCCCTCCACCACGACGCTCACCTGCGCCCAGGCCCGCGCCGTGGTCACGCGGCAGGGTGCGGCGGTGCTCGGCACCGGCGGGCCGACCTTCGACCGCTTCGTGCGCGACCGTTCGTTTTGCGAGGCCACCGAGATCGGCCGGCGCGCCTTCGTCCCGACCCGCGACAATCCGGGCTGCTTTGTCGGGTACACCTGCTACGAGCCCGGTCCCGGCGATCGGTTCGGGGATTTCTGATCCCTCGGCACGAAAACGCCCCGGCCTCGACGGCCGGGGCGCTCCCCTGCGGGGTCAGCCTCGCGGCTGAGCGGTCACGCGGCCTGCTGGACCGAGCCCTCGATCACCGGCTGGCTCGACGGCCGGCTGGCGATCTCGATGCGGCGCGGCTTCTTCGCCTCCGGGACCTCGCGGACGAGATCGACATGGAGGAGGCCGTTCTCCAGCGCCGCGCCGGTTACCTGAACGTGGTCGGCGAGCTGGAAGCGGCGCTCGAAGGCGCGGGCGGCGATGCCCTGGTAGAGCACTTCGGCGGACTTGCCCTCGGCGGGTTTGCGCTCGCCCTTGATGGTGAGGGCGTTCTCCTTCACCTCGATCGACAGGTCGGCTTCGGTGAAGCCGGCGACCGCGACGGTGACGCGATAGACGTTCTCACCGGTGCGCTCGATGTTGTAGGGCGGGTAGGTCGGAGCCGCCTCGGTGCTCACGAAACCGTCGAGGGCCGAGAACAGGCGGTCGAAACCGACGGTGGAACGGTACAGGGGAGCAAGATCGAACTGACGCATCACATATCCTCCAGAAGAAGCAACATGATCGATGTATTCGGGTCCGCCCGTAGGCCGGACCGTCGCGCCGCCGTCTCGGCCGGCGCATCGATGATATTGGTAGGCCCCAAAAACCGTGCAAGGGTCTGTTTGCGGGGATTTCGCGTGAGCTTGAGCAAAAATTTTTCCGGGGTGAGCCAGCCGTGCTGACCCTCCGTCCCACCCCCGGCAATCCGGTGCCGCCCGGCGCCCGCCTCGTGCCGGTCGAGACCGCCGACGGCGTCCCCTTGCGGGCCGCGACGTGGCAGCCGACGACGCGGGGCGTGAAGGGCACGGTCTGCCTGCTTCAGGGCCGGGCCGAGTTCATCGAGAAATATTTCGAGACGATCAGCGACTTGCGCGCCCGCGGCTTCTGCGTGGTCGCCTTCGACTGGCGCGGCCAGGGCGATTCCGGCCGTCAGGTCCGCGACGCCCACAAGGGCCATGTCCGTCACTTCGATGATTACCCCCTCGATCTGCAGGCGATCACCGAGACCGTGCTCGTGCCGATGATGCCCGAGCCGCATTTCGGGCTCGCCCATTCCATGGGCGGGGCGGTGGCGCTGATACGCGCGGCGGAGGGCCGGCTGCCGTTCCGGCGGCTCGTCACCGTCGCCCCGATGCTGTCGATCCGCATGGTGCGCTGGCCGGCGGGCGCCTCGCTGCTGGCGCGGGGCCTGCATCGGCTCGGGCTCGGGCGCTGTTACATCCCCTTCGGCAAGGCCGTCTCGATCGCCACGAAGCCGTTCGCCGGCAACCGCCTCTCGACCGATCCGGTGCGCTACGCCCGCAACGCCGAGGCCGCCCGCGCGGTCGGGGCCGGCGCGGTGGGCGATCCGACCATCGCCTGGCTCGCCTCCGCCTTCCGGGCGATGCGCCGGCTGGAGGATCCGGCCCTGATCCGGAGGATCCGCACACCCTGCCTGATCGTCGCGGCGGGCGCCGACCCGGTCTGCAGCACGCCGGCGGTCGAGCGTTTCGCCGCCCGGCTCAAGACCGGGCACCTGATCGTGCTGCCCGGCGCCCGCCACGAGATCCTGACCGAGTGCGACGCGGTCCGCACCGATTTCTGGGCGGCCTTCGACGCGTTCATCCCCGGCCATCTCGTCCATTCGGCCGCCGCCGAAGCCGCTCCTCACGCCCCCGTCGCCGGCTGAGCGGATCGGACTTCGCGGACATCCTCCGCTCGCGGCGCTGACGGTCGGCCACGTCCGACGGCTCGGTCGCAACCCGTGCGGGTGCAGGCCGGCAACCGCTCACGTGTGGCCGGGTTCGGGCTGGCCTGCGCCTCGCTGGCGTCAGCCGTGACGTCCTCGAGCGGCGCTCGTTGATCGGTTTGCGCTTCGATCCAGCGGAACCCGGATCGATCGACAGGACCACCGGTCGCGCCGCGGGCGCTTGGGGACCTCGTCATCCGGTTCGCCGGGACGCGATCCGGCCATGTCGGATCCGCAGGTCTGAAGTATTCCCGATCGGAATGTGCCGCTCGCCTTCTCGGCGCGTTCGATGTCCGGACCGCGTCGGCCCTGCACTCCATAGTAATGCCCGACGGCTGTTTTGATTTCGGATTTTCTGTTTCGCTCTTGGAGTTTCCCGGGATCGCAGCCTGTCGAAGCGAAACCTGTTCCATGTTGTTGCTGTTATATCAGTTACGTCTTGGATAAATTTGTGATCTATATGATGTCCGCTCTGAAAAATGGCGATTAAACAAGTTAAAATACTAATTTATAGGTCAATCGATCAGGAGCATCTTCATACTAGATTGCGATTCATCCGGTCTCTTGTTGGTAAAACTCAGAGCTGGCCTGTCGCGGGCCGACTTAGAGTTGCCAGACGGTGGCTGAACGGCGAAGCGATCCGGAAGCGGCGCGGATGGCTCGGAGGATGCAAGTATGGCGAAAATTTCGGTCACCTGGGCCAATGATTACTCGATCAGATCGGCGGGGGCGCAGGCCAGTCTGATCCTCGCGACGGCCCAGGCGGCTGCCGACGCCTGGGCCAAGTACATCCAAGTCGAGAGCACGATCGATATCGCGCTCGGGATCGGCAATGTCGGCGGCGGCAATTTCCTCGCCAACGGCGGTCCTGAATGGTCCTGGAACGGGAGATGGTGGGAACATACCCCCATCCTGAAGGCACGCGAGGGGTATGACCCGAACGGCGGCGCGCCGGATGCCAGAGTCACGCTCGGCGAGCACAGGCTCGGCGATTTCTTCTACGACCCGGCAGGTGTGGCAGCCGTTCCCGGCAACAAGATCGATGCCCTCACCCTCTTCCAGCACGAGATCGGCCACGCGCTGGGCTTCCTCGATTTCGCTGCCACGGACGGGGGCAACGGGGTGCTCCTCTTCAATGGAGAGAACACGCGGACGGTTCTCGGCGGCCCGGCCAGGCTCGATGCGATCCGGTCGCACGTGTGGGGAATCGAGGATCTCATGGACCCCTTTTCCAACTGGGGTAGGCGGTCCCACATCTCGGATCTCGACCTGGCCATGCTTCAGGACAAGGGGATGCCGATCTCGACCGAACGGGCCGACAAGGTCTGGCTCGGCAACCGGGCCGACACCTTCTTCGCCTATGGCGGTGACGACTGGATCGACGGCGGCGGAGGCAACGACAAGCTCTTCGGCGGCGCGGGCAACGACACGCTCATGGGCGGAAATGGGAACGACGCGCTGGACGGGGGCGCGGGCAACGACACGCTCATCGGCGGGAACGGGGGCGACGCGCTGGATGGGGGCGAAGGCACCGACAAGGCCGTGTTGACGGGCCGGAGCCAGGACTACGTCGCGCTCTACGGCACGAACGGTTCGCTCGCCGTCAAGCACCTCGCCTCCGGCAGCATCGACACGCTGACCTCGATCGAGACGCTGAACTTCGACGACACCGTGCTCGGCGTGTCGGGCCTCCTCGCCCATCTGCAGCAGCGCTTCGGCTCCGTACAGGCCGGCAAGGCGCCCTACGAGATGGCCCTGAACGCCGCCGCGGACGAGGCCTACCGCCCCGACATCCCCGAGATCGACGGCGCGTTCAGCGTCACCGCGCGGGTGCGGTTCGACGATCTCGCCGGCGGCCATTTTCAGCGCGTCTTCGATACCGGCAACGGTCCGGACAGCGACAACATCTGGCTCGGTCAGGTCGGCAACGGACGGGACATGGCCTTCGAGATCCTCGATGGCGCGATCAAGCATAGCATCATCGCCAAGGACGGCATCACCCAGGGCGTCGAGGCGCGCTGGACCGCCGGCGTCAACGAGCGGGGATGGATGTCCCTGTACAAGGACGGCGTGCTCGTCGCCGAGGGTCAGGGGACGGTGCCGCGCGACGTGCCCCGCGCGAAGGATCTCGTGGGCCAATCCAACTGGGCGCACGACAGCGCACTGAAGGGCAGCATCTACGACCTGACCTTCAAAGACGACCTGCCCGACATCCACGGCGCCTTCACCGCCAGTGCGACGGTCCGGTTCGATGATCTCGATGCCGGCGCGTGGCAGCGTGTCTACGACATCGGCAACGGTCCCGGCGCCGACAACGTCTATCTCGGCCAGATCGGCACCTCCAAAGACATGCAGTTCATGATCATGAACGGCACCAAGTCCGCCAACATCGTGGCCAAGGGCGCGATCGTCGAAGGCCAGGAAGCGACCTGGACGACCAGCGTCAACGAGACCGGTTGGATGCGCCTGTTCAAGGACGGCGTGCTCCTGTCCGAGGGACAGGGCATCGTCCCGAAGGACGTCGTGCGGATCAACGAGTTCGTCGGCAAGTCTAACTGGGCGGCGGACAAACCGCTCGTCGGCGAGGTGAGCGACCTGACGATCACGCCGTTCAAGGGCATCCCGGAAATCGACGGCGCCTTCAAGATGTTCGCCGAGGTCCGCTTCGACGATCTCGCCCACGGCAGCTTTCAGCGCGTGTTCGATACCGGCAACGGGCGGGACAGCGACAACATCTGGCTCGGCCAGGTCGGCAACGGTGACGACATGGCCTTCGAGATCTTCACGGGCGCGACGAAGCACCGGATCACGGCGGCGGATTCCATCGTCGAGGGTGAGATGGCGAAGTGGCAGGCCAGCGTGGACGAGGCCGGCTACATGCGCCTGATCAAGAACGACAAGCTCGTGGCCGAGGGGCAGGGCGCGGTTCCGCTGGATGTGCTGCGCACGAGCGATCTGGTCGGCCAGTCCAACTGGTCGTGGGATAGCGCGCTGGCCGGACAGGTGAAGGATCTGATCTTCGCCTGAGCCCGGCCCCGCCCATCGCCGGGGCGGACCCGCCTCCCCGGCGATGGAGGCGTAGGGCACGGACAAGCGCGAAGACCCGTTCGCGCCGCTCCCGTTCGCCGCCGCGATCGGGGCGGCTCCTCTCGCGAGGGACGATGTCCGGCATCCCCCCTCCGGGGCGGAACCCTACGGGTTGAGCCGCTTCAGCGCCGCCTCGTGCAGCCGGCGGTCGCCCGCCGCGACGATCCGGCCGCCCTCCGTCGCCGGGCCGCCATCCCAAGCGGTGACGACGCCACCCGCGCCCTCGACGATGGGGATCAGCGCGACGATGTCGTAGGGCTTCAATCCCGCTTCGACCACGAGGTCGATCTGGCCCGCGGCCAGCATGCAGTAGGCGTAGCAGTCGGCGCCGTAGCGGGACATCTTCACCTCCGCCTCGATCGCCCGGAAGCGTTCGGCCTCCTCGCCCTCCGCGAACAGGCGCGGATCGGTGGTGGCGAGGATGGCGTTGCCGAGCGCCTCGTTGCGGCGGGTATGCAGGGGGCGTTCGCCCTTCGCGGAGCGCACGCTCGCGGTCCTGCCGTCGCCGAGGAAGCGCTCGCCGAGATAGGGCTGGTGCATCAGGCCGCGCACCGCCGCGCCGTGATGGGTGAGCCCGATCAGCGTACCCCAGGTCGGCAGGCCGCTGATGAAGGCGCGGGTGCCGTCGATCGGGTCGAGCACCCAGACGCATTCCGCATCCGCCCGCTCGGAGCCGAACTCCTCGCCGAGGATGCCGTGGCTCGGCAGCCGGTCGTTGATCATCCGCCGCATCACCGCTTCCGCCGCCCGGTCCGCCTCGGTGACGGGGTCGAAGGCGTGGCCCGTCCCGTGGGATTTATCGTCCAGGCCGAAATGCGCCCGGAAGAACGGCAGGATCGCCGCTCCGGACTGGGTGGCGAGGTCTTCCATGAACTGGGCGAGATCGACGACGCTCATCGAGGGGCAGCCTCCCATTGACGGACTGAGACGAAGCCGTCGGCAAGTTCTTCCGTCAAGCCGTCGCGTCGCCGTCCCGTCAAGCCGGCTCGGGCAGCGCCTGCCGCGGAGGCGTGGCCGCATCGCTCCGCTCGGACCGGTCCGGACCGCCCTCGTGACGGGCGATGGCGAGGATCGTCTCGATCAGGTCGCGCAGGGAGGTGACGTGGTCGTCCGCGCCGAGCTTGGCCCGCACCGCGTCGTCGGCGAGCATCGGCTCGTCGAGGCGCCATAGCCCGGCGACGATCGGCACGGTGTCGATCTTCTGGCGCAGCCGCGAGACGAGGCGGCGCAGATGGGTCGGCTCGCCGGAGAGCGCCAGCGAGATTACGCAGACCGCTTGAGCCGGACCCGGCTCCCATTCGGCGATGCGTACCCGGGCGACCTCGGCAAAGGGCACCTGCCGGGTGCCGAAGCCGCGCTTGCGCAGGAGCTGGTCGGCGATGGCGGTCGCCGCCCCGTCGAGGAAGCCCCGGCCGGAGACGAGAAGCACCGCACCGTCGGCCCGCCACGCGGCGGGCAGCTCGCCGGGGTCGGGATCGGCGATCGGCCCGTTCTTGCAGGCGCTCTCCCCGTCGCTCTCGAAGAGGCGAGCGGATTTGGTGGCCGGATCGGGCACGGCATCCTCGCGATCCTCCAGATCCTCCACCAGAGCGGTGATCGAGGCGCGGATCTCGTCCTTCTGGCTCGGCGTCAGCACGCCGCGGGCGGCGTCGCGGGAGGCGAGTTCGAGACCCTTCAGCACGACGTCGTCGTAATAGGCCGAGAGCGAGCATTCGCGCAGGATCAGGTCGGCATGTTCCTGCGCCTCCTCCGGGTCGTCGGCCAGCATGCGCTGGTAGAAGTTCTCGATCGGCGTCAGCGCCGGGCGGTTGCTGAACAGCACGTCGAGGAATTCCAGCCGATCGACGTGGCGCCCGAGCACGACGAGGCAGACGGTGAGCGGCGTCGAGAGCAGGAGGCCGACCGGTCCCCACAGCCAGGTCCAGAACAGGGCCGAGACCAGCACCGAGAATGGCGAGACACCCGTCGAGTGGCCGTAGACCAGGGGCTCGATGATCTGCCCGACGATGGGCTCGACGAGGGCGAAGAGCAGGAAGGTCGCCAGCACCATGCTCCAGCCCGGATCGACCGCGGCCGCGAGCGCGATCGGCAGGACCGCCGAGAGGAAGGCGCCGATATAGGGCACGAAGCGCATGACGAGCGCGAAGATGCCCCACAGCACGGGGCTCGGCACGCCGATGATCCAGAGCCCGACGCCGATGACGAGGCCGAAGGCGGAGTTGAGGGCGAGCTGGCCCAGGAAGTAGCGCGAGAGCCGCCGGGCCGCGTCGTCCATCGCCACGGTCGTGCGGTGGAGGTCGCTCGAACCGGCGAGCCGGATCAGGCGGTCGCGCAGGTCTTCCCGCTGCATCAGGATGAACAGGAGGACGACGAAGACGATGCCGGCTGTGGCGAGCGGCTGGGCCACCGGCGCGAGCACGGTGGTGGCCAGTTCAAGCGGGCCCGGGCGGCGCTCCTCCACCTGCACCAGCACCGGTTTCGGCGGCTCCGGCTCGGCCTTGCGGGGATTGTCGCGGGCGGCCTGCTGTTTGGCCTTCTCCGCCGCCTCCTTGCTCTCCTCGCCGCCCTGGTGGATCGCCCGGTTGATGTTGGCGATGTAATCCATCGTCTGTCCGAGCGTGCCGGCCCGCAGCCCCTCGATCTTGCGCTCGACGGTGCGCTGGTAGCGCGGCACGTCCTGCGCGAGTTCGGCGACCTGCACGCCGATGACGGTGGACACCGCGGCGATGATCCCGGCGGCGAGCAGCACCGAGACCAGCACCGCGACGGCCCGCCCCAGCCGCAGCCGGCGCAGGAAGTTCACCAGCGGGCCGAGCACGAAGGACAGCAGCACCGCGATCGCGATGGGGATCAGCACCTCGCGCGCGAGGAAGAGACCCGCGACGATGATCGCGAACACGACGAGGGAGGAGGCGAGCGGGCCTTTGGGCGTTTCGGCCGCGGAAACGCGCGTCGGGCGCGGCGGCACGATGAAGCCCTCACCGGGGGAAATACGCTTCATGTCAGGCCGGGCTTCCCTATCACGCCACGCTTCATCCAAGGCCCGACGGATCGCGTCGCAAGGCGGGTCTCGGTTCTGTTCACAAGGGTCCGCGCGAGCGCTGCACGGCGATCCGCGGCCTATCCCGGCGATCGTCGTTACGGGCCAGCGCACGGGCCTGCGCCCGAAGGCACCTGAACTCAAGAAACCGTGAGCAGGCCGAATTCGATCCCTGAAACGTCGCCGTAACGGATTCGTCCCTCAGGACGTCGCAAAAGACTCGGCGAAGGGATGCAAGCTAAAGCCCGCCCGTTCGAGCTCGGCCCGTACCGCGCGTGCCATCGCGAGCGCTTCCGGGTTGTCGCCGTGTACGCAGACCGTGTCGATCGCGACCGGGATGCGCCGCCCGCCGAGCGTGAATACGGCGCCCTCCCCGACCATGCGGGCAACGCGCGCGGCGGCCTCGCCCGCCTCGTGGATCACCGCACCGGGCGAGGCGCGGGGGGCGAGCGTGCCGTCCTCGGCATAGGCGCGGTCGGCGTAGATTTCCCGCACGAGGCGCAGGCCGAAGCGCTCGCCGGCCCGCTCGGCGGGAAGCCCCGGCATTACGACCAAGGCGAGATCAGGGTCGACGCCGGCCACGGCACGGGCCAGCGCTTCGGCGATGGCCGCATCCTCGTTCGAAAGGTTGGCGAGCGCCCCGTGCGCCTTGACGTGGGTGACGCGGGCACCGGCCAGAGCGGCGCAGGCCTGGAGTGCGCCGATCTGATAGGCGATGTCGCGCTCGATTCTTTCGGGACGCTCCTGGATCCGGTTTCGGCCGAAGCCGCGCAGATCGTGGAAGCCGGGATGGGCGCCGATCGCCACGCCCCGCGCCTTCGCCGCAATCACCGTCTCGACCATGATGTCGGGATCACCCGCATGAAAGCCGCAGGCGACGTTGGCCGAGGTGACGATGTCGAGGAGCGCGGCGTCGTCGCCGAGGCGCCAGGGCCCGAAGCCTTCGCCGAGATCGGCGTTGAGATCGATGCGGGTGCTCACCCGGCGGCCCGCATGGATCTCGACGTCTTCCCCGGCTGCGGCCCCTGTTGTGACCCTTGCCCCGGCCGCATCATCACGCCGAAGCCTTCGCTCTCGTCGCCGATGAAGCGGATGCCCTCGCCTTCGAGCACCGTGCGGATCGCGTCCAGGGTCCTTGCGCGCGGGGCGACCTGATCGCTCTCGATCATATTCAGCGTCACCACCGACACCGCGGCCCGACTCGCCAGAACCCCTTGCGTCCATTTGAGGAGACCGCGGCCGGCGCGGATCTGGGCGGGGGTGATGGCGGATGGGTTCATGGATGGGAGATGCGTGAAGCTGAAAGAATTTTCAAGTTTCGGGTTGACGCAGTTCGGGTGCAACCGTAAGCACAACCCATCGGCTCAGCCGGGCCGGAGATGGAGCGTTCCCTCTTACCCCTACGGGTAAGCGTCCGCTCTTTCGTACCGAGGTCCGGCTCTCTGTTCGAACAACATCACCGGCGCGGGCCGGTGGGCATCGGTTATCACCTATCTCGTGAAGCCCCGATCGCCCGTTCTCACGTCCGCGCTTCCCATTGGCCCCACCTCGACGGAGCAAGGCATGAGAAACGACGATCTACGCGTCTCCGCTTTCGCCAGTCCAGGGTCTGAGCGGCCATGGTCGAAGCGGTCGTATCCGATCGCGCGAGATACGGTCGGCCACGCGGGCCGATAGCGGACGGTTATCTCAGGGAGTCGAACGCCTGACGCCTTCGGGCGGAGGGCTCGGTTGTCCGCAAGGACATTCCCGTCCGTAACCCCCATGCCCGCGTGGCCGCCGCTCCGGTTCGGCCACCCAATCCCCCCACGCCTCGTCCCGGCGGCCCCTGCGGGCCGAACGGGGACGGTTATCGATAGAGCGCCGCGGCCCACGCCGCGGAGGTCGCGAATTCGATCTTCGCCGGGCCTTGCGCCCGTAGCTCAGCAAACCCGTCCCCAACCCCCATGACCGCAGGACTGTTCGCGGCTGAGTTGTAGGAAAATATTCAGAACGCGCGGGCCGAAGAGGGAAGGTTACCGCTCCAAACGGGGATGTCGCGGGTTCGAAATCCCGCCGGATCGCAAGGTCCGTAGCTCAGCGGCAGAGCACCACACGCCTTTCCTCACACCATGACCGCGCGGCCTGAGGCCGGACACCCGTCCGGACGAGGAGCGCAAACCAACAAAAATTCGGCCGTGCGGGCCGATGGAGACAGGTGATCGTCGGCCGAAAGGCCGGGTTCGAATCCCACGGGCCGCGAGGTCCGATGCCCGGGTGGCGGACGGGCGACGCAGGCCGCGCGAGCGGACCGCCTGTCTCCCCTCCATGCCCGCACGGCCGCTGACGCAACAAACGAATTCGGCCGCGCGGGCCGGATTGCGAGGGTGATCGGGTCCTCAGGGTTCGAATCCCAGGTGCCGCAAGGTGCTGTGGTCCCTCGCAAAAATCCACGGCCGCGCGCCGCAACGAGCCTCGGGGACAATCCCCAAAAAGCCCCGCGGAGAGAGGAGCGAGCAATGTTGAACTATGGAAAGCTGTTCTCGCTCCGGCGCACCCCGCAGTCGGAGCCCCTTCCCCGCACCGTGCCGAATGCGGCCGGCGGCCACGTCTTCGTCCTGAGCGACTGGGCGCGGCTCGACCGCTTCCTCGTGCTCGGCTCGGAGGGCGGCTCCTACTACGCGGGCGAGCGGGCTCTCTGCCGGGAGAACGCGGTCGCGGTGATGCGCTGCATCGCCGAGGACGGGGCGCGGGCGGTCGCGACCATCGTCGCGATGAGCGAGGCGAGCCGGGCTCCGAAGCAGGATCCGGCGATCTTCGCCCTGGCGCTCGCGGCCTCCGCAGAGGCCGAGGCGACCCGCCGGCTGGCGCTCGCCGCCCTGCCCCGGGTCTGCCGCACCGGCACGCACCTGTTCCAGTTCGCGGGCGCCGTCGAGGCGATGCGCGGCTGGGGCCGGGCGCTGCGGCGCGCGGTCGGCGACTGGTACCGGGCGCGTCCGGTGGATGCGCTCGCCTACCAGGCGGTGAAGTACCGCTCCCGTCAGGGCTGGTCGCACCGCGACCTCCTGCGGCTGGCTCATCCAGAGACGGACGAGCCGGCGCGGAAGGCGCTGTTCGACTGGATCTGCCGCGGGACGCTGACCGAGGAGACCCCTGCCCTCGTCCACGCCTTCACTTGCGTGCAGGCGGAGGGCGTCGACGGCGCTTACGCGGCGGCGCAGGTGCGCACCCACAACCTGCCCTGGGAGGCGCTGCCAACGGGGCTGATGACGAGCCGCGCGGTGAACGAGGCCCTGATCGAGCGCATGCCGGTCGGTGCCCTCGTGCGCCAGCTCGGCCGGCTCACCGCTTCGGGGGCGCTCGCGCCCTTCACCGTGGCGACCGAGCACGTGGTCGGCGTGCTGTCGGACCGGGAGCGCCTGTTGAAGGCGCGTCTGCACCCGATGGCGCTTCTGGTGGCGCTGCGGACCTACGCGTCCGGGCACGGCCAGCGCGGCCGGCTCTCCTGGGAGCCGGTGGCGGCCATCGTCGAGGCGCTGAACGCGGCGTTCTACACCGCCTTCGCGAACGTCGAGCCCACGGGCCGGCGTCTCGTGCTGGCGCTGGACGTCTCGGGCTCGATGAGCTGCGGCTCGGTCGCGGGCTCTTCGCTGACGCCCCGGGAGGCGGCCGCCGCGATGGCGCTCGTCACCGCGGCGACGGAGGAGCACTGGCAGGTCCTCGGCTTCACCGCCGAGCCCGGCCGGTCCTGGAGCCAGGGGGCGGCGCTGACCGCCCTGCCGATCGGGCCGTCGATGCGGCTCGACCAGGCGGTGGCGGCGACGGACGATCTGCCCTTCGGCGGGACGGATTGTTCGCTGCCGATGCGGTGGGCGCTGGAGCGGGGCGTCCCGGCCGACGCGTTCGTGGTCTACACGGATTCGGAGACCTGGGCCGGCCCGGTCCACCCGGTCGAGGCGCTGCGGGAATACCGGGAGAAGACCGGGATTCCGGCCAAGCTCGTGGTCGTGGGGCTCGTCTCCAACGGCTTCAGCATCGCCGATCCGAACGACGCGAGCATGCTCGACGTCGTCGGCTTCGACACGGCGGCACCCGCGCTGATCGCGGATTTTCTCCGCGGATGATGAGTGGGGTGGACGGCGACTTGCCGCCCGCCCCAATCCCAAAAAATTCAAGAAGACGGAGCGGCACCATGACCGCGATCAACGGACGCGATCTCATCGCTTGGGGCTTCCAGCCGGGCGAATGGTTCAAGCGGGCGGTTTCCATCGCCAACGCGATGCGCCTCGAGGGCGCCGACGATGCGGCGATCCGCGCGCATCTCGTCACTCTCGACCCGGCCACCCACGCGATTCCGATGCGCACGAACAGCCTCGAATTCGGCGTCTTCCTCGACGCCGAAACGGCGGCCGAGCGGGCGAACGCGGCCGCGGTGATCGCGCATATGGACGCGCTCATGCGGGTGCCGACCATCGTGAAGGGCGCGGTGATGCCGGATGCCTGCCCCTCCGGCTTGGTGGAGGGTACGATCCCCGTGGGCGGCGCGGTTGCCTGCGCGGATGCGATCCATCCGGGCTTCCACTCGGCCGACATCTGCTGCTCGGTGGCGATCACCGTGTTCCGTCGCGCCGACGACCCGAAGCGCGTGCTCGACGCGATGCAGGCGGTCACGCATTTCGGTCCCGGCGGCCGAAAGGGTGCGGTCGCGCCGCCGGACGCGGTGATGGCGGGGGTTGCGGGCAACCGCTTCCTTACCGAGTTCGCGGGGCTCGCGGTCGGCCACTTCGCCAGCCAGGGCGACGGCAACCACTTCGCCTATGTCGGGCACCTCGGCTCGACGGGGCAGGTGGCGCTCGTCACCCATCACGGTTCGCGGGGGCTGGGCGCCCAGCTCTACAAGAAGGGCATGGCGGTGGCGCGCCGGCATACCGGGATCGTCGCTCCGCGGGTTCCGGCGCACAATGCCTGGATCAAGGCGGAATCCGACGACGGCCGGGCCTATTGGGAGGCGCTGCAGATCGTGCGGGACTGGACCAAGGCGAGCCATTTCGCGCTCCACGACCTCGTGGCGCGTAAAACCGGCAACGCCGTCGCGGACCAGTTCTGGAACGAGCACAACTTCGTCTTCCGCCGCGAGGACGGGCTCTACTACCACGGCAAGGGGGCGACCCCGTCGTGGCAGGGGTTCTCGGCCGACGATGACGGGCGCACGCTGATCCCGCTCAACATGGCCGAGCCGATCCTGATCGCCCGCCACCGCGACCAAGTGGGCTCGCTCGGCTTCGCCCCGCACGGGGCGGGCCGCAACATGAGCCGGACGGCTTACCTGCGGGAGCACGCGCCCGTCCTGCCCGAGGGCATCGACGTGCGCTTCTTCTGCGGCAAGCCCGACCTGTCGGAGCTGCCGGGCGCCTACAAGGATGCGGCTTCCGTGCGTGCCCAGATCGCGAAGTACGATCTGGCCGAGGTGGTCGACACGGTGGAGCCTTACGGCTGCATCATGGCCGGCGACTGGGAAGCCGACGCGCCGTGGAAGCGCAAGGCGGCGGAGAAGCGGGCGGCGAAGGCGGCTGCGGAGCTGACAGCGAAGTGAGAGTGGCGCCGGGCGGGAAACCCGGCGCCGCGTCTCCGTCGAGGCTGAGGCGGACGCGGGCCATGTCGTCCTGCGCCTCGGGGGGAAGGGCGCGAACGCGCTCGAGGGCGCGTTCCAGAAGTTTGGTCATGCTTTGCATCATGCGCGAGGCACGGAGGTCGGAAAACCAGTCGAACGAGGCCGCTCGTGCTGAGAGTCGTGCGATTTTCGGCCGGCAGACTCGCGCAAAACGTGCCTCACACCGCCACCGCCATCGCGGCCTGCTCCTCGACCCCGAACACCCGCTTGTAGCGCTCCACCTCGGCTGCCGGCCCCTGGGCCTTGCTCGGATTGTCGGAAATTTTCACCGTCGGGCGGCCCTCGGCTTCGGTGACCTTGCAGACCACCGAGATCGGGTCGAGCCGTCCCTCCGGCACGAGACCGCGAAAATCGTTGGTCAGCCGCGTGCCCCAGCCGTAGCCGATGCGCATGCGGCCGTGGAAATGGGCGTGGATCGCCTCGATGTCGTCGATGTCGAGCCCGTCGGAGAAGATCGCCAGCTTTTCGCGCGGATCGCAGCCGCGCGACTCCCAGAAGGCCAGCGCCTCCTCGCCCCCCGCGATCGGCTCCTTCGAATCGATGCGGATGCCGGTCCAGGCGGTGAGCCAGTCCGGCGCCTTCGCGAGGAAGCCGGTGGTGCCGTAGGTGTCGGGCAGGGCCACCAATAGGTTGCCGGCATAATCCTGCTGCCAGTCGGCCAGCACCGCGTAGGGAGCCTGGGCGAGGGCGTCATCGTCGTCGCCGGCGAGCGCGGCGTAGACCATCGGCAGTTCGTGGGCGTTGGTGCCCACCGCCTCGACTTCGCGGCGCATGGCGATCAGGCAGTTCGAGGTGCCGAGGAAGGCGCGCTCGCCCAATCCTTCCCGCATCGCCTGCACGCACCAATCCTGCCACAGGAAGCCGTGGCGGCGGCGCGTGCCGAAATCGGCGATGGAGAGGTCGGGCAGGCGCTTCAGGCGCTCGATCTTCTCCCAGACGCGGGTCATGGCGCGTGCGTAGAGCACCTGCAGCTCGAACTTGCCGAGGCCGCGCAGCACCGCGCGGGAGCGCATCTCGTTGAGGATCGCGAGAGCCGGCACCTCCCACATCGTGGTCTCGACCCAGGGGCCGTGAAAGGTCAGCGCCACCTGTCCGTCGCGCACCTCCAGCTCGTAGTCCGGCAGGCGAAACGCTTCGAACCACGCCATGAACTCGGACGAGAGGATCTGGCGGCGGCCGTAGAAGGTATTCCCGCGCAGCCAGGTGGATTCGCCCCGGCTCAGGCGGATCGTGCGGGCATGGTCGAGCTGCGCCCGCAACTCCCCGAGGTCGATCTCGTCGGCGACCCGCACGCTCCGGGTACGGTTCTGGATTCCGAAGCTGACGTTCAGCTCGCGATGGCGGCGGAAGATCATCTGCGCCATCAGGAGCTTGTAGAAATCCGTATCGAGCAGCGAGCGCACGATCGGGTCGATGCGGAAGTTGTGGTCGTAGACCCGCTTCGCGAGGTCGATCATGGGCCGTCCGTGTTCGGGGAGTGTCGCCCGAGCTTGGGGCGGAACACGCCGACGATCAACGCCGGTGGGCGCAGGGCTTTGTGACAAAAACGGCGCCCCCGCCGGGGGCGGGAGCGCCGAACGTCACGGAAAGGGGCACGAGGCCCACTCCCAAATAGAATCAGGCGAGGTTGACCTTCTTGGTCTCGGTCTTCGGGCTTTCGCCGGTGAGCGAGGCCTTCACGTAGCCGTAGAGGTGGACCATCGTGGAGGACGGGCTGTCCCAGTACTCGCCCTGCTCGGGATGGATGCGGATCAGGCCGACCTCGGGGTCTTCCTTGCCGTTGGGGAACCACGTCTTGAGGCTCTCCTGCCACTTTTCGTCGATCAGCTTCTGGTCGCGGATCACCTCGGCCTTGCCGGCGATCGAGACGTAGGTCTGGCTCGACGGGTCCGAGTAGGACAGGTTCACCTGATTGTCGCGGCCGATCTCGGCGGTCTTCGGGCTGTGCAGCTTGGTGAAGAACCAAACGTCGCCGTTCTCGTCGATCTCGTTGTTCCACATCGGGCGGCTGTTGAGCGTCCCGTCCTGGTCGGCGGTGGTCAGCATCGCCACCTTGACGTCCTTGACCAGCTCGAAGAGCTTCTTCGCGCCCTCGTGGTCGCGATGGTTGCCCTGGTGCATGAGATCCGTACTCCGTCTGTCGTCAATGGCGTGAGCCGGGCAGGCTGAAGACCCTTGTCGATGGTCCGCTGCCCGGCGATTGCCTCGACAACGAGCGAGGTCGATCTTGGTTCAGGGGGCGGTCGAAGCTTTGCCGGAGGGTGACGGGTGAACGGAATGAGCGTTGCGCTGCTGGCCACGCTGCTGGTCGCCGCGGTGCCGGCCTCCGCGGAGGTGCGCTTCGGCCCCGGCGTGCGCATCGGCGGCCACGATTTCTCGAACCGGCGCTCGCGCAGCGTCCATATCGAGCGGGTGAAGCGGCTGCGCGGCCCCGTCGGCTGCCGGCACCTGCGCCGCGGCGTCTACCGGCGCGGCGACGGCTCGATCGTGCGTGGGCCGATGGAAGAATGCAACCTGATCGCCATTCCGCCGGGGCGGCGGCGCTGAGAACACCGCTTGAAGGCTGGCGTTTGGCGCAAGGGTGGTTAGATGGTCGGGAGCGGGACGGCCCGCCCCGGCGCCCGATGGAGCTTGAGTTTTGGCGATCACGCGCGACGACGTGCTGAAGGCGCTCTCGACTGTCACGGTCGATCGCGGCGGCACCACCCTGCCCGATTCCGGCCGCCTCTCGCCGGTGGTGATCGACCCGGGCAACCGGGTGATGTTCTCGATCCTGATCGATCCGAGCGAGGCCGAGCGGTTCGAGCCGGTGCGGCGCGAGGCCGAAGGCCGCATCCTGGCGCTGTCCGGCGTGTCGAGCGTGCTCGCGAGCCTGACCTCGGAGCGTGCGCCCAACGCGCCGGCTCCCGGCGCGGCCCCGCGTCAAGCGGCCGGCGGTCCCGGTGCTCCGCCGCGCCAGGGCAACGCATTGCCGGGCGTGCGCCACATCGTGGCGGTGGCCTCCGGCAAGGGCGGCGTCGGCAAATCGACCACCGCCTGCAATCTCGCCCTGGCCTTGAGTGCCCAGGGCCTCAAAGTCGGCCTGCTCGATGCCGACATCTACGGTCCGTCGGTGCCCAAGCTTCTGGGGCTGTCCGGCAAGCCGCGGGTGATCGAGGGCAAGACCCTGGAGCCGCTGCAGGCCTACGGGCTGAAAGCCATGTCGATCGGCCTGCTGATCGAGCCGGAATCGGCGATGATCTGGCGCGGGCCGATGGTGCAGTCGGCCATCACCCAGATGCTGCGCGACGTGGCCTGGGGCGAACTCGACGTGCTCGTCGTCGACATGCCCCCCGGCACCGGCGACGCGCAGCTCACCATGGCCCAGGCCACGCCCTTGTCGGGCGCCGTCATCGTCTCGACGCCGCAGGATCTCGCGCTGATCGACGCCCGCCGCGGCGTGACGATGTTCCGCAAGGTCTCGGTGCCGATCCTCGGCGTGATCGAGAACATGGCGACCTTCGTCTGTCCGAATTGCGGGGCGGCCTCCGCGATCTTCGGCCATGGCGGCGCCCGTCACGAGGCGGAGCGCCTGGAGGTGCCCTTCCTCGGCGAGATCCCGCTCACCATGGCGATCCGCGAGACCTCGGATGCCGGACGCCCCGTGGTCGCGACCGATCCGGACGGGCCGCAGGCCAGGATCTACCGCGAGATCGCCCGGAAACTCTGGGCCAACCTCAGCGGCGCGCCTGCCGGCCGCGCGGCGCCGAAGATCGTCATCGAGTGACTCCCGCCCCGGTCTCCGGGTCGGGCATCCTGGGCCTGATCCTGGCCGGCGGCCTGTCGCGGCGGATGGGTGGGGGCGACAAGCCCCTGCGCCGGCTTGCCGGGCGCACCCTCTTGGAGCGGGTCGCCGAGCGGCTCGGCCCGCAATGCGCCGGCGGGCTCGCGCTCAGCGCCAACGGCGATCCGGCCCGCTTCCGCGCGGCGTTTTCCGGACCCGTCCTGCCCGACACCGTGCCGGACCATCCGGGGCCGCTTGCCGGCATCCTCGCCGGGATGGAGGCCGCCGGTAGAGCGGGCCTCACACACATCGTCAGCGTGCCGGGCGACGCGCCCTTCCTGCCCGTGGACTTCGTCGCGCGTCTCGTCGCGGCCGCGGCTGTGGAGGGCAAGCCGATCGCGCTCGCGGCCTCGGGCGAGCGGCGCCACTTCACCAGCGCGCTCTGGCCGGTCCACTTGCGTGAGGATCTGCGCGGCTGGCTCGCTTCGGGCGAGCGGCGCGTCGGCGGCTTCATCGAGCGGCATGGGGCGGCGGTGGCCTCCTGGCCGGTCGAGCCGGTCGACCCCTTCCTCAACCTCAACGCACCGGAGGATTTGGCCGCGGCCGAAACGCTTCTGGCGCGGGTTCCTTGACGAGCCGGCAATGCACCGCCGGCAGGCTCGCGGATGTTGTGCAAGCCCCTCGGAATTCATATTTAAGTAACTGAGACGACGGCCTTTGGCAGGCAGCGGGTCATCCCACTTCTCCCCCCTCATCCTGAGGTGCCGGAGCGAAGCGGAAGCCTTGAGGGATCCTCCAGAACACGCGCGGGATCGGGAGGATCCCTCAAGGCTTCCGCTTCGCGGCACTTCAGGATGAGGGGAGCGGTCGGGATTGGCGGCCCGTTGACCCGTCCTTGCTAATCTCCGTCCGTTGGCGTTCCGCCATGGGCGACCGAACGAGAACCCGAGAGAGCGACGTTGGCAGACGACAACGACCAACCCGGCGCCGGCACGCCCCCGCCCGCGACCGACATCAAACCCGTCTCCATCACCGACGAGATGCGCCGGTCCTACCTCGATTACGCCATGAGCGTGATCGTGAGCCGCGCGCTGCCCGATGCGCGCGACGGCCTCAAGCCCGTGCACCGGCGCATCCTGTTCGCGGCGCACGAGAGCGGGCACCTGCCCGAGCGCCGCTACGTCAAGTCGGCCCGCATCGTCGGCGACGTGATCGGTAAGTACCATCCGCACGGCGACCAATCGATCTACGACGCCTTGGTCCGCATGGCCCAGGACTTCTCGATGCGCCTGATGCTCATCGACGGGCAGGGCAATTTCGGCTCGGTCGACGGCGATCCGGCCGCGGCCATGCGCTACACCGAATCGCGTCTGGCCAAGCCCGCCAGCGCGCTCCTCTCGGACATCGACAAGAACACGGTCGATTTCCAGGCGAACTACGACGGGGAGCACGAGGAGCCGACCGTCCTGCCGGCCCGCTTCCCGAACCTGCTGGCCAACGGCGCGGGCGGCATCGCGGTGGGCATGGCCACCAACATCCCGCCGCACAATCTCGGCGAGCTGATCGACGCCTGCATCGCCCTCATCGACGATCAGAGCCTGACCATCGAGGCGCTCAACGAGATCGTGCCCGGTCCCGACTTCCCGACCGGCGGCCTGATCCTCGGCCGCGCGGGCACGCGGCAGGCCTACGCCACGGGCCGCGGCTCGATCATCATGCGGGCGAAATCCCATGTCGAGGAGCTGCGCAAGGAGCGCGAGGCGCTGATCTTCACCGAGATCCCGTATCAGGTGAACAAGGCGACGCTGGTCGAGAAGATCGCCGAGCTGGTCAAGGAGAAGCGCGTCGAGGGCATCTCGGACCTGCGCGACGAATCCGACCGCGACGGCATGCGCATCGTCGTCGAGATCAAGCGCGACGCCATGGCCGAGGTCGTGCTGAACCAGCTCTACCGCTACACGCCGCTGCAATCCTCGTTCGGCTGCAACATGGTGGCGCTGAACGGCGGCCGCCCCGAGCTGATGAACCTGAAGGACCTGCTGCTGGCCTTCAACGACTTCCGCGAGGAGGTCGTCTCCCGGCGCACCAAGTTCCTGCTCAACAAGGCGCGCGAGCGGGCCCACGTCTTGTGCGGTCTGGCCATCGCGGTCGCCAATATCGACGAGGTGATCCGCCTGATCCGCACCTCGCCGGACCCGAACACCGCCCGCGAGGCGTTGATGGCCCGCGACTGGCCGGCCCACGACATCGCGCCGCTGATCGCGCTCGTGGACGATCCGCGCTACCGCGTGGCCGAGGACGGCACCTACCGGCTCTCGGAGATCCAGGCCCGGGCGATCCTCGACCTGCGCCTGCAGCGCCTCACCGCTCTCGGCCGTGACGAGGTCGGCGACGAGTTGAAGAAGCTCGCCGACGAGATCGCCGATTATCTCGACATTTTGCGTTCGCGCGCCCGTATCCAGGCGATCGTGAAGACCGAACTGGCCGAGGTGCGCGCGCTCTTCGCCACCCCGCGCAAGACCGAGATCATCGATTCCGATTTCAGCGTCGAGGACGAGGATCTGATCGCCCGCGAGGACATGGTCGTGACCGTGTCCCATGCCGGCTACGTCAAGCGCGTGCCGCTCTCGACCTACCGGGCGCAGCGCCGCGGCGGCAAGGGCCGTTCCGGCATGGCGACCCGCGACGAGGATTTCGTCACCCGGCTGTTCGTGGCCAGCACCCACACGCCGGTGCTGTTCTTCTCCGACCAGGGTCAAGCCTACAAGGAAAAGGTCTGGCGCCTGCCGATGGCCGCGCCGAACGCCCGGGGCAAGGCGCTCGTCAACATCCTGCACCTTCAGAACGAGGGTGAGCGCATCTCGACGATCATGCCGCTGCCCGAGGACGAGACGTCCTGGGACACGCTCGACGTGATGTTCGCCACCGCCTCCGGCAATGTCCGCCGCAACAAGCTGTCGGACTTCACCACGGTGAACCGCAACGGCAAGATCGCGATGAAGCTCGATCCGGGCGACCACATCGTCCATGTCGAGATCTGCCGGCCCGAGCAGAACGTGCTGCTCACCACCGCGCTCGGCCAGTGCATCCGCTTCCCCGTCGAGGATGTGCGCGTCTTCAAGGGGCGCGACTCGACCGGCGTGCGCGGGATCAATCTGGCCAAGGACGACAAAGTCATCTCGATGGCGATCCTCAACGCCTTCGACGCTTCGCCCGAGGAGCGGGCTGGATACCTCAAGATGCGCCGGGCCGTGATCGGCGATGCGGGCGAGGCGGAGGCCGAGCCGGCCGAGGCCGACGAGGCTTCGGAGGCCACGGCGATCTCGCTGGAGCGCTACAACGAGATGGGGGCCGCGGAGCAGTTCGTGCTGACCCTGTCCGAGCGCGGCTTCGGCAAGCGCTCTTCGTCCTACGAGTACCGGACCTCGGGCCGGGGCGGCAAAGGCATCACGGCGATGCGGGTCAACGCCCGCAACGGCCACCTCGTCGCCTCCTTCCCCGTGGAGGCTTCGGACCAGATCATGCTGGTCACCAATGCCGGCCAGCTCATCCGCGTGCCGGTGGACGACATCCGCATCGTCGGCCGCGCCTCGCAGGGCGTGACGGTGTTCAACACCGACAAGGCGGAGCGTGTCGTCTCGGTGGAGCACATCGAGGGCGAGGACGAGAACGGCGACGGCGAAGAGGCCGTCTGATCGAAGGCGTTGCGGAGGGGGCGACATGGCCTCCCCCTCCGCAGCTCGGCAGGAGTTCTCCATCAAAATTTTGTGATCGAGGATTATTTTTGGAATTACAGTACCCAGATCTAGTCATGACAGGGTGTTGTTGTCGCGACATCAGTGTTGCCGTTATATCATAGTTTCCATATCCAGCCGTTGGTAGAGAAAGTGCAGCTTTCCTCACACCTTCGGTTCGAGCCGTGCGCAACTCCCTGATTCTCTCCGGCCTCGCGGGCATCCTCCTCTCCGGGACTGCACTGGCCGCCGACCTGCCGCGCCGCGCCGAGGCGCCGGTCTTCACGCCGATCCCCGTCTTCGCCTGGACGGGCGCGTATTTCGGCGCCAACGGCGGCTACGCCTACACCGAGAGTGACACGCTGCGGACCACCGGCATCGGTGCGCTCCAGGCCAACGTCACCAACGACCTGCGCCGCGCGAATGTCGCCCTGCCGAAGGATGGGTTCAGCTTCGGTGGCCAGGCCGGCTACAACTTCCAGCTCACGCCGGGCACCGGCTTCGTCTTCGGCTTCGAGACCGACGCGCAGTACCTCGATCTGGCGCGCAGCCGCACCGAGACGATCTTCCGACCCGCCATCAACCCGAGCGTGCTGACCAACGTCTACGCCGCCGACCTCGACTTCCTCGGCACCGTGCGCGGCCGTGTCGGCTACGCCTTCGACCGCGTCCTGGTCTATGGTACCGGCGGCTTCGCCTACGGCACCACCACGCTGGCCGCGGTCTTCCGCACGGGGACGCCCGTGACCTATGCCGGCGCCCGCTCCGGCCTCGAGACCGGATACGCCTATGGCGGCGGCATCGAGTACGCGATCCCGGCCAATTCCTTCCTGAATCTCACGGGGTCCCTGCAGATGACGGTCAAGGCCGAGTATCTGCGCTACGACCTCGGCAGCCGCACGGTGCTGATCCCCAGCCGGGGCGGCCCCGGCGTCGGCTACAACATCGAATCCCGCACCGAGGGCGCTCTGGCCCGCGTCGGCCTGAACTTCGGGTTCGGCACCTATTAAGCCAGGAAATCGGCGGAGCGCTCCGGTTCCACCGGAGCCTCCTTTCATCCCCGCCCCATCTCGTTCGCGCGGGCGCCCTCCGGGGCGCCCGTTTCTGTTGGCGGCGGTTCCGTTTGTGGGGAAAATGCTCTAGGCCCGTTCCCGTGACGACCCGTACAGCGCTCTACGCCGGTTCCTTCGATCCGGTCACCAACGGCCATCTCGATGTGGTGCGACAGGCCTGCCGCCTCGTGCCGCGGCTGGTGCTGGCCATCGGCGTGCATCCGGGCAAGGCGCCGCTGTTCACGGCCGAGGAGCGCGCCGCCCTGCTGCGCGAGACCTGCGAACCGCTCGCCGCGGCCGAGGGCGCGAGCCTCGAAGTCGTGACTTTCGACGACCTCGCCGTCACGGCCGCCCGGCGCTGCGGCGCACGCCTGTTCATCCGGGGGCTGCGCGACGGCACCGACCTCGATTACGAGATGCAGCTCGCCGGCATGAACGGCGCGATGGCCCCCGAGGTCCAGACCGTGTTCCTGCCCGCCTCCACCGGCGTGCGCCCGATCACCGCGACCCTGGTGCGCCAGATCGCGGCCATGGGCGGCGACGTCTCCCCCTTCGTGCCGCCGGTCGTCGCCGCGCAGCTTGCCGCCCGCTTCGCCAAATCCTGATCCTCACCCAATCCTGATTCCCACTACGGAGCTTTAGACCGCATGAATCGCCGCCACGCCGTCCTCGGACTCGCCCTCTCCGCCATGCTCCTCGCCGCCCCGGCGCGGGCCGGCGAGAACACCGTGCTTCTCGAGACCAAGGACGGGCGGGTCACGATCGAGCTGCGCCCGGAGATCGCGCCCAAGCACGTCAAGCAGCTCAAGACGCTGATCGGCCAGGGCTTCTACGACGGCCTGAAGTTCCACCGCGTCATCGACGGCTTCATGGTTCAGACGGGTGATCCCAAGGGCAACGGCACCGGCGGCTCCACCCTGCCCAACATTCCCGCCGAGTTCTCCTCCGCGCCGTTCAAGCGCGGCACGGTCGGCATGGCCCGCTCGGGCAGCCCGAACTCGGCCAACTCGCAGTTCTTCATCTGCCTCGGCGACGCGGACTTCCTGAACAACAACTACACCGTCGTCGGCGTGGTCACCTCGGGCATGGACGTGGTCGACAAGGTCAAGAAGGGCTCCAAGGCCGATAACGGCTCCGTGCAGAACCCCGACAAGATCGTGAAGATGACGCTCGCCGGAGGCGGCCAATAGCGGCCCGCCGGCCATCGCGCCGCGGGGTCTGCATCCTTGCGGCCTGCCTTGCCCCGATCATCGCGGGCAGGGCCGATGCGTTCGAGGGCATTGAGCCCTGGCGCACCCTGCCCCAAACCTTGCGGGGTACGCAGCATGTGCCGCTGCCCGCCGGTGACACGGCGGCGGCCCCGGCCGATACCCTGAAGGCGCTCTACCCGGCGCTCGCCGCCTGCTGGAAGGCCCCCGAAGGGCTCAGCCGGTTCGAGCGCGCGGAGATCACGGCGCGTCTCTCCCTGCGCCGGGACGGCTCGGTGATCGGCACGCCGCAGATCACCTTCGCCAAGACGCCGTTTGCGAACACGCCGGGCGATGCCAGAGCCCGGGACATCCTGATTCGGGCGACGCTCGACGCGATCGCCCGCTGCACGCCGGTCCGGCTCACCCCGGCTCTCGGCGGAGCCATCGCGGGGCGCCCCCTGGCGCTGCGCTTCATCTACGACGGACCCAGAGGACAGGGAATTTAACTCATGGCAGAGACGAACGAGACCATCGTCCTGGAGACCACCAAGGGCCGCGTCGTCATCGCGCTGCGCGCCGACCTCGCCCCCAACCACGTCGAGCGGATCAAGACGCTGACGACCCAGGGCTTCTACGACGGCGTGCCGTTCCACCGCGTTATCGACGGCTTCATGGCCCAGACCGGCGACCCGACCGGCACCGGTTCGGGCGGTTCGGAGCTGCCCGACCTCAACGCCGAGTTCAACGCCGAGCCGCATGTGCGCGGCACCTGCTCGATGGCGCGCACCAACTTCCCGCACTCGGCGAATTCGCAGTTCTTCATCTGCTTTTCCGACGCGCGCTTCCTCGACCGCCAGTACACGGTGTGGGGCAAGGTGATCGAGGGCATGGAAGTGGTCGACACGATCAAGCGCGGCGAGCCCGTGCGCGATCCGGACCGGATCGTGAAGGCGACCGTCGCGGCAGCGTAAGCTTGGTTGTACCCCTCTCCCCGCTGTGCGGGGAGAGGGGATGCGCTTCTGATGCTTTGAATGGTCCGGCCGCGGCTCAGCTCTCCGGCGGTTCCCTGAGCCCCGCGGCCTCTTCGAGCCATGTCAGGATTTCCGGTGCCCGCCAGGGCTTGGGCATGAAGGTCGCGGTGACGCGCAGGTCGCTCGGCTGGTCGCCCGCGTCGCCCGAGGTCAGCAGCAGGCGGATGCGCGGCCACGTCACGCCGATGATCCGCGCGAGTTCGAAGCCGCCGATCGTGCCCGGCGTGCGCACGTCCGAGAACACGACGTCGATCCCGTCGCCCCGCTGATGCAGGATGTCGAGCGCGCGCTCGGCCGTCTCGGCCTCGATGACCTCGAAGCCCTTCTCCTCCAGCAGCTCGGCTGCGAGGTAGCGCTCATCGGGTTCATCCTCGACGACGAGAATGACGGGCCGGCGGCCTGTGGGTCGTGCGTCACTCATGACTGGTCACTCATGACCCTGATAAATCTGGAGAGCTCGCGGGAAAAACGCAGACTGCGCATCCCATGCGACAACCTCCGGCAAAGTCCCCGGTAGACAATACGATAGAACGGTGTGGGCAAACGTCTGTCGTTCATGGGCAACAGCGCCCGGATTTGTTGCGCTCAAGTCCAGTCGGTATGCGGTTTTGCGTGAGATAAGCCGTCGCACCCGCTCTGCGTGCAGGGCTTGATGCGCCCCGACCCCACCGGTCCGGGGTCAAGTGTGCAGTCGGAATAAAATCCGCATTTTCAACGGGGATGGCAACGCGAGAGCGGTTGACGGGTTAAGGCTCAGGTGCGTTCACTGTTTGTTCTGAGCGATGCCCTCCCGATCCCCTTCGAACCTGCGCCATGCCCCCTTCCCGCTCCTCCGACGTGCCGACGCTGGATGCGCTACGCCGCCTGACGGAGCGCACCGGGACCGGCAGCGAACCGGCGGATTCGCGCACCCTCCCCTTCGGGGTGACGGGGCTCGACGCAGCTTTGCCCGGTGGCGGGCTGGCCCTCGGAGCGCTCCATCAGATCCATGAGGGCGGCCCGCGCGGGCGCTACGCCGCCACCGCCGTGCTGTTTGCCGGCGGCATCCTCGCCCGGCTCGACGGGCCGGTGCTGTGGTGCCTGCACAGCCGCGACCTGTTCGCTCCCGCGCTGGCCCGGGTCGGGCTGCATCCCGACCGGGTGGTCTATTGCGAGACGTGGCGGGATGCCGAGGTGCTGCCGGCCATGGAGGAGGGCCTGCGCCATCGAGGGCTGGCCGGCGTCGTCGGCGAACTCACCCGCATGACGCTCACCCCTTCCCGCCGGCTCCAACTCGCGGCGGAGGGCTCGGGCGTCACCGCGCTCGTCGTGCACCGCCTCTGCGCGGGGGAGGCCGTCGAGCCGGAGCCCAGCGCCGCGCGAACCCGCTGGCGGGTAGCGCCCGCCCCTTCCGAAGGAACGAGCCGTCGAATGGGCCGGCCGCGCTGGCGGCTCGACTTGCAGCGCTGCCGCGGCGGGGCGCCGGGGGCTTGGATCGTGGAGGCTTGCGATGCGCAGGGTCGTCTCGCTGTACCTGCCAGCCTGGCCGACCGACCGGCTGCGCCGGAGCGGGGCCAGCGCCGCGCCGCCGGATGAGCCGCTTGCCACCGTGGCGCAGGACGGTGCCCGTCGCGGGCTCGCCGGCGTGGACGCCGCCGCCCGCCGCCTCGGCCTGCGACCGGGCATGAGCGCGGCCCAGGCGCAAGCGCTGGTGCCGGGCCTTCATCTCGTCCCCGCCGATCCCGAGGCGGATGCGGCGGCCCTGGCGCGGCTCGGCCTGTGGTGCCAGCGCTACGCGCCGATCGTCGCCCTCGACCCGCCCGACGGCCTGATGATCGACATCACCGGCGCCGCCCATCTCCACGGCGGCGAGGCGCCCCTGCTCGCCGACCTGTCCGCGCGTCTGGAGCGGTCGGGAATCCTGGCGCGGCTGGCGCTTGCCGACATTCCGGGCTGCGCCTGGGGTGTGGCCCGCTTCGGCGAGGGCGGGATCGTGCCTCGGGGCGGGGCGGAGCAAGCGATCGCGGGGCTGCCGGTGGCGGCCCTGCGGCTCGGCTTCGAGGCGGTGCGGGCGTTGCAGGATGTCGGCATCACCCGCGTGGGCCACTGCCTCGACAAGCCGCGGGCCTCGCTCAGGCTGCGCTTCGGTGCCGAGTTGCTGTTCCGCCTCGACCGGGCGCTGGGCCGCGAGCCGGAGCCGCTGACGGCGCTTGAAGCTCCCGAGACGCCGCGTGTCGCCCTGCGCTTCGCCGAGCCGGTCGGCGCCCGCGAGAGCCTGGAGCGGGTCGTCGCCGACCTCTGCGCCCGGCTCGTGCCGGAACTGGAGCGGCGCGGCCTCGGCGCGCGCCGGCTCGATCTCGTCTTCGTCCGCGTCGATCGCCTCGATCAGGCGATCCGAATCGGCACGGCGGGGCCGAGCCGCGACGCCGCCCACCTCGCCCGGCTGCTCGGCGAGCGCCTCTCTCTGATCGATCCCGGCTTTGGCATTGAGGAAGCGGTGCTCTCCGCCTCGCGGGTCGAGCCTCTGGCCGAGCGGCAGGACACGCATCTCGCCGCCGGCCCGCAGGCGCCGGACCTCGCCGCCCTGGTCGATACCCTGCTGGTGCGCCTCGGCGCCGCCCGGGTCTACCGGCTGGCGCCGGTGGAGAGCGACCTGCCCGAGCGGGCGGTGTGCCGCGTGCCGGCTCTGGCCGCTCCCCTCGGCGCACTCTGGCCCACGGACCTGCCGCGCCCGGCCCGCCTCCTGGCGCCGCCGGAGCCGGTCACGGCGATGGCCGAGATCCCCGACGCGCCGCCGCTGTTCTTCGTCTGGCGCAACACCCGCCACCGGATCGCCCGGGCCGACGGGCCGGAGCGCATCCTCGGCGAGTGGTGGGTGGCGGATGCGGAGGCCGACCTGACGCGCGACTATTACCGCGTCGAGACGGAGGCGGGCGAGCGCTTCTGGCTGTTCCGCGACGGACCGATGGAGGCCAACGGCCGCTGGTGGCTGCACGGGCTCGGCGAGGCGTGACACCGACCCGCGATGATCCATGGCTGGTCGCCCCCGCGACGGCGGGGCGGCGGGCGTCCGACTTTGGTCGGGAGCGATGCAACTCAGCATGAGCACGCCGGAGCTTCAAGTCACGACGCACTTCTCCTTCCTGCGCGGCGCATCGAGCCCGGAGGAGCTGTTTTCCGCAGCGAGCTTGCTCGGCATCCCGGCTTTGGGCGTGACCGATCACGGCTCTCTTGCGGGGATGGTGCGGGCGCATCAGGCGGCGAAGGTCACGGGCGTGCGCCTCGTCGTCGGCTGCCGGCTCGACCTCGACGATCTGGCTTCGCCGCTGCTCGTCTATCCGACCGACCGGGCCGCCTACGGCCGGCTCTGCCGCCTGCTCAGCATCGGCAAAGCCAGGGGCGGCAAGGGCCGCTGCCGCCTGACATGGCGCGATCTCGACGTGTGGCAGGAGGGGTTTTTTGTGATCCTGCTTGCCGAACGGCCCGAGCCGACGCTGCTGGGCGACCTCGTCCAACTCAAAAAAACATTCGGAGCCCGCGCCTCCTGCGCGCTGACCCGCCGCTTCCGCCCCGACGACGCCGACCGGCTCGACGCCGTGGCCGCCGCGGCGCGGGCGGCGCGGGTGCCCTGCGTCGCCACCGGCGACATCCTCTACCATGTGGTGGGCCGGCGCCGGCTTCAGGACGTGGTGACCTGCATCCGGCTCGGGCTCACCATCGACCGGGCGGGCTTCGCCAAGGAGCGCCACGCCGACCGCTACCTGAAAGCTCCGGCCGAGACCGCGCGCCTGTTCGCCCGCTTTCCCGAGGCGCGGGCGCGGGCGGGCGAGATCGCCTCCGCCTGCACCTTCTCGCTGGACGACCTCGCCTACACCTACCCGACGGAAACCCGCGAGGACGGGCTCTCGCCGCAGGAGCGGCTGGAGATCCTGACCTGGGCCGGCGCCGCGACGCGCTATCCGGCCGGCGTGCCGGAGGCGGTGACGCGCCAGTTGCGCCACGAACTCGACCTGATCGGGCGGCTCGCCTACGCGCCCTACTTCCTGACGGTCGAATCCATCGTCGCTTTCGCCAATCGTGAAAAGATCCTGTGCCAGGGGCGCGGCTCGGCGGCCAATTCCGCGGTCTGCTTCTGCCTCGGCATCACCTCGATCGACCCGATGCGGCAGAACCTGCTGTTCGAGCGCTTCGTCTCGGAGGCGCGCCGCGAGCCGCCCGACATCGACGTCGATTTCGAGCACGAGCGCCGCGAGGAGGTGATCCAGTGGATCTTCGCCACCTATGGCCGCCACCGCGCCGCCCTCACCGCCATCGTCAGCCGCTTCCGCTCCCGCGGGGCGCTGCGCGAGGTCGGCAAGGTGATGGGCCTGCCTGAGGACGTGACCGGCGCCCTCAACCGGATGACCTGGTCCTGGAGCAGCGAGGGCGTCGGCGAGCGCGAATTGCGCGAACTCAACCTCAACCCCGACGATCGGCGCCTGCGCCTGACGCTCGAGATCGCCCGCGAACTCATCGGCACGCCGCGCCACCTCTCCCAGCATCCCGGCGGCTTCGTCCTGACGCTGGACCGGCTCGACGAACTGGTGCCGGTCGAGCCCGCGGCGATGATCGACCGTCAGGTCATCGAGTGGGACAAGGACGACATCGACGCCCTGAAGTTCATGAAGGTCGACGTGCTCGGGCTCGGCATGCTCGGCTGCCTGCGCCGCGCCTTCGACCTGTTGGCCGAGATCAAGCACGCGCCGCTCGATCTCGCCTCGATCCCTTCCGAAGATCCGGCCACCTACGCGATGATCCGGCGCGCCGACACGCTCGGCGTGTTCCAGATCGAGAGCCGCGCGCAGATGGCGATGCTGCCGCGGATGAAGCCGGACAAATTCTACGACCTCGTCATCGAGGTGGCGATCGTGCGCCCCGGCCCGATCCAGGGCGACATGGTCCATCCCTATCTGCGCCGCCGCGAGGGCCTCGAAGAGGTGACCTACCCGACGCCCGAGCTGCGGGCGGTGTTGGAGAAGACCCTCGGCGTGCCGCTGTTCCAGGAGCAGGCGATGCAGGTGGCGATGGTCGGCGCCGGCTTCTCCGCCACCGAGGCCGACGAGCTGCGCCGCTCCATGGCGACCTTCAAGTTCACCGGCGGCGTCCACCGCTTCCAGGACCGCCTCGTCGAGGGCATGGTCGCCAACGGCTACGCCCGCGATTTTGCCGAGCGCACCTTCAAGCAGCTCGAAGGCTTCGGGTCCTACGGCTTCCCCGAGAGCCACGCCGCCTCCTTCGCGCTCCTGGCCTATGCCTCGTCGTGGATGAAGTGCCACCATCCGGATGTGTTCTGCGCCGCACTGCTGAACGCGCAGCCGATGGGCTTCTACGCCCCCGCCCAGATCGTGCGCGACGCCCGCGCCCACGGCGTCGAGATCCGCCCGCTCGACGTGAATTTTTCGCAGTGGGACTGCACCCTCGAATCGCTCGGGGATAAACGGAAACTGTTCGCGGTGCGTCTGGGTCTGCGCCTCGCGGGCGGCCTGTCCGAGCGGGACGGGCAGCATCTGGCGAAGATGCGCGGCGGGCGCCCCTTCGCCTCCCTGCCTGAACTGGCGGACCGGGCCGGAATCCCGGCAGCCAGCCTGACCTGCCTCGTGCGGGCCGACGCGTTCCGCTCGCTCGGCCTCAACCGGCGTGAAGCCGCCTGGGCGGTCAAGGCCCTGCGGCCCGATCCCCTGCCCCTCTTCGCCGCCCTGTCCGCACCGATGCCCGCCGAGCCCGCCGTCTCGCTGCCGGCGATGAGCGCGGGCGGCGAGGTCGTCGCCGATTACGGTGCCAACGGCCTCAGCCTGCGCGCCCACCCCCTCGCCTTCCTGCGCGAGACCCTCACGGCTCTGGGGGCCCGGCCCTGCGCGGCGCTGGAGCGGGTGGGCAACGGGGCGCCGATCGTCGTCGCCGGGATCGTGCTGATGCGCCAGCGGCCGGGCTCGGCCAAGGGCACGATGTTCATGACCCTGGAGGACGAGACGGGCATCGCCAACCTGATCGTCCGGCCCGACCTGTTCGACCGGCAGCGCCGGGTCGTGCTCGGCGCCCGGCTGATGGCCTGCCGCGGGCGGGTGCAGCGGGTCGGCGACGTGATCCACCTCGTGGCCGCGGAGCTGTTCGATCGCTCCGGCCTGCTGCGGCGGATCGGCGAGGCGCCGATTGCCCTGCGCACCGGCCGCGGCGACGAGACCGGCCAGAGCGTCCGACCCGATCCGCGTGAGGCCGCGCTGCCGGTGCGGGCGCGGAATTTCCGGTAGGCTCGAAGCGCGATTGGCCCGTACAGAGACTGAGGACGCGCATCGGCGATCGCGCGGACAAGCCGGATGATCTGGAGGCCGTATCATGACCTCGGCGGAGATCGGTCTCTCGGAGCCGCCTACACATCGACGTCGGTCGCTGTCCCCGACCGTCATCGAGCGCGCGTTGGCTTATGCCTCGATCGCGTTGCTTGTCGCAGTGGCAGGCGCGCTCGTCCGTGGCCACGCGGACTGGCTGAAGGTTCCCGCCCTCATCCAGCTGCACATCGCGACAATCAGCCTGTGCCTTGTGCTGACGCCCGTGCTGCTCCTCGGACGGCGCGGCGTGCGGTGGCACCGCGTGCTCGGTTATGGATGGGTCGCGTCCATGAGTGCGACGGCTCTGCTGACCTTTGGTATCCGCGACAGCAACCACGGCGGGCTGAGTGCCATCCACGTCCTATCGGCAATCACGCTGACGCAAGCACCGATGCTGGCATGGCATGCCCGCAAACATCGCGTCGATGCGCATCGCTACACGGTCCTGTCGCTGGTTTCAGGTGCACTCTTGATCGCGGGGCTGTTTACCCTGTTGCCCGGTCGCATGTTGGGTCGATGGCTGTTTGCCTGATGCTAGAGCCATGCATTTCACCGATGTATCACTAAGGAAACCATGACCGGCCTCTGTGATCAGATTCATGAAGTCTTCGCATTGAGGTCTTTGGATCGCTCTCGAGTCGAAGCAATCAATCCCGGGTTAAACCCCATCTTTCGGCCGTAACGCGAAAGCCCGGGCCCTGCCCTCGCCGGTCCGTCACGCTGTCCGGGTGATCAGGATCCGATCTGCGCGCCGATCCTCATGTCGGGGGCCGGGCGAGGCCTTCTCGCCTCATTCTCCGCCGGCCGCGGCGACTCAGCGATCGACAGAACATGATCGCTTCCTGCCGGGTTAGCCCGAGCGCGAGGGGGGCCATGATGATCCTGCGAACGGGCGCGGTCTGGCTCGGGCCACCGCGAAGAAAAAAGGTCCGTTCCGTCGATGCAGACAGTCTCCCAACCGCGCGACACCGCCATCGTGTTCGGCGGCGGCAACGCGCTCGGTGCCTATCATGCCGGCGCCTTCGCGGTTCTGCAGGCCCGCGGCATCCGGCCGGACCGATTGGTGGGCGCCTCCATGGGGGCCGTCACCGGGGCGATCATCGCCGGCAACGCGCCGGAGGACCGGATCGAGCGGCTTGACCGGTTCTGGAACGAGGCGACCCTGCAGACCGGCCTCTCCGGAACCGATTTCCTGAAGCCGCGGCAGTACTACAATGCCCTCCACTCGCTCCTGACGCTGGCCTGGGGGCGGCCCAGCATCTTCACGCACCGCTATCCCGGCCTGTGGTCGGCCCTGCCCTGGGTGCCCAACGATGTCGCCTTGTTCGACCACAGGCCCCTGCGCGCCACGCTCGAGCGTCTGGTCGATTTCGAACGCCTGAACCGGGCCGAGATCCGGCTCACCATCGCCTGCATCGACGTGGCGACCGGCGAGGAGGTGTACTTCGACAACACCCATCAGGCGATCCAGCCCGAGCACATCCTGGCCAGCGCCGCCCTGTTGCCGGCCTTTCCCCCGGTCGAGATCGACGGGCGGATGCTGTGCGATGCCGGCTACACCAACAACCTCCCCCTCGATCCGCTGTTCGAGCCCGAGCCGACCCGCGACCTGCTCTGCATTGCCCTCGACCTGTTCTCCCTGCGGGCGGATCGTCCGCGCTCGCTCGACGCGGTGCTGGAGCGGGCCAACGACCTCATCTTCGCCAGTGCCGCCCGGCGTGCGGTCGCGGGGCTCGCGCGCAGCTACGCCCTGCGCGAGCGGCTCGATCCGGACGGCCCCGCCGCGACGCTCTTGCACATCGTCCATCAGGCCGGCGCGGACCAGCTCGCGTCGAAGAGCTTCGACTTCTCGCCCTCCTCGACCCGCGACCGCTGGGAGGCGGGCGCCCGCGACATGGAGCGGGGTCTCGACCGCCTGGCCGAACTGCCGCCCCCGCCGGGCCGCTTCCGCTACGAGTGCCCGTGACGGCACGGCGACGGCCGGCTGTCGGGGGCAGACGATGCTCAGCGGTCGCAGCCTTGCCGGCTTGCGTTTGCGAGGGGCGGCTGTCGACCTCTTGCCGACCTTCGAAACGTCCGCTTCGAGGCTGTCGAGGCGGAGGACAATGACCGGGTCGGGTGGACGGCGCTCCAGCACGACCTGGGCAAATTCTGCAGAAAAAGTGTTTCAGATCATAGAATTAGCCCAGTGGCCCGCTTTTGTTGAGTCATTGATCTCGCTGCGGAAATCCGGAATCTCGCCCAGGTAGTGCTCGCTAGTTTGGAGTTAAGGCAGATCAATATTTGCATTTGAAAACGATCGCTTTATAGGGAGGTCCTTCGTTCAATGGAGCGAAGCATTGTCAGCAATTCCGCGCTAATGCGTGCAATTTGGCGGTGATAAACTAGGGAAACGACTGATGTCCAGCGATCTTGGCCTCGACCTACCGAACGACTTGTCTGCGTTCGTGGGAACCCATTTCATCTATACCTACGCCAACGGCTGGAAGTATGAGTGGTATGCCCGTAACGAGAAGACATGCGATTACCGCATACACCAGGGCTTGGTCGGTGGGCGCTGGGTGACCAACCAAGCGGTCGATCTCGTCCAGCTCGCGCCGGACATGTATAAGGCCGATTGGCACGAGCCCACCGGCACCTGCGTCAGCCTCTATTTCGATACGAAGCGCCGGCTGGTGCACGGCACCATCTTCTTCCCGCAGTGGATCGCGGGTGAAGGAGCACATCCCGAGAAGACGATCTGCTACCAGAACGACTTCATGGACGATATGCACCGCTTCCGAGACGAAGGCCCGGCATACCCATACGTGGTCATCGGCGAGTTCGCCAAGATCACATTCATGGAGCAGCGTGGCCGCGACAACGACGAGGTCATCAACGCGGCCCCCGGCCAGCTTCCTGCGGGCTATCTCGAACGCACGAACTGATCACGCCAGAGCGGATGACGGCATTCATTTGACCGAATGCCGTCGTCACTCGCTGTAGCGCCAGCCGAGCATGGTGCGGGAACGCTATCGACACGGTTGGGTTGGAGCCAGCTGATCCCCTCTACGGCACACTTGGGTCGCATATGGAATGCCCGCCTCTGGTCAAAGGGTCCGCTCCCCACCCCAACGGTCCTTCGCACAGGCAAGCCGGCTGCGTTTCACCCCGATCCCCGCCGGCGTTCAGATCTGCGCCGACTTGGCCGGCCTGAGCGAGCGCCGCCACCGGCCTGGCATCGGCCACGCCGAGGCCGAGCGCGATTGCCGCCGCGCGGCCAGCACGAGGTAGATGAGCGAGGCGAGGTGCCCCGCACCCACCGCCGCCGCGGCGCCGCTGACGCCGCCGGCTTGCATCAGCGGGACCACCACGGCGAGCGACACGACCATGCTCACGCACAGCGACTCGAACAGCACCCGGGTGTTCTGCTTGGCGCGGAAGTAGTTCGCGGCGAGGTCGCGGGCCAGCACGATCACGACGCTGACCGAGAGGATGTGCAGGCAGTTGGCATAGGCCGCATATTCCGCCCCAAAGATCAGGCGCAGCCACATCTCGCCCGGAATGGCGAGGAACGCGAGGATCGTGATGATCGGCACTCCGAGCTTGACGCCTGTGCGCAGCAGGTAGCGGCGCAGAGCCGCCTCCCCGCCCTCGGAATGCGCGCGCGCGGCGGCCACCGGCAGGACGTTCTCCGTGGCGGCGAGCAGCAGCAGCACGGTCCCCACGAGGTACTGCGCCGCCCGCAGGCCGCCGAGTTCCTTGAGGCCGAGCGTCGAGCCTGCCATCAGCCAGATGAGCTGCTCCTGGACGAAGGTGACGAAGACGATCGGCAGGAGCCAGCGCGCGAGCGGGATGTGGCGTCGAAAGACCGCGCCGGTTTGCACGCGGCCGGGCCGGTGCAGGATCGGCCGGCCGAACGCAACGATGAAGGGCAGGCAGGTCGCGAGCGAAGTCGCGGCGAGCAGCCAGACGAAGCCGTTGCTGCCGATGGCATCGTGCTCGAGCCAGATCAGCAGGGCGACGAAGGGGAAGCTTGCGGCGCGGGCGAAATCCATGAGCAGGGCCTGCACGCCCCGACCTTTCGCAAACAGGAGGCGGCGCAGGGTGAATTGGAGGTTCTGCGCCAGCATCAGGGCGCAGGCCGCCAGAAGCGTCTCGCCCGACATCCCGCCGATGAGGAGGGCGATCACAACGAAGACCGCGCCGGGCACGCAGAGCAGGAAGGCGCCCGCGAGGATGGTCGCGGCATAGGCCGTCGAGACGCCGCTGCGGGCGCCGACGAGGGTCATCATCGGCGCGGTGATCAGGGCGTTGTGCAGGGCCTGTGCGAAGCTGAGCACGATCAGGATCATCGCGAAATGCCCGAACTCGGCGATGCCGAGCAGGCGGGCGGCAACGATGCCGCTGAGGAAGCCGAAGCCGCTGACGACGCCCTGGTCGGCCAGGGCGGCGAGGGCGGCCGGCGGACGCCGGACGAGGCCGGCGGCGCGCCGGAGCAGGCCTGCCGGCCGGGAGGACGCGGTGTGAACTTCGGGCATCGCGGATTTCCTGCTCAGCGCGTGGCCAGGATGGCCGTCGCGGCGCGGCGCATCGCCCGGCTCCGGCTGAACAGCCAGAGCGGGTTGGATGCCACGACGTTGCGGCTGGCGCCGCGCTTGAATTCGGTGACGCCCGGGTTACCGGCGGGGTCGATGCCGCCGAGATCGAGCACCGACCCCCCCTCGCGCTTGGCCCGCTCGATCAGGCGCCAGAGGGCGAGGCGGCCGGCTCCGGTCGCCTTGGCCCGCTCGTTCGAGGCGACGTAGAAGTCCGTCCAGCGGTTCGCAGCCCGGTGGATGATCCGCACCAGAACGGGCTCGTTCCGCTCTCGTATTTCGAGGAACAGGAGGTTCGGGTCGTTCGCGGCCAGATCGCGGAAGGCGGTCGTGTCGAGGCTGTTGCGGAACCCTTTGCGCCGTTTCAGGGCATCGTAGAGCCGGACGAAGGTCTCGAAGGCCGCCAGCCGTTCTGCCGGACCGGTCGGGAATGTCGTCGTGAGATCCGGGTTTCGCTCGGCGGTCTTGAGCACGTCGCGCCAGCGACCCTCCATGGCGGAGCGGATCTGGTCGATCTCTCCGGTCAAATTGAGTTCCAGCGTGTGCATCCGGGCGGTGACGACCGGCGCGAAGCCGTGGCCGAGCAGGGCCAGCACCGCGGCCGGCGTCTGGAACTGTTGGTAGTTCACGCCGAGCAGATCGAGGCGGCCGAGGTCGAGATGGCCGAGGAAGGCGCGGAACACCGCCTCCGCCCGCTTCTCACCCAGCCGTGTCAGGACCGGGCAGCCCTGCGCCAGGACGATGTGGCTGAGCCAGCGGCGGCGGCGCTGAACCTGGGCGTAGGCGAGTGCCTGTCCGTCGCCGGCGCGGATGGCGAGCCGCCGCACCTCCCAGCCGACGCGGCTTTTGTACTCGCCCCAGTGGCGCGACGCGTAGAGGTTGGCGCCCGGCTGCTGCCAGACCGCCTCGTCCCAATCGGGATCCTCCGTGACGTCGACGACCGTCAGTTGCCCCACCTTCGAACATCCTTTCCGTGCCGGCCGTTCCGGCGCGGGACAGGCCATGGCCTGCCTGACGCTGATCAGCAAGGGACGAGCCACCACGCCGTCATCAATAATGAAACCAATATGTCAGATTAACCACGGTCGATCGGGATGATTTGTGCAGATGCCATCAGCTTATCCCTGTGATAGATGCGGGCATCGGAGGGTGAAGCGCGGATGAAGCACTGGGTCAAGACGACGTTGCGCCGCGCGCCGGCCCTGCGCGCGCTCGCCCTGCGCGGGGGCGCCCTGTTCAAGTCGCTGGCCTGCGCCGAACCCGGTCTCTACACCCTGTGCTACCATCAGGTGCCGGAAGACCAGCAGGATCGTTTCGCCGCGCAATTGCGCCATCTCAGCCGGCACGGGGATTTCATCGATGCCGACGGGGCTGCCGAACGCCTCGCCGCGGGCTGGCCCGCCCGCGACCGCGCCTTCCTCGTCACCTTCGACGACGGCTACGCCGACACCTTCGAGGTGGCGCGTCCCGTTCTGCGGGCCCTGGGCATTCCGGGTATCGTCTTCCTGATCAGCGACTGGATCGATGCGCCGCCGGGCACGCCGCCCGGCCTCGACCGGGCGACGTCCCTGGCCCCGAGCGGGCGCCTCTATATGGGACGGGCCGAGATCGCGGCCTGGTGCGCCGACGGTCTCGACATCGGATCCCACACCGCCACCCACTCGCAACTGAGCCGGCTCGACCGGGCGCGGGTCGCCGACGAGATCGCCCGCTCCCGGCGCGACCTCGCCGCCCTCACCGGCCGGGAGATCCGCCATTTCGCCTGCCCCTGGGGTGTCGCCGGCCGCGATTTCGACCCGGAACGGGACCCGGCGCTGGCCCTGGAGAGCGGTTACCGGACCTTCTTCACCACGCGGCGCGGCCGGGCGCTGAGCGCCGCGGATCTGCCGACGATGCCCCGCCACGTGGTCGAGCCGCATTGGCCGGTCACCGATTTCGAGGCCCTGATGGGCGGCCGCAGGACGGGATGGCGGGCGCGCGGCACGGCTTGAGACGAGTTCCGTTCAGAGCCGTATCCAGCCTGATCGCATCCGGCCGGCGCCGCTCGGCCCTTGTTGTGACGCGCTTTCTTTCGACGAGCCGGTGACCCCTTCGTCGGAATGCGCTTTCGCCTTCTGCCTCGTCCGGTTCCGAAAGCCGGTGGTGACCTTTCGGGACGATGCTCTGGGTTCCTGTCTTGGCATCATCTTTTTCCGAAAGCCGGCAACCACCTTTCGGGATGATGCTCTATCCCTGCCGATCGGCGCCGGGCCGGTTCGGGTCCGCGGCGCCTGACTTGAGGCCGCCCATCCATGGCAACCGGTGCGATGCGCCCGATCCTCGTCGTGACCGGGGCGCTCGCCCCCTACACGCATGTCCTCTACGATCATCTGGCCGAACGGCTCGCCGGCCGTGACGGCCGGGCCCTGCATGTTCTGTCCTGCACGCCGCGCGAGAGCGCCCGGCAGTGGGTGATGCCGCCGCCGCGCTTCTATCGTCATGCGGTGCTGCCGGGCCTGCGCTGGCACCGCTCCTCGATCCGGAACCTCTACGTCAACCCGGCGGTGGTGCCGCGGCTCGCCGCCCTCCATCCGGCGGCGGTGGTGCTCAACGACTTCTCGCCGACCATGCTGTTCGCGGCCGGCGCCGCGCGCCTGCGGCGTATCCCGACCCTGATCCGCAGCGACGGGGTGCCCGAGACCGATCCCGGGGAGCGTTCGGCCCCGCATCGCTGGCTGCGCCGTGCCATCGTCGCGGGGGCCGCCGCCGGGATCGGGCCGAGCGAGGGCAGCGGCGCCGTGCTCGCCCGCTACGGCTTGCCGGCTCGAAACTTCGTCCTGAGCCCGCTCTTTCCGGCCTGGACGCCGCCCACCCCGCCTCCGCCCGACTGCGAACGGCCCTACGACCTCCTGTTCTGCGGCATGTTGAACGAGGAGGTAAAGGGCGCGCGCTTCTTCACCGACGTGGTGCTCGGCTGCTCTGCCCGCGGCCGGCGCCTGTCGGTCCGGGTCGCGGGAGACGGCCCGCTGCGGACGGAGATGGAGGCGCGTTTCGCGCAAGCCGGACTCTCCGCCCGCTTCGATGGCTTCCTGGGCCAGGAGGCGCTGCCCGAGGTCTACGCCTCGGCCAGACTCTTCCTGTTTCCGAGCCGCGGCGACGTGTGGGGAATCGTCGTGCAGGAGGCGCTCCAGAGCGGGACGCCGGTGCTCGCCTCGCCCCATTCCGGCGCGGCCCGTGGTCTCCTCGAAACCTATGGTTGTGGCGAGGTGCGGCCGATGGCGGTGGCGGATTGGGGCGAGGCGACCCTGCGGCTCCTCGACGACGAGGGCCGCCGCCGGGACCTGCGACGTGCGGCAGAGCGCGCGCTCCCGCACTTCACGGTGGAGGCGGCCGTCGCGGGGTATCTCGATGCCCTCGAGCCCCTTCTGGCGCAGCGCAGCTGACCTCGCCATCCGGTCCGGAGCACGCAATGCGAAGTTGTATCCAGACTTGTTCGCGACACGGGGCGGAAGGGGGGCGGTCTGCAACCGCTCCGAGCGGAGGCTACCTTCGACAGAGCAAGCGCAGATACTCGATGTATCCGGCCGGCTCAGGGTCAAACCTCTGTCGATAGTCCGAAAGGCCGCAACTCACCTCTATCGAACTGCCGAGCGTCTCGAGCGGGAGCAATTAACATTCTATATTAAATCGAGAATAGATGTATCATATTTGTGATATTTTTACAACATCTTACTAGAAGGTAAACTCGGCAATATCGTCCTTAAAAATTTGCCTTGCTTCGGACGTTTATTTCGAACGATTGTGTTGTTGCGGATCATTCCTCGCCCGCTTGTGTCCGCCTGGCCTCCATGTCTCGCTGGAAGCGTTTCAAAATGGACATAATCAAGAAATTGCGCTGGGAGCGTCCACTTGATCTTGATCGCGGCGAGCCTCAAACTATGACCGTTGCTTCTCACGATGCTTCAAAGCCGTCCGATAGCCTAACGAGTATCCTGCGTCTCGTGCAATCGGATGCCGATGCGAACGCCGCCGTGCCGGTTGCGTCGCCCTCCTCCTCTCAGGATTGGGCGAACCTGATCGATCGCGTGCGGGCCGCCGCCCAGCGGACGCGCGAAGTCGAGGCGCAAGCCCAGGAGCAGGAGCAGCGCGTGCACGAGCTGCTGGAACGCGTTCGTGACGACGTGAAGCTCGCCAGCGAGCGGGTCCGGGCCGCGGAGACCAAGGCGGCCAACGTGCAGGCTCAGGCCGAGCAGCGCATCCGCGCGGCGGAAGAGCGGGCCGAGGCCGCCGAGGAGCGCGCCCGGATCGCCGAGGATTGGCTGAAGCAGGTGCACGAGGCCATCGTCAGCGAGTTCTCGACCCTCACCGAGGTGCCGTCCAAGGCTGCGTGAGACCTCCGCGGTCGTGAGACCTCCGCGGTCGTGATACCGGCCGGCGATCGTCCTCGGTGCCGATTGGTCGACCTGTCAGCGCCGGGCGTCCGTGAACGGCGAGGCCGGTAGCCCGTCCCGCCGCATCTTCGACGGGTCGAGGCGAAGCGTGACGCCGCGCTTGGCGGTGAAGCGGGCAAGCGCATCGAGGTCGCCTGGATTCGGGACCGGGCCGTCGAGGCGGGTGTTGAACAGGATGATCTGCCGGCCCGCCTCCGCCTTGTCGGTGAGCGCGAGATCGTCGCTGCCGATGCTCACGTTGTCGACGATCTGGTTGTTGCGCGCCACGCCCGGCTCGTCGTTGAGCGCCTCCGCGAGCTTCGGGTAGCGCATCCGCCAGGGCGGGGCGTCGAGCGGCATCGCGGCGAAGGCGGCTCGGAATTCCGAATCCGCCTCGGTCAGGGACGGCTTCATCCACGTCAGCCCCCGCGCGTCGAGGGCGACCATCGGGCTCGAAGCGACGAAGACGTTGCGGGTGATCGTGTTGTCGCTGCCGCCGCCGATGAAGACCGGCTGCTGCACATCGACGAACAGGTTGCGGCGGATGGTGAAGCCGCTCGCCATATCGTCGAGATAGATGCCCTTCACCTCCATGCCCGGCACGGTGCGGATGTCGTGGATGTAATTGTCCTCGATGATCGAGCCGCGGGCCGTGAAATCGCGTCCGGCATAGATCGCGCCGGTATCGCTCAGGCCGTGGATCAGGCGGGCCACCTCGTTGCCGCGAAACAGGTGGTCGTTGCCGCGCAGGTAGATGGCGTAGCCGATCGCGTCGGTCATGAGGTTTCCGCTCGCCTCCGCGCCGACGCCGTCGAGTTCGATCGCCGAACTCTGGGTCTGGCTCAGCCGCGAGAAGCGGGTGAAGCGGGTGTCGCGCACGAACAGCCCGCCCCGCTGAAGCGTGGCGCGGTCGCCGCCGACGAGGCGGACCGCGCTCGCGCCGATGTCGTGGACCGTGCTGCCGGAGACGCCGCCCCCGGTCACCCCCTCGAACACCGCTGCACGGCCCGCCGCCCAGGCCATTTCGCTCGCGCGGATCTCGATATCCTCTCCCCCTTGCACGACGACCAAGTCGCCGCGTGCGCGCTCCAGCCGAATCCGCTCGATGCGCAGGTGCCGCGCGCCATCGGCCCGGATCAGCGTCTCGGCGAGGCTGGCTTCGAGGCTGGCCGCGCCGGGAGACGGCCACGCCAGCAGCAGGCCGCTCTCGCGGTCGCGCCACCATTCACCGGGTTCATCGAGAGCACCGAGCGCGTGGACAAGTCGCATCCGCGCTCCCGCGCGGATGCCCTCGTAGGGCGGCTCCGCCAGTTCGAGCCGACGGCGCCGATCGACACCGGCGACCGGAAGCGTCTCCATCAGCCAATCCCAGCGCCAGAAGCCTTCGGCCCACATCTCCCGCTCCAGGGCCAGGTCGGGCAGGCGCGGCGCGTCCTCGGGGGTGAAGTCGAGGCCGCCCGGTGCGGCGGTGGCGACCGTCGCCCAGCCGGAATTCGGCCCGGCGTTCGGCCCAGGGTTGGGCCCAGGGTTGGGCCACTGCGCCGGTCGCAGGGCGCCGTCCGCATCGAAGATCTCGGTAACGCGCGGATGCGTCTCGCGTAAGCGCCGCGGCGCGCGGTAGGCGGGCTCCCGGCGCAAGGCCTCGGGCAGTTGGTAGGCGCGCACCGCGCCGCGGGCCGAGGCGGTTAGCCGCGCGCGCAGGCGCAACGGCAGCGATGCGGGCGCCAGGGGCACGCTGCCGACGAGCCGGCTCGATCCGTCGGCCGCCCCGCGCAGGATCAGGGGCGACCCGGCCGTGCCGGCATGGTCGGGGCCGATCCGGACGGGCACCGAGATCCGGTGCGTTCCGGGTTCCAGCTCGACGACGATCGCCCGCCCCTCCCCCTGACGGCGCAGCGCGGCGACGCGCGCGAGCGCCAGCGGCAGATCCGCGAAGCGGTTGTCGCGACGGGGGCCGAGGTCTCCGGTGGGCGCAACCCGCAGGACCAGCGGCGCTTTTTCCTCGCCGCCCCGAACCTCCGTGGTGAAGCCGAAGAGCGGCGATCCGACGAGGACGGCGGCGAGGAGCGCGGCTGCGCTCCGCATCGCGGGGCTCACCCCTCGGCCTCGGCGTCGGTCATGACGAGCTGCACCCGCGGGTCGCGGCCGAGGGCATCGAGCGCCCGCCGCAGCCGGGCGGTGCCGCTGCGGGTGGTGCTCGCCGTCAGCAGCAGGGCCGGGAAGCGCTGGTCCTGGGCGAGGCGCTCGGCGGCGATGTCGGTGCCGATCAGTCCGATATCGACGAAGACCGTGTCGAACGCGGTCGCCGCCGTCAGGACCGCGCCGGTATAGGCCGCCGTTCCGAGGCGCAGAGCCGCGTCGTCGAAGGGCAGGATCTTGACCCCGGTCGGCCCCTCGACCAGCGCGTCACCGAGCCCCGAATGCGTCCGCAGCACGTCGGCGGCGCCGCGCTTGGCCTTGCTCCGGAGATCGCGCGAGATCATCGCCTCCGGATCGGCATCGACGAGCAGCACCCGCTGGCCGTCGAGTGCGGCCGAAGCGGCGAGGCTGCGCGCCAATTCCGACTTGCCGCTCCGGTCGTCCGCCGAGGTGACGAGGACGATCGTCGGCCGCGTGGCGCCGAAGTCGCGCTGCAGACGGCTGCCGAGACGGGCCACGGCGACGTCGTAGGCGGTGTCGGCGCGCAGGGACTCGCTGCCCGCCTTGCTCCGCGTCCTGGTCGGCACCTTGGCCGGCAGGGCGGCGATCACGGGGAGCCCTGCGATCTGCTGAAGCCGGCGGCGCGAACCGATCCGCCCCGCGGCCGGCACGGCGAGCAGGGCGAGCGCGGCGCCGAGGCCGAGGCCCGCCGCCAGCGCCGCCGCGAAGATCACCGGGATCGGGGGGCCGAGCCGGCTCGCCGGCAGCGAGGCGGGCGAGATGACGCGCGAGGTCGAGGTGTCGAGGCGCTGCTGCTCCTGAAGCTCGCGGGCGCGGACGAGGAAGGCCTCGTAGATCGCGCGGCTCGCTTCGACCTGCCGCTCCAGTTCGCGCAGGCGCACGAAGCTCTTATCGACGGACAGAGCCTCCTTCTTGCGGCTCTCCAGGGTGGCGGCAAGCGAGGCCTCGTTGGACAGCGCCGACCGGTAGTCGTTGCGCGTGGCTGCCGCGATGCGGCGGATCTCGGCGTTGATGTCGTTGCGCAGGGTCTGCACCTGCAGCTCGCCGGTGCGCAGGGTGGGGTGACGGGGGCCGAGGTTGGACACCGTGTCGGCCCGGGCCGCCTCGACCTGAGCGAGCTGGGCGCGCAATTGCCCGATCGTCGTGGACTGGACGATCTCGGTCACCGAGTTGAGGTCGGCCCGCCCGTTGGCGACCGCCTCGATCTGGGCGAGGCGCCCGCGCAGCTCGCCGGCCCGGGCGCGCGCCGCGCCGAGCTGCTGGTTGAGCTGAGTCAGCGCCTGCTCGCTGACGAGCTGGCCGCGGGTGCCGACGAGATTGTTGGCGGCGCGGAACTTCTGCGCCTTGTCCTCGGCCTGGCGGAGGGCGTCCTGCAATTCGCCCAGGCGGCTCGACACCGCCTCACCGGCCTTGCGGGTCACCTGCGCCTGCGCCTGCGAGACGGTGGTGAGGTAGGTTTCGGCGATCGCCTGGGCGAGTTCGGCGGATTTCCGGCGCTCCTGGCTGGTGACGGCAAGCTCGACCACGAAGCTGCGCTCCAAGCGGCGCGCGGTCGCGCGATCGCGCAGGGTCCGCAGGGCGGTGAGCGTGTCGTCGGCAGGGCCGCCGGCGGTGACGAACAGAGAGGAGAGGCTGCTCTTGAGCGTATCCAGCAGCGAGGAGGGGCGGACGAATTCCGGGTCCTGATCGAGCTTGAACCGATTCACCACCTGCCGCAGCACGTCGTCGGAGATGAGGACGCGGATCTGGCTGTCGACGAGGAACAGGCTCGCATCGCTCGCCTGATCCGAGGGTGTCACGCCGTCCTTGACCACTTGGATGCCGCGCGGGTCGATCAGGATCTGCGTCACGGCGGGGTAGAGCGGCGGCACCAGGACGAGCCACGCCGCCGCCGCCGCCAGGAGCAGCACAGCCGGTGCCAGCACGAGCGCCCAGCGCGCACGCAGGGCCCGCCCAATCTCACGCGGGTCGAGGAACCAGGGTTCAGGCGTCACGTCCGGCTTGCCCGGCTCGGCGCCGACGAAGAATCGCGAAGGCATCCGCTCGATCATCGTCATAGCAAAACTCTCGAACAATACGCGCCTGCGGGTTCGGCCGACCTGCAGCAACCGATCCGGTCCGCCATCCCCGTCCCCGAGCGGTCATCCTGGGACGATCCTTCCCGTTTTGGGACAGTGGCCGCGGGCCGGAGGGTGGTTCGGGTCCGATGCTTCAAGATGTGCGCCAGGATGCGCATCACGCGGGCGCCGCGCGCGGGAGACCGAAGGGGGTCGCGCGCGGAACGAGGACGCCTGCGCCCGCCGGCTCGCGCCCGAGGGCCCCGATGCGGGCATAGGCCAGCAGCCCCACGAAGGTGAGGACGTTGATGTTCCAGTCCTGAAAGATGCCCGGCGTCGTCATGCCGTTGAAGAGCAGGAAGAACACGCAGGTGGCAACGAAGCGGCGTCCGGGACGGTCGAGCTTCATCCCCCAGCGCAGGGCCGTCCCCAGCACCATCGCGCAGAGGCCGAGCCCGATCAGCCCCGTCCCGGCCCAGGCGCTCAGCAGCATGTTGTGCGAGCTGGAGATGAACACGGCGTCCCGCGACGACGTCTCGGCCAAGGCCGTGACGGGAATGAGGAGCTGGATGAAGCGGTCTCCCGCAGCGTAGCCGGCACCGACGAAGCGGTCCTTCGTCGCCTCGATGAAGACCGGCCAGAAGGTGCCGCGCCCCGTGGCGTCGGCCAGCTCCTCCGGGGGCTTCTGCAGCACCACCGAGACCACGTCGAGCAGGGCCGGGAAGGCGGACAGGCCGAGCATCAGCACCACGAACAGGATCAGGCAGACGGTGAAGGCCGTGTAGCCGAGGAGGCGCAGCCGGCGGTGGCGCGACGCCACCATCATGCCGGGGGCTGCCGCCACGAGCGAGGCGGTGCTCGCGGCCGAGCCGGCGATGACGAAGCCGACGAAGGCGAGCAGGAGGTGGGCGCGCCGATGCGGGATGCGGTCGTCGAAGATGACGAGGAAGGCGTGCGCGGCGCAGAGATAGGGCATCAGGTTGTGCTTGGCCGACGAGAACACGACCCCATGCGCGACATTGTCGAGGATGATCGGCGTCGTGGCGACCAGCCACGCGACGGTGAACAGCGCGAAGAGATTGGCGAGCCGCCGCTCGATATCGCTGCGGTCGAAGATCAGGATCGAGGTGAGCGTGAAGATCGCCAGTTCCACTGTCCGATAGACGGTGTAGCTCGGCACGATCGACCACGCGGTGCTGAGGCCGTTCACGAGGATCATCAGGGTGAACGGCAGGTACGGCATCGAGAACGCCACCAGCAAAACGCGCCGGTCCACCGCGATCCGCGCCATGAGATAGAGCCCGGTCAGCCCGGTCATGACGATGAGCGCGAGGTTGGAGGCCGTCAGCCCCTGCTCCAGCACCGCGTTGCCGTCCTCCCGCGGGACGTTGAAGACCAGCGGCAGCAGCGCGAAGATCGTCATCAGGGCGAACGGGACTGCCAGCGGACCGTTCAGCGGCCCCATCCGGGTCTCGAGTCTGTGGCGCGCCAGCGGGTAGAGCAGCACGAACCAGACGGCCACCGCGACGACCAAGAGGAAGTTCAGCATTCCGGCGGTTCCATGGAACGGCGTCTCAGTCTGGGCCGGGTGTCGAGAAAGCCGATCTCGTGCCCCGTCGATCCCGTGCGGGCCAACACTCTGTGAAGTCTTGGTTTATGGCGGCTTTCAGGCTGTGAGGCGTGTGCGCGACGCCATGACCACTCGGACCGTCGGCTTACGCCGAGCGCATTCCGGCGAAGTGGTCACCGGATCGCCGCGTTGGGGCTCGCGACGACATCGACCGAAAAACCGCATCGATCCCTATTTCGACGGGGTCCCGGTTCGAAACGGCGGCCGCTTCGGCGTAAGAGCGCCCTCAGGCACCGAACAGGACGACCTCGGTATAGCTGAGGTCTCCGGTGGCTGGCGGGTTCGGGCCGCGGGCGTATTTCGGGGCGCGGCCCTCGAAGAAGTGTCCGGCCAGGCCCGGCAGCTTGCCCACGGCATCGAGCACGAACCACGGCATGGCGTGGTGCAGCATGAGATGCCGGCCAATCGCGCCGAGGAAGGCGGACAGGTCGAGCGCGGTCGAACGGTAGACGAGCTGAAGGCAGGGCAGGCGCGGCCACCGGGTTTCCCCCGGCCGCAGCTTGATGGCGCGCCGCTGGAAGAGGACGGCCCACGCCTTCTCCCCATCCGAACAGACGAGGCCGATGCAGCCATAGGCGATGTGGTCGGCCACCAGCCGGGCCTCCGGCTCCGGCAGCAGGCGCAGGGTCTCCGGCGTGGCCACGCGGACGCGGCGCCCCCGGCCGAGACCGGCGAGCAGCGGCATGACGAGCATCTGGCCCGAACAGACCGGCTTGAAACCGCGCGCCTTGTGCATCTGCCACGTCTGCGGAGCGGGCGAGACATTGGTGTAGGTGACCCGCCGGTCGCGCATGGCGAAGCCGTCGAGCAGGGTGCCCAGCGCGCGGAATTCCGGCAGAACGAACCAGCTCGAGAGGTTGCAGCGCAGATGCGTGCCGGCCTCGTCCGTCACCGTGCGGTAGAGAGCGAGCAGGACGCCGACGATGGCACCGTCCCGTTCCAGCACATAGCCGTAGCGCGGCACGTCGTCGGGCAGCGGCTGGGTGCGGTGCCGGTCGAGCCCGGTCCGCCAGTAGGTTTCGGAGCGATCGGGGAAGCCGACCTGTAACAGTCGCACCACGGATGGAAGGTCATCCTCCTCGATGGTGCGGCAGCGGACCTTGACCCGCGCGCTGCGGGCGCCCTCCTCCGCGAGTGGGACGCCGTCCACGGTCTGGTTCACCCCAATCATCGGCGGCCCCCTCCGGCTCGTCGCGCTGTCCGGCACCCATGTTCCTTCCACGGCTCCGCGCGATCGAACCGTGAGCAAGGTGCGCTTTCGTCCCGCTTGGAGACGCGCGCGAAACTGAGCGAAATCGATGCCAGCCGGCTGATGCCGTTTCGGGACTGCCGGTCTTGTTGACTAGTCTGATATAGACAATAATTTTCGACCACGCTATTCGGGCTCTATTGATTTTCCGTGATTAGTCGTGGAGTCAAAGCTCGGATCGGGTCGCCGGCCGGATTCAGGCCGTGCTGCCGGCGTCGATGGTGAGCACCGTGCCGGTGACGTTGCGGGCGCGGTCCGACATCAGGTAGGCGACGGCGTCGGCCACGTCCTGCGGCTCGGCCAGTCGCTTGAGGGCGCTGCGGTTGGCCACGCGCCCGCGCTCCGCCTCGTCCATCTCGCCGGTCATCGCCGTCTCGATGAAGCCGGGCGCCACCGCATTCACCGTCACGCCCAACCGCCCGACCTCGCGGGCGAGCGACTTGGTGAAGCCGATCATCGAGGCCTTGGTCGCGGCGTAGACCGACAGGGCGTTGTAGCCGGTGAAGGCGATGATCGAGCTGACATTGACGATGCGGCCGGCGCCGGCCGTCATCATCCCGCGGGCGAGATACTTGGTCAGCACCATCGGCGCGAGGGTGTTGAGGTGGACGAGTTCGGCGATTTTCGAGACCGGCATCGTCGTCAGCAGGCCGGGCGTGCCGAGCGCGGCGTTGTTGACGAGGCCGTAGACCGGGCCGTGCTCGCCCCGGATTCTTTGGGCGAGAGCCTGGAGCGCGTCGATCTCGCCGAGATCGGCGGCCATGAAGGCGATCCGGCCGGGGCCGGCCCGCTCCTGGGCTGCCTCCAGCGCCTCGCTCGGGCGCCGGGCCACTGCCACCACGCGGAACCCGTCGGCGGCGAGGGTTTCGGCCATGGCGAGGCCCAGCCCGCGGCTCGCGCCCGTGACGACGACGAGGCGTCCGGTCTTGAGATCGCCGTTCACGCGCCCCTCCGCACCAGCTTGCCGCCCGACGTGATCGGCAGCGCATCCACGAACTTCACGCTCGCCGGCACCTTGTGTCCGGCCAAGCGCGGGCGACAATGGGCGATGATCGCCTTCTTCAGCGCTGCCTGATCCGCGTCGGCGTCGGCACGCAGCACCACCTCCGCCTCGACCACTGCGCCGAGGATCGGGTTGGGCCGGGCCCGCACGCGGGACATCGAGACGCCGGGGAAGACGTTGATGACGGTCTCGACCTCCTCCGGCTGCACCTTGGCGCCGCCGACATTGATCACGCCGCTGCGCCGGCCGAGGAAGTGGTAGCGCTCGCCCCTTCGTTCCACGAGGTCGCCGGTGTCGATGAAGCCGTCCTCGGCGATCAGCGCCTCGGGCGCCGCGCCGAGATAGCGGCGCCCGGTGCGACCGGAGCGCACGAACAGGCTGTCCGCGCGCACGGTGATCTCGATCCCGGCGCGGGTGCCGATCAGCGCGGCCGGAAAGCCCGCCTGCCCGTCCTCGACGGCAAAGCCGACGCCGCCCTCGGTCGAGGCGTAGGCGTGGGCGATGCGCGCCTCGGGGAAGGCGTCGCGGAGCGCATCGAGGATGTTCTGGTCGGCGATCTCGCCCGAGAGCCGCACGTAGCGGGGGCTCAGCCGGTCGAGCGCAGCGCTCATCAGCGCGAGGCGCCAGTGCGAGGGCGTGCCGAGGATGTGGGTGACGCCCGCCGTGCCGACGCGGACGAGATAATCCCGCACCGGCTCGCCCGCATCGGACAACACGAGCGAGGACGGCCCGAGCATCGCCCGCAAGAACACTTGGAGGCCGCCGTAGCGGCGGATGTCGTAGAAGGTGCTCCACACCGTGCCGGGCTCCGGCGCCGCGGCTGTGTTGATGCCGCCGGCGAGGCCTTCGAGGGTATGGGCGACGAGCTTCGGCGCGCCGGTGGTGCCGGAGGTGGCCAGGGCCCACTCCGTCTCGCGCGGCGTCTCCGCGCGGGCGCGGCAGGCGTGGTCCACTTCGATGCGGGGCAGGCCCGGCAGCGCGTCGGGGGTAAGACCCTCGGCATCGGTGACGCAGATTTCCGCCTCCGAATCCGATGCGATCCGGGCGATGTGCTCCGGCGCGAGCTTCGGGGGGACGAGGGCGAGCCGGGCCGCGAGGCCGTCGAGCGCGATCATGGCACGCGCCGCCGCCATCTGCCCGCCGACGGCGAGCAGCACCCGGCGGCCGGCCAGCGCCGCGGTCGCGCCGGCGTCGCGCTCGCCGGAGACGATCCCGGCGAGATCTTTTTTGCTGCGGTGGTCGGACAGGAACAGGCCCTCGAGTCCGCCCGCCGCCAGAAGTCTCTCGCGCAGGATCATCGGGGTCAGGCCGCCTGCCGGGCCGCGGCGCGGTCGTAGAGGGCGACGAGGTCGCCGACCGTCACCGGCAGGTCGGAGGCATCCATCTCGCCGAACGGGTCGGCGCCGGTGAGATCCTCCATCCGCGCGACGAGGAGCGCGAAACAGAGCGAGTCGAACTCGGTGTCGAGCATCACGAGGTCGTCGGTGATCGGCGGCATCGCCTTCTCCTGCTCGGCCGCGATGGCGGCAATCTCGGCGAAGACGGTCTCACGCAGGGACATGGGGGCTCTCCTCAAGGATGGGTTGGGCAACGGGTGGGGTAGGGCGCGCCGCGGAGGCACGCGCCGAAGTCGCGGGCGATCTCGGACAGGATCGGCCGGCCGCGCGGCACCAGCCGCCCGAGGCCGTAGAAGAAATGGATCATGCCGGCGTGGGACGTGTGGACGGCTTCGACGCCCGCCCGCTCCAGGCGCGCGGCATAGGCCGCGCCCTCGTCGCGGACGGGGTCGTATTCCGCCGTGTGGATGCGGGCCGGCGGCAGGCCGGTCAGATCCGCCTCGCGCAGGGGCGAGAGCCGGGGCGACGGCGCGGCGGCGGCGGGGCCGCAGGCCTCGAGGTCGCGCCGGATCGTCGCCTCGTCGAGGAAGTAGCCGCGGGCGAAATCGCGGCGCGAGGGGTCGCTGCCGTGCACGTCGAGCACCGGGCAGATCAGGAGCTGCGCCCGGATCGGGCCGCCGCGCCGCTCCTGGCAGACCCGTGCCGCGAGCCCGGCCCCGGCGGAATCGCCGCCGATCCCGAGCCGGGCCGGGTCGATCCCGAGCGTATCCGCCTGTGTGGCGACCCCATCCATCGCCGCCAGCGCGTCGTCGAGGGCGGCCGGGAACGGGTGTTCTGGCGCAAGCCGGTAGTCGACCGAGACGACGCGCAGGGCGCCGGCCTTGGCCAGCACCCGGCAGATCCCGTCATGGGTGTCGAGGCCGCCGGTCACGAGGCCGCCGCCGTGCAGATAGACGACGCCGGGCCCGCCTTCGCTGCCCTCCGGCGCGTAGAGCCGCGCGGAGAGCGGCCCGGCCGGACCGGGCAGGACGAGATCGCGGGTCGCGACGCCCTCGGCGCTCAGCCCGGCGAGGCGAGCGAGCCCGCGCATCCCCTCCCGGCGGGCGTCGAGGGTGATGCCGTCCGCGCTTCCAAGCGCCATCATGTCGAGGAAGCGGCTGACATGCGGATCGAGCGGCATCGGACGGTGCCTTAACGTCAGAACTTCAGCGCCGCGCGGACCGAGGCCGGCCACGCGTCGATGCCGGCGCCGTGGGTGGCGAACAGGGCCACCGCGAGGCGGTCCATGCCGAAGGCGACGCAGCCGGTATGGGCGGGCTCGCCGTCCTCCAGGTTGAGGCCCCAGGTCGTCCCGAAATGCTCGCGGTGATAGTTGAAGCTCATGCAGGCCGTGCCGGCGGCCGCACCGCGCAGCGGGATCAGCAACTCGAACTTCAAGGCCTGTTCGAGCTGGCTGAAGGCCATGATCTGGCCGAGCCGACCGAAGAACGGGTCGCTGGCGGTCTCGACCGTGTAGGGGAGCCCGAGTTCGTCGGCCATGGCGGTGGCGGTCGCGATCCAGCTCTCGCGGAAGGCGACGATCTGCTCCGGCGTGCCGATGCGGACGTATTCGCGCATCCGGAAGGATTGCAGCCGGTCGAGATGGCGCGAGGGCTCGCGGCGGAAGCAGTCGCAGGCGACGTCGAAGCGGTAGCCGGTGGCCGGCACCGCGCCGCGGGCGGCGGCGATCGGATAGACGGGATAGCAGGCGGCCGGGGTCAGAACGAGGTCGGCGGTCTCGAGGCCGGTGGTCCAGTCGCCGCCCTCCAGATGCTTGTCGGCCGAAGCGCGGATCTCCGTCTCGGTGCCTTCCAGGCAGGAGACGCAGCCCAGGAGGTTGGGGAAGCTCTTGAGGTAGCCGTGCCGCTCCAGATGCGCCCGGCTCATCACCGGCGGGAAGCGGAAGACCTCCGTGTCGGCCTCGCGCCGTGCCGAGATGAAGGCGGCCAGCGCCTCGACCACCGACTCGTAGGCGCCGGTGCGGGCGTAGACGCCCTGCGCATTCATCGGCTTGAACATCGCGTCGAACAGGGCGTCGAGCGGGTCGGTCGCGGGCGGGGAGGCCGGCGCGTTCATCACGGGCATGTTCATGGCGGGCAGTCCTTCGGCAAAGGGGGCAGAGGAGCCTGTGCTCCGCCTGTCGGGCGCGAAGAGCGCCCCGCGGAGCGGGCCTCGGCCAAGCCGAGGCGTCGAGGGCAGTGCGAGTCGGGATCGCCGGGCGGCCTCAGGCGCCGAGCGAGGCGGCGACCGGGGACATCAGCGTCGCGGTGGCGAGGTTGGCCATGATCCGGTCGTTGTGGATCATGATCGGCGCCGAGAGGATGTCGCGCAGCGCCCGGCCGATGCTGAACGCGCCGTCCTGGCGGTAGCCGGCTAGGCCGTTGGCGCGCAGCGCGCTCGACACGGTGGCGACGGCGAGTTCGGAGACCTCGACCTTGAGCATCGTCAGTGCGGTCTGCACGTCGAGGCCGGCGAGTGCTGCCGGATCGTCCTCGGCCCCCTCGAAGGTGTCGAGCGCCTGGGTGATCAGGGCGCGGGCCTGCTTCAGGCTGGAGACGGCGCGGGCATAGTGCAGCGCGCCGGGCGGGGCGACGCCGCCGGCGCCGCGCATCGCCGTACGGGTGAAGGCCTGGGCGCGGTCGACGGCGGAGGCCGCGATTCCGGCCCAGGCGCTCGACCAGAGGATGTGCGAGACCGGCGTCATGGTCCGGTTGTGGATGTCGCTGTAGCGGGCGGCGAGAACCTGCTCGGGGCGGCCGCGGGCGACGAGGCGGAAGCCGCTGCTGCAGGTGCCGCGCATGCCGAGCGTCTCCCAGCCGCTCAGGCGCTCCAGGGTGTAGTCCTCGCGCAGGAAGACGCAGAGCACCTGGTCGGAGGGGCCGGCCTCGGCCGAGCGGCGGGCGACGGTGACGACGCCGTCGGCCTGCGCGCCGTAGGAGATCACGGTCGCCGCCCGCTCCAGTGTGACGGCGTCGCCGTCGGCCTCGATCGCGGCGGACGAGGAGCGGACATTGCCGCCGCCCTGGCCCTCGGTGGTCGAGGAGGCCATCAGGAGCTGTTCGTCGGCGATGCGGCGCAGCAAGCCGTCCTGCCAGGGCTCGCCGCGGCCATGCCGGATCAGGCAGGCCATCTTGGTCTGGTGCATGGCGAAGATCATCGCCGAGGAGGCGCAGGCGCGGCCCAGCACGTAGCAGATTTCGGCCAGCATCCGGACCGAGGCGCCCTCCCCGCCGAGCTCGATCGGCACGGCCGCACCGAGCAGGCGCTGCGAGCGGAAGGCGGCGACGGCCTCCTCGGGGAAGCGCCCGTCGCGATCCACCGCGTCCGCGTGGGTGGCGGCGATCGCGGCGGCGGCGCTCGCGCGGGTCAGGAGGTCGGCGGCATCGTCGGCGCGGCCGTCCGGCCGGGTCGTGGGCTGCATCGTCATGGCTGGGCTCCGTTGGACTGAAGCCGGCCGGGCCGGCGGCACGTCAGAGATGTTCGCGAGGGGCAGCAGCGTCCGGGACGCTCAGGCGCCCGGGCCGCGCACGCTCTCGACCATCCGGGCGATGGTCTCGATCGAGTAGAAGTTCTTCGGCGTCAGGCTCGCCGGCGGGATCATGATGTCGAACTCCGCCTCGACCGCGACCATCAGGTTGACGAGATCGAGCGACGAGAGCCCGACATCGACCAGGGCGTCCGCTCGATCGAATTCCGGCTTGATCGCGTGGCGGGCGGCGATCGCGTAGGCGAGGCCCATGGTGCGATCCGCGATATTGGCCGTCACTGCTTGCGACATTGTCCTTTTCCCTTTGGCCTGTGCCGACTGGATTGTTCTGCGACCAATTCGAATTCAATACAACATGGATTGCGTAGATATTATTGTTGATCATGCGTGGGAAGTGTTTCTTGATATTAAGTACGTTGCTGGTTAATCGGTCTTGTGGTCGACCGCGCCCCGAATGCGGCCGGTGCCGCGTGCTGCCTGATCCGGTGAGATCCCGATGAAGCGCCCGCCGCCATAGGCCAGGGAGGGCCGCTCCATCGGGTTCAGCCGCACCTCGCGGACCGCGCCCAGCAGGATGGCGTGGCTATGCCGCTCGATGACCTCCTCCAGCGCGCAATCGACGATGGCCTGCGCCTCGGTGAGGCCGGAGGCGCCCGATTCCATGATCGTCCAATCCGCGCCGCGATAGCGGGCGGCGCCCCGCAGCCCGCCGATCCCGGCGAAACGCTCGGCGGTCGCCTGCTGCCCGGCCCCGAGGATGCTGACGCAGAAATGCCGACGCCGGGCGATGACCGGCCAGGTCGAGGAGTTGCGGTTGACGCAGACCAGCATGGTCGGCGGATCGACGGAGAGGGAGACTGCCGAGGTCGCGGTGAGCCCGACCCGGTCCTCGCCGGTTCCGGCGGTGATCACGACGACCCCGCCGACGAGGCGGCGCATCGCCTGCTTGAGGAGCCCCCCGTCGATGGCGGGTTCCGGCGCCCGTGCGGCAGCGGCCATCACGCCCCCCATCCGCCGAGCGAGCCGGCCGAGGTGCAGAGTGTCGATGATCTCCGGTGCGCAAGCATGGTTCGCAATCCGTTCGTCGATCTGAAATGGGACCTTGTGAAACCCGGCCGTTCCGCACCGGTCGAAACCGGACGTTATCGGTTCATTGCTATGGCGTTGCCTGTCCTTGCGGCTCGTCTGTGCAAGTCCAGGGCCCGGCTGGACGGGCCGGAAACTGTTCAGTTCCGGCACGAACCGCAGGATGCGCCGAGGGACGGTCCCGAACCGGGACGCGTCCTGCCGTCAAGCGAGATCGAAGCGATGTCCCAGAGCCCAGACGCCGCCCTCCCCACCCGAAGCCGCGGGCGGAACGCCGCCCAGGCGCTCGTGGATCAGCTCGTGGCCAACGGCGTCACCCACGTCTTCGCGGTGCCGGGCGAGAGTTACCTGCCGGTGCTCGATGCGCTCTACGAATCGGGCATCGCGCTCACCGTCTGCCGCCAGGAGGGCGGCGCGGCGATGATGGCGGAGGCCCACGGCAAGGCGACGGGGCGGCCCGGCATCTGCTTCGTCACCCGCGGTCCCGGCGCCACCAACGCCTCGGCCGGCATCCACATCGCCCAGCAGGATTCGACGCCGATGATCCTGTTCGTCGGCCAGATCGAGCGGGGTCTGCGCGACCGCGAGGCGTGGCAGGAGGTCGATTACCGCGCCGCCTTCGGTCCGATCGCGAAATGGGCCACCGAGATCGAGACCGGCGCGCGGATGCCGGAATACGTCGCGCGCGCCTTCCACACCGCCACCGGCGGGCGGCCGGGCCCGGTGGTGATGGCGCTGCCGAAGGACATGCTGAAGGACGCCGCCGAGGGGCCGCTGGCTCCGCCCTTCGCCGCCATCGAGGCCGCACCCGGCACGGAGGATCTGGAGCGCCTCGCCGCCCTGCTGGCGGAGGCCAAAAATCCCTTCCTGGTGCTCGGCGGCAGCCGCTGGACCGAGCAGGCCTATGCCGACATCCGCCGCTTTGTCGAAACCTTCGATCTGCCGGTGGCCACGAGCTACCGCCGCCTGCCGCTGTTCGACCCGCTGCACCCGAACTACGCGGGCGATCTCGGGCTTGCCGCCAACCCGAAGCTGGTGGCGCGGGCCAAGGCCGCCGACCTGATGATCGTACTGGGTGGCCGCCTCGGCGAAGTGGCGAGCCAGACCTATTCGCTCCTCGACATCCCGGCACCCCGCACCCGGCTCGTCCACATCCATCCCGGAGCGGAGGAACTCGGCCGGGTCTACGTTCCGCATCTCGGCATCACCGCCGCGCCGGCCCGGATGGCGGCGGCTCTGGCGCGGCTCGATGCGCCGGCCTCCGTTCCGTGGGCGGCCGAGACCCGTGCGGCCCATGACGAATATCTGGCGTGGTCGCAGACCCCGACGCCGCAGCCCGGCCCGGTCAATCTCGGGCAGGTGATGGTGCATTTGCGCGAGGCGCTGCCGGAGGATGCGATCCTGTGCAACGGCGCGGGCAACTACGCCGCCTGGATCCACCGCTTCTACCGCTTCCGCCGCCTTGCCACCCACTTGGCGCCGACCTCCGGCTCGATGGGCTACGGCGTGCCGGCGGCTGTGGCGATGAAGCGGGTCTTTCCCGACCGCACGGTGATCTCGGTCAACGGCGACGGCGACTTCCTGATGAACGGCCAGGAATTCGCGACCGCCGTGCAGTACGGCCTGAACATCGTCTGCATCGTCGCCGACAATGCGAGCTACGGCACGATCCGTATGCATCAGGAGCGCGATTTTCCGGGCCGTGTTCTCGCCACCGATCTCGTGAACCCGGATTTTGCCGCCTACGCCCGCGCTTTCGGCGGTGCCGGCTTCACCGTGGAACGGACCGAGG